>DDZY01000006.1:0-1231 GCA_002346525.1 Proteobacteria bacterium UBA2996
GCGCAGTCTCCGGCGTCCGGAGAGAACGTAAACATCCGCAACATTGTCATTTCAAAGCCAGAAGCCGGACCGGGTGCCAGCGGTAGATCACGTTTACCCATTAATCCGATCTGATAATAAAGCTGCACATCCTCCTTTGACAGGGACGAGGCCAACTCTTTGACCAGATCCGAATCTGCCTGCTTGGCCGCGACCGCATCGGGGAGGATCTGAAACAGCGACACATTGTGCAAGACCGTTAGCAGTACATCGAGTGCACCTGAGTAATCGATTGGGCGCTCAGCCATCCCCGCTACGGTTTCGATTAGCCCAGCGCCATCTTGCCCCGCTAAGGCGCGCAGGATGGCGTCAACATGATGTGACTCAATCATGCCCAGCATGTCCCGTACTTCCTGGCCGGTAACCGAACCATCACCAAACGCAATGCTTTGATCCAGGAGACTCAAACCGTCCCGCATACTGCCATCGGCGGCGCGGGCAAGAATATCCAGGCCTTCGTCATCGAAGCTGAGCTCCTCCGCCCGCACGATCGTCTCAAGTTGCCCACTGATCTCCTGAGCCGTCAGCAGGCGGAGGTTGAATTGCAGGCACCTCGAAAGAATCGTCGCCGGCAGTTTCTGGGGGTCCGTGGTGGCTAACAGGAATTTCACATGGGATGGAGGTTCTTCGAGCGTCTTCAATAGGGCATTAAAACTATGCCCGGAGAGCATATGCACCTCGTCAATGAGGTAGATCTTGTACCGACCCTGGGTCGGTGCATATTGGACGTTATCCAGAATTTCGCGGGTATCGTCGACCCGGGTTCGCGATGCGGCATCGATCTCGATGAGATCAATGAACCGTCCTTCGTCTACGCCCTGACAGGCGCCGCACTCACCGCACGGCTCGGCCTGCGGGCCCTGTTCGCAGTTCACCGCCTTGGCGAGGATCCGGGCGAGTGTCGTTTTGCCCACACCCCGGGTCCCGCTGAAAAGAAACGCATGGTGCACCCGATCCTGCCGGATCGCATTGCGCAAGGCATTGACCACGTGGTCTTGCCCAACCACATCGGCAAAACGGCGAGGCCGCCACTTGCGGGCAAGCGCCTGATAACTCATAACCGGAAGACTGGGGTCATGGCTCGGTAAAGCCTTTCACGTAAAACCAAATCCTGATCCGAAGCAATGGAGACGGCGCCAGCCCGCCCGACCCCGGCACCCGATTCGGATGCTACGGCTGCTTCCTTCCGGAC
>DDZY01000006.1:1541-19397 GCA_002346525.1 Proteobacteria bacterium UBA2996
CGGACCTGACCGGGTTCACAACCTCTCGCCACCGGGGAGACCGACTGCCGCCGCCATATTGGTACAAGCCGACTCCTTTGCCGACCAGGTCAGATTGTAGCACCTGCCTTGACGGTTGCCCCTGCTGCGCGTTGAGCGGATCAATGTCGCCGCAGCACGCAGTACTTGCCGTCAGCGGGTGCACCGTCGAAATAAGGCTCCTCGGTGACAGACTCCAGCGTTGCGATTCCACAACCTTCAAGCCGTTCGATCTCAAGTGAAAACCCTGCTTCCTCCCAAAGGTGATTATGGATTGTGCAGGCGAAAGGCGTACCCGGCTTAAGCAGCCGGCAGATTTCGGTGAGCGCCTGTGGGCCAACGTGCCCATGCGTGAACGTACCGCAGCAGATGGCGGCGTCATAACTGCCTTCTTCAATCTTCAGCGGCTTTTCCAGATCGGCCTCGATGAGGGACCGATAAATCTCTTTTTGTTCAGCCACCTCCAGCATCTCGGGAGAAAAATCGAGCCCATCACACGCGTTAAAGCCATGATGTACCAGATACTCTGCGACGAGTCCGGTTCCGCAGCCAACATCCAGGACCAGGCATGACCGATCTGCCAAGACTCCTGCCAGAATCTCGGCGATCCTTTGAGGAGCGCGGTAATGCAGGCCGCTCTGAAGATGCATGTCGTAAGTGGTTGCCCAGTCCCGATACAACTCCCGCGCCTGGGTCGGCGTCTCGAGCCCGTACGCCCGTTTCAGTAAATCGGCGGAGGATGCCTCATCTAGTGGGGTCGGCTTTACCGATTCATTTTCTGATGCGCTCATGGTTATTCCTGATGTGTCACGTCAGACAAAAGCTATCCACTGCAGCAGGCCTGCGCTTAACACCATGACGGTCGAGAAAATGGGCACCCCCAGAATCGCCAAAGCCACCAGGCCCAGCAGTGCAAAATTCCCATATCGGGCATTGTAGTATCGATAGGCTTGGGACAGTCTGCGCGGCAGAAAATACGGCAGGATGTAATGACCATCGAGTGCCCCTACCGGCAGAAGATTAAAGATCATCAGAAGAAGATTAATCTGGGCAAGGTAAATGAAGAACAGCCGCGGACCCGGGTCGGACAGGGAAATCCAGCCCCACTTCAGGGCCAGCAGATAGGCATTGACGCTGACTACGGCCAGCAGCAGGTTCATTGCAGGCCCAGCCACAGCCACCCACAGTTCCGCGTAACGGGATTTGAATAACCGTGGATTTGTCGGTACAGGTTTGGCGTACCCAAACCCCACGAAAACCACCATTAACAAACCCAGAGGATCGATATGCGCTACCGGGTTTACCGTCAGGCGCCCCGCCCGTCGTGCGGTGTCATCTCCAAACCGCAACGCGGTGAAGGCGTGACCAAACTCATGGAACGATAGCGAGATCGCCAGCGCCACCAGGATTACGCCGAACAGCAGCCATTGGCCTTCATGGATCAGCGAGATCATCAGACGCTCGAGACTTTAGCCTTCTCCAATGGGCGCTCGCCCATTGGAAAAAACTTGCATTATTTCTAAGATATTCTGTAAGGTATCTTTGTTCAGGCACATAGCTGCGGGTTTGCTTTTTATTTCAACATCCCAACGACATGCGCTTTGAAGTATCAAAAAACGCAGGCAGAGCTGCATCACTGACCAACAACTCACGATGGGAGGATACATGAAAATAGAAACCAAAGCGGTTCATTCAGGCTATAAGCCGGATCCGACAACCAACGCGGTCGCTGTCCCTATCTACCAGACCACTTCTTATGCGTTCCGTGACACAGAGCATGGGGCGAATCTCTTTAATCTTGCGGAACTTGGGAATATCTATACCCGGATCATGAACCCCACCAACGACGTGCTGGAACAACGCGTCGCGGATATGGAAGGCGGTGTGGCTGCGCTTGCGCTCTCATCCGGCCAAGCTGCAACTACCTACGCATTGCTGACGATCGCCGAGGCAGGTGACAATTTCATCAGCATGTCTACGTTGTATGGTGGTACCTATAACCTTTTTGCCCACACCTTTCCCCAGTTTGGTATCGAGCCCCGCTTCGTTGATCCCGAAAACCTGGACACAATGGCCGCCCTGATCGACGGTAAAACCAAAGCGGTCTACTGCGAATCCGTTGGCAACCCGGCCGGCAACGTGGTTGACCTCGAAAAAGTCGCCGACATTGCGCATGCTCATGGGGTGCCAGTCATCGTCGACAACACGGTACCCACACCGTATCTGTGCCGACCTTTTGAGCACGGCTGCGACATTGTTGTGCATTCACTGACCAAATACATGTCAGGCCACGGTACGATCGTGGGCGGCATCATCGTCGATTCTAACCAATTCGATTGGGTAGCTAACAAGGATCGATTCAATCGCCTCAACGAACCCGACGTTTCCTACCACGGTGTAGTCTTCACCGAGACAGGCCTGCCGCCCTATATTCTCCGCGCACGGGTGGTACCACTGCGAAACATGGGTGCCGCAATGACGCCGATGAACTCCTTCCTGATCATGCAGGGTATTGAGACCCTGGCGCTCAGGATGGACCGCATCTGTGAGAACACCCTTGCGGTGGCGAAACACCTTAAAGATCACCCGCAGGTCGAATGGGTTCGTTATGCCGGACTGGATGACAGCCCGCATAAAGCGCTACTCGACAAGTACATGGGCGGACGGGGTTCAGGAGTGATGAGCTTCGGCGTCAAAGGCGGGGCGGAGGCCGCCCCCAAGTTCATCGATGCACTGCAACTCATCACCCGACTCGTCAATATCGGCGATGCCAAGTCACTGGCCTGCCACCCGGCAAGCACGACGCACCGTCAACTGTCTCCAGAGGAGTTGGCCAGTTCCGGGGTGACGGAAGATCTCGTCCGGCTGTCTATCGGTATCGAGCATATCGACGATATCCTTGCCGATATTGATCAGGCACTTGACGCTACCAAATAAGCGCACCTCCACCCCGGATATCGGGGATCTCAAAAAAGCGGGGCATTTGTCCCGCTTTTTTTGGACACACCTCAGGGAAGTGTGAGATCGGCCACCAGCGGTAAGTGGTCAGATGCCTGGCGGGCGAGCGCCAGACGTGATGACATCAGGCTGGCGATTTCGATCTCTCCGCGTACATAGAGGCTATCCAGCGGCCGCACCGGCGCATAGGCCGGAAACGTTCGCGGTTTGCGGTCCGTTCCCCGGAATCCGGCCGGCCGCATCACCTGACGACCTAGGGTCCCCCAGACGTCATTCAGATCACCTGCGACCACAAGGGGACTTGATCGAGAAATACGATCGAAGTGGGCGTGAGCCAGCAACTTCTTCAGCTGCATGCGACGTTCAATACCCGACAATCCCAAATGCAGATTAAAGAGATGGAAAGTCCGGGTCTGGACTTGGGCGCCGCTTTTCGCTGGCATAGAGATCCGCACCTTGGAGTACAGGGCGCTACGACGCTTCTTGGGACCAATCGTGAGATTGATGTTGTGTGCGTCTGAAATGGGCCAACGACTCAGAATGGCGTTACCGTATCCCCGGGCATGCTGGACACGAACATTGGGGATCCAGATACGATGCGGCAACTGCAACGCATCGCCCAGAATATCTGCCTGCAGCACGCCAGAAGATTCCCGACTAAAGCGTGCCACCTCCTGAAGCAGTATCAGGTCCGGCTGGTAATGGTCGATCACGTCAACAACCCGCGCCAGGTCAAACCGGCGATCGACCCCACCGATGCACTTGTGAATATTGTATGTAACAACCCGGATATTCATGATATCGTTGCTGGCTCACGAACCCACGCTCTGATCAGCACAACGTCTGCCGACTATAGGCAAACAGACTCAATGCAACTGTCCCAATGTCGCTTCGCTGCGGCGTCAACCGCTGTTGCAACCACGCTCGCATTGTTGCTGACAATTGCCTGTGGGACAGTCAATGCGTCTGAATCCCTTCTGCTGAAACCGTTTCAGTCCGAATATGCGGTCAACTACTCAGGTTTTCGCGCGGCGAGGACGGTTTCCCTCGAAAAAGACGGGGAAGAGTATATCCTGCGATCCACCACCCGCCTCAAGGGCGCCGCAAGACTCACAGGGTACGGCCCGATCTATGAGATCTCGCGGTTTACCCTGCACCATGGCGTGATCCGGCCCTCCCTTTATTCCATCGGTGAAGATAAGGCGAATCCCAAGCGGGACATCAGAATCGAGTTTGATTGGGCGTCCGGTGTGAGCAGCGGTTACGCCAAGGGTGAAGATCGCAGTTTTATGCTCGAATCCACCACGCAAGACCCCTTAAGCTTCGAGTTGATGGGAAGATTGATGCTTGCACAAGGCGAGCGCAATTTCGTCCTGAAAGTTCATGAAGGTCACCGCGTCCGGAGTTATCGCTTTATCGAGCAGGAGGTAGAAACGCTCAATGTTGCGTCCCGGGCAATCTCAGCCGTACGCTACTTTATTGACCGGAACAGCTCGAGGGAACTGTATTACTGGTTCTCCAATAATCCGGAACAGATTCCTCTCCAGATACGCCAACGGCACGGACAAAAAACCAAGGGAACGGTAACACTCACCGGAAGCACTCTCCTCGATTGAGTGCCCGTACCCTATCCGCCTCTCTACGTAGACGCGCAATCCTCACGGCCGACAGCACCCGCATTCCGCAAATCCGATACTTCTTCAGCGCTGTATCCCAGCACTTCCTGAAGAATTTCGCCTGTGTGCTCACCCAAAAGCGGGGAACGACCCACTTCGCTCGGTGAATCGGACAGCTTCACTGGATTACCCACGGTGAGGTACTTACCGCGCGTAGGATGATCCACTTCGACGATGGTTCCCGTTTCGCGCAAAGAAGGCTCTTCGCTTAATTCCTGCATTGACAGGATCGGACCTACCGGAATGTCCAGCGGATTACAGATCTCCATCACCTCATACTTGGTCTTAGTCATGGTCCATTGCTCAATTGCCCCAAAGACCTCGTTAAGGCGGGGAAGCCTTGCTGATGGCGTAGCGAAATCTGGATCCTCCTTCCATTCCGGGTGCCCGATGACGTCACAAATCTTCTCCCAAACCGCTGCCTGGGTAATGAAATAGGTATACGCATTCGCGTCGCTTTCCCAGCCTTTGCATTTGAGAATTCGACCCGGCTGACCCCCGCCAGAATCGTTACCAGCCCGCGGCGTCGCGTCGGCAAACGGGATCCCCTCTCCGAACTGGGAGTACTCTTTCAGAGGCCCGTGCGCCAGGCGTTGCTGGTCCCGGAGCTTGACCCGACACAGATTCAGGACACCATCCTGCATGGAAGCCAAGACGCGCTGGCCGCGGCCGGAGTGCTCCCGCTGATACAGCGCGGTCACGATTCCTAGCGCAAGGTGCAAACCGGTTCCCGAGTCACCAATTTGGGCACCGGTGACCAGTGGTGGGCCGTCAAGAAACCCGGTGGTCGAGGCAGCACCACCGGCACATTGCGCCACGTTCTCGTAAACCTTGCATTCCGAATACGGGCCAGGCCCGAATCCCTTGACCGAGGCATAGATCATTCTGGGGTTGATTTCCTGAATTCGCTCCCAGGAAAAACCCATACGATCCAAAGCCCCAGGGGCAAAGTTTTCAACCATCACATCGCACGTTTCGATCAGGCGGGTGAAGACTTCCTTGCCTTTTTCATCTTTGGTGTTCAGGGTAATGCTGCGCTTGTTGTGGTTCAGCATCGTAAAGTAAAGACTGTCCGCGTCGGGCACGTCACGCAACTGGCCCCGAGTCGCATCACCGACACCGGGCCGCTCGACTTTTAAGACGTCCGCACCAAACCACGCTAACAACTGGGTACAGGTTGGTCCTGACTGGACGTGGGTCATATCGAGTACGCGTACACCTTCAAGCGCTTTCATAAGAAGATCTCCGGTTTCCTTTATTGGTTAATTCGAAATACGTTTGGCTCTTTGAAAAATGTTCATCTAACCCATGGGGGACTCAGTCGAGGTAGCTCCCGTTTTTTGCCACATGATCCGCGAGCTGCAGGGCATGCTCACGCACAAGCTTTTCAGCGGTCTCAGTCTGTCGTTGCTCCAGTGCCTCAATGATTCGGGCATGATCAATAATCGAACGCTGAGCACGATCATCGTCGTGGATAGTTCTTGACCGGATTGCCCGCATATGAATGAAAAGGCTGTCAGCAAGATCGGTCAGCAGCGGACTGTGCGCAAGGGAAACAATGGTCTGATGAAACTGTATGTTGGTTCTGGAGTACTCATCGATAGGCGCACCTTTCGTATCAGGATTTCCTTTGCCCAGAATTTCCCGCAAACCTGAGATCTCCTGATCCGAAGCACGCAGCGTTGCAAGCCTCGCCGCCATACTCTCAATCGAGGCCCATGCATAGATGATCTCGAGGATCTCCTCTTTTGTTTTTCGGACCACAAAGGTGCCACGCCTTGGAATATTTCGGACCAAGCCCGCCTGCTCTAGGCGGGAGATGGCCTCTCGGACAGGGGTTCGGCTCACGCCCAGGCTATCGGCCAGTTTTCTCTCGTCCAGGCGAGGCGGCTCCTCCCCGGAATAAATATCCATATTCGCTACCGCATTCCGCAGGCTGCGATAGACCTGATCCTTCAGGCTCGACGCCGAACGAATGGGCTTGACCGCGATAGACATCAGGATTCCTGAAAAAATGATTGCCGGCTCAACACGCTACTGACCGAGGCATCCGGCTATCGCCGTACCGATCTCAACGGGCGAGGACACCACTCTCACGCCGGTCTCACGCAGCGCTTCGATCTTGGTACGCGCAGTACCCATACCATAGTGAATGATCGTCCCTGCGTGTCCCATGCGGCGTCCTTCCGGAACGGTTTGTCCTGCGATATATGCGACTACCGGTTTAGGGTTGCTCAGTGTTGATAAAAATGTCGCCGCATTTTCCTCCGCCGTGCCGCCCACCTCGCCAATCAGCACAACACCCTGGGTCTGATCATCATTCATAAACAATTCGAGACAGCGTGAGGCGGAGATACCGCCCACGGGGTCCGCCCCAATTCCGATACAGGCTGACTGACCGAGACCATTGCGGGTGGTCTGGTCGACCGCTTCATAGGTTAGTGTACTCGACCGGGACACGATGCCAATGGCACCAGGTAGAAAGATGCCCTGGGGCATGATCCCGAGCGCGCCAATGCCCGGCACAGCGAGACCCGGCGAATTAGGGCCCACCAGTACGGTGTTGGACCCCGTCAGATGCGCACGCACCCGCACCATGTCCAAAACCGGAATCCGTTCCGTTACGCAAACTACCAGACCGATCTCGGCATCGACTGCCTCAATAATCGCTTCTGCGGCATTTGCGGGCGGCACAAATATGACACTTGCATTGGCTTGTGTCTCCTGCATTGCCTCGGACACCGTATCGAAAACCGGAACACCCAGGTGAGTTGCACCACCCTTCCCCTGTCGGACGCCCCCAACAATCCGGGTGCCGCTCGCCAGAGCGCGTTCGCAGTGGAACGTTCCCTGCCGCCCTGTTATTCCTTGGCAAATAACCCTCGTCGTACAATCAACCAGTATGCTCATGACTTGGGTTCTGACTTTCTGCCGGAGAGCCACTGAGCCAACCGACCCACGATTGAATCCGTCTTATGGGAAGGTGGCGGCCTATCGGTACCGTCGACCACCATTTGTGCGCCTGAGGCGAGGTCAGGCGCAAATTGAATAGAGAGCCCGGAGCGCTCTAAGCGCGATATGGCGAGCGGCGCATTGGTTCCTGCCAGGCGCATGACCAGCGGAATGGTGACCGGTTGCTCAAGATGAGCGAGCAGCAGACCGTCCGCGATCGTGTCACAGCGCATGATTCCAGCGCCGAACACATTGACGATCAAGGACTTGATCCCGGGGTCCGACAAGACCAGAAGAAACGCTTCCTTCACCCTGCTGACTTCTAGCACGGGTGGTACGTCAAGAAAGTTGGCCGGACGTCCGCCGAGATGACTGACTGCATCGAGCGTGGCCATTGCAAGACCGGCGCCACTTGAAAACGTACCAACATCGCCATCCAGTCGAATGAAATTAAAGCCGTTCTTGGCCGCACGCTCCTCAGCCTCTGACCGATCGGTCCGTGACGCCAGGGCCGCCATTGCCGGCTGGCGATAAAGCGCATTGTCGTCTACGGTCACCCGCGCATCCAGCACCACCAAGGAGTCGTTCGCCCGGATGGCAAGCGGATTGATTTCAATCAGGGAAAGGTCGCGAGCTATAAATAGTGCATGCAACTGTTGTACCAGTTGAGCAAAGGCGGTTCTCACCGATGACCGCAAGCCGAGTTGTGCTGCAACATCCTGACCAACATCCAGGGCGATTTGATCGGCCGCGCCCAGGGATACGCGAACCAGGCTGTTGGGATCATCGACGATATCGCGTTCGACCTGGCTTCCTCCCTGGACGCTTGCAAGGCAGATCGGCTCGCCCCGGTCCCCATCAATGAGGATGGCAAGAAACACTTGCAGTTCCGACCGGATCTCGGGCTCAATATAGACCGCGTTGATGGTCTCGCCCTGGCGCGTGGTTTGCGGGGTAATGAGGTTTCCACCCAGCATCCTGGCTGCCGTTCGACCGACCTCCAGCACGGTATCGGTGAACTCAATACCTCGAAGCTCATCCGAGTCACAGATCCTGCCCTCAGCACGACCGCCTGCATGGATCTGAGCCTTGATGACCCAGGGACCTTCACCCAATTCCCGTGCCGCATCGAGCGCGCGTTGCTCCGATGTGGCGACAATCCCCTCCAATACAGGAATACCCTGTTCGCGCATCAATGCTTTGGCCTGGTATTCAAACAGATACATCTTTAACTCCTACGAGGGCACTTTACTGTCGAAACTGGGCCGGCCGGTTCAATGCACATCAAGTCCAGAGTCAACCTGGAGGACAATTTTTCCAAAGTGCCCGGACGATTCCATCAACTGATGCGCCCGACTGACCTCTTCGAGCGGGAAAATCTCATCGACGAGCGGGACAATCTTGCGGTCTTTGAGAAGATCCAGCACATCCGCGGCAAACTTCTCGATGATTTGCCCTTTTTCCTCAGGAGGCCGCGGCCGGAGCACAGAACCCGCAATCTTCTGTCTTCGCACCATGAGTTGAGCAAGGTTTAGCTCCGATTTCACTCCACCCATCACCCCGATCAAAACCAGCGTGCCGTTGGTGGCAAGAGATTTAAGGTTGGAGGCAAGATAGGCGGCTCCGATGTGATCCAAAATCACGTCTACTCCCCAACCCTGAGTCAACTCCTTAATGACCTCTGAAAACTCCTGCGCACGGTAATCGATCACGTGTGTGGCCCCAAGCGCAGACACGCGTTCCAATTTGTGTTCGGAAGCCGTCACATACAAAGGGCTTTTTGGAACCAGGGCGCGACATAACTGAATGGCTGCCGTATTCACACCGCCCCCGCCTCCATGAAGCAGGACGCTCTGGCCGTTTTCGAGCCCAGGAAACTGGAATAAGTTGAGATGAGCTGTAATGTACGTCTCACAAACGCACGCGGCCTCGGCCCAGCTCATCGTCTCCGGCACAGGCATTAGATGACTTGCCCAGGCCAACGCGAACTCCGCGTAGGCTCCACCACCCACCAACCCCATGATCCGGTCACCGGGCATCCATTCATCAACACCCTCCCCGACCTCGGCAATGATGCCTGCGACTTCCAGTCCCAACACCTCCGAGTCACCCTCGGGAGGTGGATAGTTCCCTTCTCTTTGAATGATGTCAGGTCGGTTGACGCTTGTGGTTACTACCCGTACCAACACCTGTCCAGGACCTGGGGTGGGCGTCGACTGCTCCCCGATATAAAGCGTATCGGCCGCGCCGAAGCTTTTCTGTAAAACCGCTTTCATTATTTAGATAAGAGGTAAGCTAAATCTGGTATACAATATACCACAGAATATACCCCATAACCATTCCCCGTTAGGCTCCTACCTTGGCGTCCCGGTCCTTCAGTCCGCGCGATACCCGTTAAACGACGAAAGGAGTAACACTTTGAAGGCCTATAAGAATCCCCGGTTTCTCGACAGCGCTGACGCCCGACTGCTGCGCATCGTGTCCGAATTTATCGAACCGCAAGCACGCTTCGCGGATCATGACATCGAGGACACCATCGTTTTCATGGGGTCCGCACGGGCCGCCGCTCCTGAGCAAGTGTCTCAGGAAAAAAGCGCGAGTGGGGATTCACCCGCCACCCTTGCCGATGCCTACCAGGCCTGTCGAGACCTCGCGCGCCGTCTCACCGAATGGTCAAAAAACCTGCCCGAAGATCATCGCCGATTTGTTGTCTGCTCTGGAGGGGGCCCCGGCATTATGGAAGCCGCGAATCGTGGCGCCTCAGAGGCGGGAGGAATCAATGTTGGATTAGGCATCTCCCTACCTCACGAACAAGCCAACAATGAATACATCACCCACGAACTATCGCTCGAGTTTCACTACTTTTTTATGCGCAAGTTCTGGTTTGCCTACATGGCGAAAGCGGTCGTATTTTTCCCAGGCGGCTTTGGCACCCTGGATGAACTATTTGAAATTCTCACACTTCTTCAAACCGGGAAAATACGCAAACACCTGCCTATCGTGCTATTTGATAAGTCTTTCTGGGAAAGTACCGTCAACTTCCAGACACTCATCGACCGCGGCACCATTAGCAAAGACGACGTCGACCTCTTCCTGCTGACGGATTCAGTGGACGAGGCGTTCACGCATCTCACCAATGCGCTTGCGCGGTACGGCGTGTCAGAACACGGCGCCACTTTATAGGCGATAGGCGTTCTGAGCGGTCGCCCTGCCGGCCTTGACTGACCGTACGCGTCC
Organism: Proteobacteria bacterium UBA2996; assembly: GCA_002346525.1. GTDB lineage: Bacteria > Pseudomonadota > Gammaproteobacteria > Arenicellales > UBA868 > UBA868. The sequence continues at coordinate 12,383 of DDZY01000006.1, forward strand.
CCCAAGTGAAGAAGTTCAGAATCTAGGCTGCCCGGTTCTGGGTGAGCCACTTTTCCACAAGGGCCACGGTCTCATCGACCGCGTCGAGTTTCTTGCCCTGTTGGGCTGCGACCAGAGACACCAACTTGTCGACCCTTTCGATATTCGTGGCACCGGCGGCCAACGCCCGCGCAGCCGACGAAGGGTTGGCGAGGGAACTGGCCGCTTTGGCGTACTTTTCGAAAGGCACAAAATCCGACGCCTCCCCGCCAAGGTCAATACATATTCCGACAACCCATTCATAAACTGCCCGGCTCGCCTCTATGTCGCCATGGACCGCCTCTTTAATCGGACGCATCTCATCCGTCTGGACGCAACGATAGTTACCGGCCATCAGCATCGCCCATTTGGCCAACGGAACAAAAACCGAGTCATACACTCGCAGTTTTACAGGCAACTCCAGTTCGCCTAACTCCGGGCTGGTAAAGCGGGCCGCTTCGATTCCCGCATCGAGGTCACGCAGGATTGCCGTGTGACTCTCGTCCGCAAAAGCCGCCGCCTTGAAGTTGGTCGGGAGTCGCACCTGAAGCACATTGGGTTGCTCTTCCGGCGGGCGGAAGGCTTGCGGGTCCGGGCTGCACAGCGTCATCGAACCGGGATCAAACGGATCCCATAGCTCAGGCTCAAGAAAACATTCCCGAAGGCTTCTGGTCTGAAGGCCCGGTATGCGCGCGAGATAGGGAAGCAGAGGCATATTGGTGATCGCCATCGTCGGGACACCCGAGGCTGCCACCCGGCCAAGCAACTCCCTTACTCCGGCCGCGCTGTATTGCGGTTCCTGCATGGCAAGCACCACGAGGTCAAACTCCGAGGGGGTCACCTTCTCCGGCCCACTTGCATGCAAAGAACCCGGCAGAACCCCCGAGGCGACCTCCACCAGGCCTTCGTGACCCTTGACCGGCATCCTGACCACCGAGCCCTGTGCATTAAAAATTTCTGCCGTTGCGTCCCGACACACCAGAGTCACATGATGGCCTGCCATCAACAGTTTGGTCGATAACAGGGAGCCATATGACGCGCCCAGAATGAGGATACGGTATTGGGTCGGATTGCTGTCGGTCATGTTTTTTCTCAACTGAAATTTTTGGAAAGAAGTAAACGGGCGCGGAGTTTAACCGATCGGAATCCCGGGGATGGGTTGCCATGACTCACTCTGCGCAAATGGTTGGAGGCGCCTAGTCAAAAGCGAGAGCTCCATGCTATTCTGGTCTGCCGAACCCGGTTTGTGGACTTTGACAACTTGTGAAGAGACAGATTCGATGAGTGCCGCGCCAGGAGTCTCCTTGGGAGACAAACCGCTCTCTGATAATGCCGCCGACAGTTACACCATGCCGGCTCGACTTTACACAGACCCAGACGTCTTCGAGCAGGAAAAGAGGCAATTTTTGCCAAATCCTGGCATTACATCAGACACCAGAGCCACGTCGCCAAGATTGGTGACTACCTCACGCTGGATATCGCAGACGAGAGTTTTTTTGTCATTCGCTCTGATGACAATGAATTGCGGGCGTTCTTCAATGTCTGTAGACATCGCGCCCATCGGCTGCTTGAAGGGGCCGGCAGCACCCGTGCCATCGTGTGTCCGTATCACGCATGGTCTTATCACAACGATGGGCGGCTGCGGCACGCAAGATTTGCCAACGAGATGCCGTCTTTCGCACCAGAAGAGTTCTGTCTGCCTCCTGTTCGACTGGAATCCCTCGGAGGATTGCTCTTCGTTAATCTGGATGCTGACGCGCCACCCATCCAAACCCTTGCTCCCGGATTCGAAGAGGATCTTCAGTCGCTTATCCCTCACTTCGATGCGCTTATGCCCATGGATACCTTTGCCTTTGACTCACCGGACTCCGCTAATTGGTCAGCAAACTGGAAGGTCGTCGTGGACAACTACGTGGAGTGCTACCACTGCCATCAGGCGCATCCCGCCCTGGCCGATCTGATGGAGATGACCAGCTACGAACACGAGGTTCAGGAGCACTGGGCCCGCCAGGTCTCGCGATCAACGCGCACGGATAACAAAGCCTATCCTTTTAACGCCAGTGACGACGTTCAGATTGCTGCGTATTGGTATCTATGGCCGACGACCTCGATCTGGCTGGTCCCGGGTGACGCCAACCTTTTTGTGTTATCCATGATGCCAAACGGCCACGAGCGCACCGCTTTTTCGGGTCACCGCTATGGATTGACGGAATCCGTTGATGCCGAACGCAGCGAGTACCTCAACGCCATCCTGGGGCCTGAGGATCAATCACTGTGTGAATCAGTGCAACAGGGTCTCAAGTCATACTCATACAATCAGGGGCGATTTATGGTGGACGCGGCCAAATCCGGGGTTGCCGAACACGGCGTGCATCAGTTTCATCGTCTGGTGATGGATGCGCTTCAGGTATAGATGACGATTACGATCCCGTGCGTTGATCTCCAATCGGCGACGTCTTCAGTTTCAGACTCTAGGATCGCCAAGCAACTCGATGAGGCCCTATCCTCCCATGGCTTTTGTTATATCCAAGGTCATGGGATCTCTGTGACTCAGATCTCCCAGATATTTGAGGCGAACCGCGCCTTCCATCAGTTACCCCAAAAAGACAAGGAAGCGATTGCGGTCAACGCCTTTCATCGAGGCTACATCGGTAAAGGCGCGAGTCAGACCGTCACCTCTTCTGTAGCAACAGCGACCCGCCCCAACCGCTCCGAGTCGTTTATGATGATGCAGTCGGTCTCGCCTGATCACACCCGCTGGGGCAGCGCGGTCTTCGGACCGAATCAATGGCCCGAATCCATGGGCACTCATTTTCGGACACAGTGTTGCAACTACTTCAAGGCGATGCAAAACCTTGCCGATGACCTGACGCAACGACTGGCCGTTGCTTTGGGACTTAGGCCTGATGCCTTCAGCCATTGGTTCACCGAGCCAACCGTCTTTTTGCGTTTACTGAAATATCCCGCTGCCACCGCGACCGATCCTCAAGGTGAATTTGGGTCCGCACCGCATACCGATCATGGTTTCCTGACCCTGGTCGCCCAGGATTCCACAAGCGGCCTTCAGGTGCAGGGAACCGATGGAGTCTGGATACCACTGCCGCCGGTCAGGGACGCCCTTGTCTTGAACGTCGCGGATATGCTTTCCGTCATCTCCGCAGGTCGGTGGCCCTCATCACCACATCGCGTTGTCCTTAATCGAAACGAGCGCTACTCCACAGCCTTTTTCTATGACCCGAACTTCAGCGCAATGATTGAACCCCAAGTGTCGTCGGCTACATCCACCGAAAATGAGGTGCGGATCCACTATGGTGAGTACCTGATGGCGCGTTTCGCCAAGAACTACCGATACCGCGTAGAAGCGGGATAGCTGCTACGATCTGTCTGGGCGGCGCAACAGCACCAGCGGGCAGTGTGCTGACGTCAGCCGAAGGATTCGTCGTTGAAAGGCGGCGCTGAAAATTCCATCGAAAAACAGCGCGTGAAAGTGGAAATTGGGATGCAGGTCCGAGCCAAATCGCTGATTCAGCGTCACTGCGCCGGTCTGCGCACCCTTGACGCCGTGGGACGGCGTCTTCAAAATTTATCCGGGAGAACGATGGCTACTTCACCAATATCTCTGTAGACACTCAAATTTGTACAAATTCAATCCTGGAGGAACCCATGACCAAGTTCATCGGACGTACTGTTGTCGCGGCAATTGCCTGCACATTTGCACTTGAGGCAGTCGCCACCGAGTGGAATGTCTCCGTCTGGGGTAAGCGTCGCGCGTTTACCGAACACATCGAAAAGCTGGCTGAACTCGTCAGCGAGAAGACCAACGGCGGATTCACCCTGAATATTTCCTACGGCGGTCTTTCTAAGAATCGCGAAAATCTTGACGGCATCTCGATCGGGGCGTTTGAAATGGCCCAGTTCTGTGCCGGCTATCATCGCGACAAAAACCGTGCGATCACGGTACTGGAACTGCCTTTCCTGGGGGTCAACACGCTGGAAGAAGAGGTTGCAGTGAGTAGCGCTGTTTACGGACATCCGGCCGTACAGGAAGAAATGGCGCAGTGGAATGCCAAGCTCATCATGACCTCGCCCATGCCGCAATACAATATCGTAGGAACAGGTGAGCCTCGCACAACTCTGGCGTCCATGGACGGCATGCGTGTCCGCGCCACCGGTGGTATCGGGCAGGCTTTCAAGGCCATCGGTGCGGTCCCGACTTCGGTAACGGCTACGGAAGCCTACAACGCCATGGAGTCCGGCGTAGTGGATACGGTCGCCTTTGCGCAACACGCGCATTTCGCCTTTCGCACCATCGACCAGGCTACCTGGTGGACCTCAAACCTGAATCCGGGCACGGTGAATTGTCCCGTCGTCGCCAATGTCGATGCCTATGAGGCGTTGACCAACGCGGAACGTGAGGCATTTGACAGCTCCATCAGCGAAGCACTTGATCACTATCTCGCCAACTATGGTGAATTGCTCGCAAAGTGGGATACGGTTCTGGCCGAAAAGAATGTTCAGAAAGTTGAGCTTGCCCAATCCGAAATTGATGCTTTTCGGGCCCAGGCAGCGGATCCGATCCGCGAGCAATGGATCGCTGACATGACCGCGCAGGGCCTGCCTGCCCAGGAACTCTACGACCTGGTAATGAGCACTCTGAACGGCATGCGTTAGATTCCGAGAGGCGCCGGTTCATCCGGCGCCTTTTTTATGGCCGGATCATCTTCAGTCCTGGAAAATGACGGCCTGTTGAGCAGGCTGGACCGCTCGCTGCACCGACTCGAGGGCTGGCTAGCACTTGTGTCAGGTCTTGCGGTCTTTGCCATCATGGCGTTCGCGGTCATTTCCGTGACCGGACGCAACGGGTTTAATGCGCCAATCCCGGGTTACGTTGACTGGATTGAACAATTGATGCCCCTGATCGCGTTTATGGGGGTTGCCTACGCCCAGCGCGATGGTACCCACATCCGCATGGATATTCTGATCGGGCAACTCAAAGGCCGCCCGCTGTGGATTGCCGAATTCATTACCACTCTGGCCGCCTTACTGCTGATGATACTCTTGGTCTGGGGAAGCTGGTCGCATTTTGACAGAAGTTTTGATTTCAACGCGCCGAACTGGAGCCGGGATTCCTCTATCGATATCGGCTTGCCGATCTGGCCGGCTAAATTATTGGCGCCGGTCGCGTTTTCTGTTCTCGTGGTTCGCTTCCTCATCCAACTATGGGCCTATGCGCGGGCCATGATCTACGGCCAGTCGGAGCCGGTGGCCGTACCCATGATCAAGTCTGTAGCCCAACAGGCAGCGGATGAGGCACAGGCGCTGCAGGGTAAAGACGTCGTGGTGAGTGAGCAGCGCTGATGGAGCCAATTGAGATCGGGCTGTGGATATCGGGCGGCATGGTGCTGCTCGTGGTGCTTGGCATGCGTGTCGCCTTCGCCGCGGGCCTCGCCGGCCTGTTGGGGTTGATCTGGATCTTCTGGGCAAAGTTTGGATATGACCCTGGAAGGTTCGGCAAGGCGTTGACTATTGCGGTGAAAACCGCCGGGCAGGTGCCGCACTCCAAGGTATCCACCCAGACCCTGAGCCTGATCCCGACTTTCATCCTGATCGGTTATCTGGCGTATTACGCGGGGCTGACCCGCGCACTATTCGAAGCGGCTAAGCGCTGGGTGGGCTGGCTACCTGGTGGGCTTGCGGTTTCAACCGTGTTCTCAACCGCAGGTTTCGCAGCGGTATCCGGCGCATCGGTTGCCACCTCAGCGGTGTTCGCCCGTATCGCCATTCCAGAGATGCTCAAGATCGGTTACGACAAGCGTTTTGCCGCCGGTGTGGTAGCGGCTGGGGGGACGCTGGCGTCTCTGATTCCGCCTTCCGCGATCCTCGTTATCTACGCCATTATTGTTGAACAGGATGTTGGCAAACTTCTGCTGGCCGGATTCATACCTGGGGCGTTCTCCGCGCTGGTCTACGGCGCCCTGATCGTGATTCTGGCGCTGACACTGCCGAATTTCGGCCCACCGGTGAAAGGATTTTCCTGGCGAGAGCGGTTTGTGGCCCTGCCACCGGCATTGCCGATAATCGCCGTCGTCGTGATCATCATATTCTTTGTCTACAACCCGATGCCCGAGAGCTGGTATGTCGGTTCCTGGCAGGTGGGCGGTGATGCCTGGGGCACGCCAACCGAAGGTGGAGCCATCGGCGCGTTCATTGTCTTTTGTATGGCGCTGGTGCGCGGGATGCGCTGGCGACAGTTCCGTGAAGCCTTGCTGGAAACCGCCAAGCTGACGGTGATGATTTTCACAATTATCTGGGGTGTGCTGATCTATGTACGCTTCCTGGGTTTTGCCAACCTACCCCAGGCATTTTCGGAATGGCTCACTGGGCTGGACCAGAGTCCGATGCTGACCCTGGTGTTGATCCTGCTGGCCTATGCCATCCTTGGCATGTTCATGGATGCGATCGGTATGCTGTTGTTGACCTTGCCGGTGGTTTACCCGGCGGTCATGGCCCTCAACGGTGGGGAGTTTGTATCCGCTGCAGACAGTACATTCGGGATGTCGGGTCCTATGTGTGCCGTCTGGTTTGGCATCCTGGTGGTGAAAATGGCCGAGTTCTGCCTGATCACACCACCCATAGGGTTGAACTGTTTTGTGGTCGCAGGCGTGCGCAGTGATTTGCGGGTGCAGGATGTGTTCTACGGTGTTACGCCGTTCTTCATCGCGGATGCCATAACCATCGCGTTACTGGTTGCGTTTCCCGCCATCGTCCTGTGGTTGCCCGGTCAGGTCTGACGACTGCAGACTGTTCACTTAATATCGGCACGACACCCTGATCGTTTCATTTCGCCGGATGAGTTGGTCCGCATCGGGGCAGGCGGTCGCCACTGCCTGCGATCACGGGATCGAGTCCCGTTATAAAAAAAGGCCCCAGCAGAGACGCTCTACTGGGACCTGACTGTGTGGCGGAGAGGGAGGGATTCGAACCCTCGATACGCTAT
>DDZY01000006.1:19679-22236 GCA_002346525.1 Proteobacteria bacterium UBA2996
GGAGAGGGAGGGATTCGAACCCTCGATACGCTATTAACGTATACACACTTTCCAGGCGTGCGCTTTCAACCACTCAGCCACCTCTCCGCAGGGCGCCAAAGGGTATCGAAGTTGAGTCCCCGACGCAAACCAGATTGGCTCAGACAAGATCCTTCAAGCCCGTGACCAGTCGGTCTAATCCCTCTATTGCGCTGTCGCTCTGCAGTGCGCCAAAGGAGGCCCTGAAGGCACAGATCTCATTAAGCCCGAAAGCGCGGCCCGGAATAACCGCGACGCCGAAGCGCTCGATCAGGTTACGGGCAAGATCCAGACCGTCACCCGCGTAGCCAGGCACTTTGACAAAGAAGTAAAACGCTCCCGTGCTCGGCAAAAGGCTCACCCTGTCTTCAAGCGAACTCATTGCCTCGATGCCTTGCTGACGAACAATTGCCATGTCAGCAAGATAGGGGCGGCAATATCCCGGTCCCGCCTGCAATGCGCCCAGGGCAGCATACTGGGAGATCGCTGTTGCGCAGATAACGTTGGTATCCTGGACTTTCCTCAAGGCCCCGAACAACTGCTCGGGAATGACAGCATAGCCGATACGCCAGCTGGCGAAGCCATAGGTCTTGCTCAGTGAGTACAGGCAGATAGTATGTGGCGTGCTGTTCTCAATCGCGCCCGGGGAGAAATGTTCGGCATCATCGTACAGGAAATACTCATAGGCTTCGTCGCTGATATGGTAAATCCCATGGGCCCGGCAAGCTTCATTTACGGCCCTTAAATCGGCTTCTGGATATACGATACCGGTAGGGTTATTCGGCGACACCGTGACTACGGCTCGGGTTCTCTTCGTAATTGCGTTTTCAATAGCTTTGACCTGCAGATGCCCTGCGGCATCCGTCGGCACTGTTACAGGAATACAGTCCGCAATCCGAACCGCCATTTCCTGATTGAAGTAAAAGGGTTCGGGCAAAATGATTTCATCCCCGGGGTCACTAATCGCCAGCAACATATTCAAAAACCCCATGTTGCTGCCAGCCGTTACCACGACCTCCCTGCCCTCAAGCCGTACAGCGTTCTCTTCGGCCAGTTTGCTTTCAAGTGCCGAGCGCAAAGGTGTTAACCCCTCTACCGGGCCATACTGATGCGCGGTGGGATCCCGCCAGAAGTCACGGATATTCGTCTCGACCTCTGCCGGCGGGGGATAGTGCACGACCCCCTGACCCAGGGAAATCGTCCCCGCATTTTCGACGATCAGATCGCCAATTACGGGGATAATGGGTTGCTGCACGGATGCCATCCGCTGACTGGGAGAAATCATTTTTTTCTTACGGGGCTTGGAGTCGCTTGGCGGATCAACCCTGAACATTCGCTAAAGACTGAAACCGGCGTTGTGATTGGAACTTTCCCTGTTGCGTGATAAACGCCCTGTCATCCCTATTAAGACGTTCTGTTACACGGTATTATATGGCCGCGCCGGTTGCGCCCTATCGTAACCTTGCACACAGTCAGGCGTGGTGCCGATAATCGGCCGCCCGTCGACCCCGAGGACGCTGTTGACGCCCGTATGCTTTGGTCCCAGACAGGTATTTTCGTATCACGATGACAACAGATACGCACAACCCGGCAGCTGACGTATCCACCAGTCCGGCGCACTCTCCCGAAGACGAAATCCTTCAGGCTTCGCCTTTGGCGCCAGACGCGACGCTTGGCACCAACACGATCTCAAGGCTGCTCGCGGCCTCTGACAGCGGATACACCTATCTTGCAAACGACGGTGCAACGGTTGTCCAGGAATACTTCCCGCTTCAGTTTGCAGTACGGGATAGTGACAACATCTCTTTGCTGCTTTGTGACGCGCAGTTCAATACGGACTACGAGCAGGGCCTGACGGAATTTCTGCGCCTCGCTCGCGTTCTGAGCCAACTGGATCACCCAGGACGTATCGCGCACTACGAGGAAAACGACGGCACGGCCTGGTACTCCATTGACCTGCCAGTCCGGGCATCACTCGCCGATCTGTTGCAAACCGGGCAGCGTCTGCCTGAGGAGACACTCAAGACGGTACTGTATTCTGCGATCACCTATCTCGATGCCGTCCACGAAGCAGATGGCCTGCATCTTGAGCTCAGTCCTGCGCGGATCCTAATTGCCGATGAGGATCAACTGCTGATCTGCGGTTTCGGCACAGACCGGTTTCATTATCCTCCTGCGGATGCCCATACCGAGCACGATTTTCGTGCCCCTGAGCTGGCAAGCTATCGGGGTCAGTTGGGCCGTTGGACCGACTATTACGCGCTTGGCGGCATCCTGTATCAGGGAGCTTGTCGCGCTGTCCCCGTCGCTGCGCTGACCCGCCTGGATGCCATCGACCAGGGTCTCGAAGACCCTCTCTCTCCCGCCATCCACTCCGGTGAGGGATATTTTTCACGATCGATCCTGAGTCTGATCGATCGACTGTTGTCTCTGGACACGACCGATCGACCCCAGAATGCAGACGAACTTATCGACGCCCTTGAGCCTCAAGGGTTCTCGGGAACCGAGGAGGCGGATCCTCCGGAATTGAGCGTCGAGG
>DDZY01000132.1 GCA_002346525.1 Proteobacteria bacterium UBA2996
ACCTGCCAGAAGTGCAGCTCGACCTCCCGATCAGGGTAGGCGTGCGCGCAGGAAAAGAGGGCATGTGCCGCCTCAATCTGCAGATTAAGCTCCTCGCGAAACTCGCGCACAAGCGCTTCAAACACGGTCTCCCCGGGTTCAACTTTGCCGCCGGGAAATTCCCACTGACCCGCATACGCCTTGCCCTTTGGACGTTCACCGATAAGAAGACGTCCCTGTGAATCCGCCACAACACCGACCGCAACCACAAGTGTTGCGTCAGGTTCGGTAATCGGCATTGATGCGGATGTAGTCGTGCGTCAGGTCGCAGGTCCAGACCCGCGACCGACTGCGTCCCACGCCGAGATCGACCGCGACCGATATATCGGTACCCTTGAGATGTGTCGTGACTTCGCCCTCATCATAAAACGCGACCCGCCCACCGCCATCCGTAATGGTGATACCTCCAATCGATATCGCCAGACGCTGCTGAAAGAGTCTCGCACCGGATTTACCCACCGCCATGATGATCCGGCCCCAATTGGCGTCTTCCCCCGCAATGGCAGTTTTGACCAAGGGAGAATTGGCAATGGCAAGGGCGGCTTTTCGTGCTTCTGCACTGGACGCCGCCCCGCTTACATCGACCGTTATGAACTTGCTTGCACCTTCGCCATCACGCACCACCTGGATCGCAAGATCAGTGAGCAGTTCCCTGAGTGCCCCGCGGAAAGCCTTGAGTTCGGGCGCGGTTGCGGACCGGGGGCTGCGGTTTGCTGCCCGGCCGGTCGCCGCCAGCAGAACGGTGTCGCTGGTCGAAGTATCACTGTCAACGGTGATGCAGTTAAAAGAAGTGCGAATTCCTTCTTTCAGCAATGTGCGCAACACGGGTGCGGGCAACTTCGCATCGGTAAATACGAATGCCAACATCGTCGCCATATCCGGCGCAATCATGCCCGATCCTTTGGCGATACCGCAAAGACTGACCTCGGTATCGCCAATCCGCGTGCGCCGCATCGCCCCCTTAGGATAAGTGTCGGTCGTACCAATCGCTCTGGCGGCGTCAATCCAGGGAGCAGTCCGACGACGGGACTGCATTCGTAAGAGCGCGTTTTGAATCCGGTCAACGGGCAGCGGTTCTCCGATCACGCCGGTCGATGCGATCAATACATCACTGGGACGACAGCCTGCAGTACGCGCCGCCATGGTGGCGGTTAACCTGACATCAGCAGCCCCTTGAGCACCGGTAAAGGTATTGGCGTTTCCGCTATTGATGAGGATGGCTCGCGCCTTCCCCGACGCTGTCACCTTTCGGCTCCATTGTACCGGCGCCGAGGCCGTTGCCGAACGCGTGAATACGCCTGCAACGGTGGTCCCCCGATCCAAAGTCACCAGCAGCAGATCATCCCGACCCGCGTACTTGATCCCGGCCCGAGCCGTCTTCAGCGCAATACCCGCGATCCCGGATATTCGGGGAAAGGTATTGGGTGCAAGCGCGGAACGCTTTAAAGATGCCATGGCGCCGTTCGACTGGCTGAGCTACAGCTTACCGTGGCACTGTTTGAATTTTTTACCCGAACCGCAGGGACAGGGCTCGTTGCGGCCCACTTTTGCACCAGCCCGGACAAAGGGTCGAGATTGATCAGTCGCAGGATCGGCGGAACCGGTATCAACCCCCCGACCTGGACCGACTGGCCCTTCAGACGGGCCGGATGTCGGTGAACTCGGGTGCAGATACTCACGGTTCTGCTCGCCCTGCTGTCGCTGACGAGCCTCAAGATCGGTCACCTCGGCTTCTGTCTGAACCTGAACCTTGGCAAGTATTCCAATCACGTCATTTTTGACCTGATTCAGCATGGCCGAGAACATCTCAAATGCTTCCCGTTTGTACTCCTGCTTGGGGTTTTTCTGGGCGTAGCCCCGTAGTCCGATTCCCTGTCGCAGATGATCCATCTGAGCCAGGTGCTCTTTCCACTGCTCGTCCAGCGTTTTCAGCATCACCGCTTTTTCCAGATGACGCATCACCGGTTCCCCGACAGAAGCAATCTTCTCTTCGTAAACCCTGGCGATTTCATCAGAGATCTTGTTGCGCAGAGTTTCCTCATGCAGATCGTCATCGGCCTTCAGCCAATCTGCCACGGGCAGCGGGATGCCGAAATGCGCCTGAAGGTCCTGCTGCAACGCTGGCACATCCCACTGCTCCTCAAGACTCTCGACCGGAATCGACCGATCAATAATCTCGGCGATCACCTCTTCCCGGGCAGCAATGACCGTCTCAGAGATATCATCAGTCGCCATCAAGGTGTTGCGCTGGTCGTAGACCACTTTGCGCTGCTCGTTAGCGACGTCGTCGTATTCGAGGAGTTGTTTACGGATGTCGAAATTGCGTCCTTCAACTTTTTTCTGGGAGTTCTCGATGGCGCGTGTCACCCACGAATGCTCAATCGCCTCACCCTCTTCCATGCCGAGTTTTTCCATCAACCCAGAGACCCGGTTTGAGCCGAAGATACGCAGTAGATTGTCCTCAAGCGAAAGATAAAACCGGCTCCCGCCTGGATCCCCCTGCCGTCCACAGCGGCCGCGCAGCTGGTTATCCACCCGGCGGGATTCGTTGCGCTCCGTTCCAAGCACATACAGCCCGCCCGCCTGGACCACCTGGTCATGGCGTGTCTGCCACTGTGCTTGGGTTTCACTTGCACGCTGTGAGTCGCCCTCACCTAGCGCCTCAAGTTCCATTACGACGTTGCCGCCCAACACAATGTCAGTACCGCGTCCTGCCATGTTGGTAGCAATCGTGACCGCTGCCGGTTTGCCGGCCTGCGCAATAATCTGTGCCTCGCGCTCATGCTGTTTTGCGTTCAGCACCTCGTGGCTGATTTTCTCTTTATTGAGCAGTCCCGACAGATATTCCGAGGTCTCGATGGACGCAGTACCGACCAAAACGGGCTGATTTCTGGACTGACAGGCCTTGATGTCTTGGATAATGGCCTCAAACTTTTCTTTCTGCGTGCGGTAGACCAGATCCGACAAGTCTTCCCGGATCATGGGCTGGTTCGTGGGGATCACCACGACTTCCAGTCCGTAAATCTGCTGGAACTCAACCGACTCGGTATCAGCGGTACCGGTCATGCCGGAGAGGCGGTCATAGAGCCTGAACAGGTTCTGGAAGGTGATCGAGGCAAGCGTCTGATTCTCCTGCTGGATTGCGACACCCTCTTTGGCTTCGACAGCCTGGTGCAGCCCCTCCGACCAGCGCCTTCCCGGCATCATTCTTCCGGAAAATTCATCAATGATGACGATCTGCCCGTCTCTCACGATGTAATCCACGTCGCGCTGAAAAAGTGAATGCGCGCGCAGTCCTGCATAGAGATGATGCATCAGGCTGATGTTGCCAACGTCGTAAAGGCTCGAGTCTTCATCCAGTAGGCCTGCTTCGGAAAGCAGCCGCTCCGCATTTTCGTGACCAGCCTCAGTCAGGGATACCTGACGGGTCTTCTCATCAACACTGAAGTCACCCGGCCCCTCTTCTTCCTCAAGGCCCTCCGCTGGCTTCTCAGCAGGCGCCTGACGCTCAAGAGCCGGAATGATCTTGTCGATGCGGGTGTAAAGATCGCTGCTATCTTCGGCAGGCCCCGAAATGATCAGCGGCGTGCGCGCCTCATCAACCAGGATGGAATCCACCTCATCAACGATTGCAAAATCGAGCGAACGCTGAACACGGTCCTCAGCACTGAAGGCCATGTTGTCACGCAGGTAATCAAATCCAAACTCGTTATTGGTGCCATAAACAATATCGCAGGCGTAGGCCGTCCGTTTAGTTGCACTGTCCTGGCCCGACAACACCACTCCCACCGAAAGACCGAGATAACCGTAGATCTGTCCCATCCAGTCCGCGTCACGCTGGGCCAGATAATCATTTACCGTAACCACATGCACGGTATTACCGCAAACCGCATTGAGGTACGCGGGCAGGGTTGCCACGAGCGTCTTTCCCTCTCCCGTACGCATCTCTGCAATCTTGCCGTCGTTAAGCACCATGCCTCCGATTAGCTGGACATCGAAGTGGCGCATGTTCAGTGTACGTCGGGAGGCCTCCCTGACCACCGCAAACGCTTCGACCAGAAGCTCCTGGGTACCTTCACCGGCCCCTGCGCGCTGGCGGAACTCGTCCGTTTTTGCCTTGAGCTCGGCATCTGAGAGGCCTTCAAGCGACGGCTCCAAGGCATTGATCTTGTCAGAAAGCGCGCTTAATTTGCGCAATAGGCGCTGATTTCGGCTGCCAAAAATTTTTGTTGCTACTTTGCTGAACATCGAAATGATCTGTAGAAAGTGGTTAAATGAGCGGACGGGTTAACAAGCCCGCAGACGGGACCGCAACTGGACGGTTGATCCCATGCTGAAAAAACACGCTACTGGATCCTGAAATTTTATCATGGCCGACAGTTCTTTCACTCGGATGGGCAGTCTGCTTGCTAACGTGCCCGGACTGAAGGAAGTCAAAGATGCCCGTGTCACCAACACCGAGCAGATTGCATGGCGCGCCGCCGCCGGCGACGACATCTCCAATCACACCGTGGTCAGACCTGACCACGGTGAGTGGCAAATCGTCGCGGATTCCCCCGTCTGGGGTGATGCGGTCAGGCAACGTCAGGCGGACATACTCAATGCCCTGCATAGGGCCAATATCGACGTCCGCGCACTGAAGATAAAGGTTCGGCCGCGTAATGCTTCGCCCAGGACAACGACATCCGACAGCAAAAACGCTGCAAAGAGGCTCGATTCAAAAACAGCCGACTTGCTCGCTCAGACCGCTGACGGACTCAAGTCCCGGAATCTTGCCGAAGCAATCAAACGTCTCAGTCATCGCGGAAGCCGT
>DDZY01000095.1 GCA_002346525.1 Proteobacteria bacterium UBA2996
ACGATGCAGATCCTGTGTCGCCGGCGCAAGAATAATCCGCTTTACGTAGGCGAGGCTGGAGTTGGCAAAACGGCGATAGCCGAGGGTCTCGCCAGAAAGATTGTAGAAGGCGAAGTCCCCGAAGCGCTCATGGGCAGTACGATTTACGCGCTCGACCTGGGTGCACTGCTTGCAGGGACGAAATATCGGGGGGATTTTGAGCAACGCCTTAAGGCGGTCCTCGCTGATCTTGAAGAAACCGACGGCGCGGTGCTCTTTATCGATGAGATTCATACCGTGATCGGTGCCGGTGCTGCTTCGGGCGGCGCAATGGATGCTTCAAATCTTCTGAAACCGGTACTAGCTTCCGGAAAGATTCGGTGTATCGGTTCGACGACCTATCAGGAGTACCGCGGCATCTTCGAGAAGGATCGAGCCCTTTCAAGACGTTTTCAGAAGATCGACGTCGCGGAACCCAGTGTTGAGGAAACGGTAGAGATCCTCAGAGGCTTGAAGACCCAGTTTGAGCAGCATCATTCGGTGCGGTTCACAGCACCCGCGCTGCGCACCGCGGCTGAACTTGCTGCACGCTACATCAATGATCGCCATCTGCCCGATAAGGCAATTGATGTGATTGATGAAGCAGGCGCCCAGGCGCGGCTTGCGCCAGCATCCAGGCGCAAGAAGACGGTCGGCGTTGCCGATGTAGAGCGAGTGGTATCCAAGATGGCACGTATTCCGCCCAAGACTGTCAGTGCGGATGACAAGGATGCCCTGCGTACCCTTGAACCAGACCTGCAGCGAGTGGTGTTTGGTCAGGACAGTGCGATCACTGCATTGGTGAGTGCGATCAAGCTGGCCCGGTCGGGCTTAGGTAATCCGGATCGGCCGATTTCCTCATTTCTTTTCTCAGGGCCGACCGGCGTGGGCAAAACCGAAGTGACCCGCCAGCTCGCGCTCACGCTGGGGATCGAACTGGTCCGCTTTGACATGTCGGAGTACATGGAACGTCATACCGTGTCGCGGCTAATTGGAGCCCCGCCGGGATATGTCGGTTTCGATCAGGGCGGTCTTATGACTGAAGCGATAACCCGCAACCCGCATTCGGTGCTGCTGCTCGATGAGATCGAAAAGGCGCACCCCGATGTGTTCAATCTGCTGCTGCAGGTGATGGATTACGGTACGCTGACGGACAATAACGGACGCAAAGCGGACTTTCGCAACGTGATCATTGTCATGACGACCAATGCAGGTGCTACCCAGATGGCGCGTGGGTCAGTGGGGTTTGTCGATCAGGATCACACTGCAGACGATACCGAAGTGATCAACAAGATGTTCACGCCGGAGTTTCGTAACCGGCTGGATTCGATCATCCGATTTGACGCGTTGGATGAGACAACGATTGGTCATGTGGTCGATAAGTTTATTGTTCAACTGGAAACCCAGTTGGCGGACAAGAATGTCGTCCTTGAAGTCGACCCGTCGGCACGGCAGTGGCTTGCCAGAAACGGTCATGATGCTGCGATGGGTGCCCGACCGATGGCAAGGCTGATTCGCGACCGGATCAACCGCGCGTTGGCTGATGAACTCCTCTTCGGCAAACTGGCGCAGGGTGGTACTGTCCGGGTCTGCGAAAAAGACGGTGATCTCGTTTTCGACATTGACTCTGACGGCGAATCTTAAGAAGCGAGCGTCGAGATTTCCCCCCCGGTCTCTTGATCAAAAGATATCAGCCAAAAGCCGTCCCCGAATCGAGCGCCCCCTTTAGCCAGGTCGTCACTGACGACCGTTACGCTTATCTTGCGGGTCTCGTTGCCGCAGACTTTCCCCAGGGTCAGGCGGTTTTGGGAGACCCGGAAAAGGAAACCACCGCAGTGATGCAGGTGATTTCGGAAATACTCGAGGAAATGGGTCTGGATTTCAGCGATATTGTGCGGGCGGATGTGCACCTTTCTGATCTTCGTTATTTCGATCAGATGGATAGCGCCTATCGGCGATTTTTCGAAGGAACCGCGTTTCCTGCACGTACGACCACCGAGTCACCGCGGCTTTTCGGCGGTGCCAGCGTTGAGATAACTGTTCAGGCCCGCCTTAGAACCTGAGACACTCAAAACACGGATGTGCTCCTGATCCGTCAGGTCAGGGGTTGTCCGTCCAGTAGGGCGATATCGTCCTGAAGCCTAAGTCGTCCTGCGGCGAACCAGCTAACCGCTTCAGGATAGATACGGTGTTCTATCTCGTGGACGCGCGCAGCCAGCGTGTGTTCTGAATCATCTTCGAGTATTTCCACCCGGCCCTGAATGATGACAGGGCCTGCATCAAGATCCCGGGTTACAAAATGCACCGTCGCGCCGTGCTCCTTAGCGCCGTCCGCGATAGCCCGCTTGTGAGTGTCCAAGCCGGGATAGCGGGGAAGTAAAGACGGATGAATGTTCATCAGGCGACCTGCAAAATGATCAACAAACGAGGGGCTGAGAATGCGCATGAATCCGGCCAGCACGACAAGGTCAGGACGAAAACCCTCTATCAAGGCTGCGAGCGCCTCATCAAAAGCCGCGCGGCTAACAAATTCCCGGTGATTAAGGCAATGCGTGTCAATGCCTGCTGAGTGGGCACGTTCGAGGCCAAAAGCAGATTGCACATTGCTGATCACGCCCACCACCTCAGCGGGACTCTGGTCGTTGCCGCAGTGATCGATAATCGCCTGAAGATTGCTGCCGTTACCGCTGATCAACACCACAATCCGGCAGCGCGCTTTGATGTTAGTTGAAGACGACACCTGCACGACCGGCCTGAATCTCTCCGATGTGAAAGACGGTCTCGCCGCTTTCCTCAAGCAGTGTTTTGGCTTGTGGAGCATTCTCCGGGGCGATAATGATGATGAGCCCAATACCGCAGTTGAAGGTTCGCCACATCTCCTCTTTAGCAATCTGGCCTTCGGATTGCAGCCATCGGAATATTTCCGGGCGGTGCCAGGCGTTGGGATCGATATGGCATTCAAGACCATCCGGCAGTACGCGCGGAATGTTGCCCGGCAGGCCGCCTCCGGTAATGTGAGCAATTCCTCTGATGGGGCAGGCCGTTAACAGATCGAGAACGCTTCGCACATAAATCCGCGTTGGTGCCAGCAGCACTTCCCCAAGCGTATTTGCCGCAACAGGCGTATCAAGTGAAGCGTTGCTTCGGTCAACAATGGCCCGAGCGAGCGAGTATCCGTTTGAGTGCAGCCCGCTAGATGCAAGACCGATAACCTGATCCCCAGCGCAAATATCCT
>DDZY01000017.1:0-546 GCA_002346525.1 Proteobacteria bacterium UBA2996
CACCACACCAAAGAACACCAGCCGCCACAGAGTCATATCCACCGTCACCCCGCCGATAGAGAAACTCGTGCGCAGCATTTCCAAGATGAATTCGATCAGGATAGCGCCAATTGCAGCCGCGATAAAACTTTCAACACCTGCAATCACCGCCATCGCCACAACCAGGCTCATCTGCAGAATCATCAGATTATTCGGCGTAATAATCGTTACATAGTGGGCGTAGACTGTTCCAGCAAGTGCCGCCATGGATGACGTCACGACAAATACGAGCACCTTGTATCGGGTGGTATTGACGCCCAGTGCGGCCGCCGCGTCCTGGTCTTCGCGCAGGGCGCGGACAAAAAGCCCAAAGCGGGACTGCGAAAGCCAGTAAAGGACCGCAAGACAGCCCAGCAATAAAAAGAGCATTACAAAATACGGGGGAATCTTGTCTGTCTTGCTGAAGAAGTGTCCCGCAATGGTGATGCCGTTTTCAAACAGGCTCGGCAGTTCGAGGCCGGCCTGACCGCGGGTGATCTGAATCTCGGCGCTGATGGTGGCCCGCAG
>DDZY01000017.1:920-8244 GCA_002346525.1 Proteobacteria bacterium UBA2996
AGCACCAAAAGCCCGATCAAAAGGCCAAAAATGCCGCCCACCACGGTGCCCAAAATAATGCCGAGCCACACCGGCATTGGCGTCACTTCGACCGTGCCGTTCCATTTGTCCATTGCCTGCGCGAGACAGTCCTGGGTCAAGGTGGTCGAGGTCACCCCGATAGGATTCTTAACGATCAGGTAGTGGCCACCGATTGCAAATTCGGTACAGATGCCGGTCGGTTCAGGTGAGAGGAAGAAATAATGGCACAAAAGCGCCGTGGTATAGGCGCCCAACCCCATAAAGGCCATATGGCCGAAAGAGAACTGACCGGCATAACCTGCAAGCATCGACCAGCTGGACGCCAGAATGGCATAGAAAAAGCCAATAATGCAGATGTGCATGATGTAGTCGTAGTTGCCGCCGGAGTACACAAACGGGAACGCGACGAAGAACACCACAATAAGGGCGCCCAGCAGCTGAGGAACGTTTTGTCTTTTCAAAACTTGCCGTGCGCCCCGCTCGCAAACTTCCGCCCGAATAACCCCATGGGCCGCAGCAGCAGCATGATGGTCAGGATGATCATCCCGTAGGCCGGGATGTAGCTCGACGCCTTTTGCGGATTGGGCACACAACCCGTCCCCGCTGCCTCGACCAGACCGACCAGCGTGCCGCCCACAAAAGCGCCCGGCAATGATCCGAGGCCTCCCAGCACCACGATAACAAAAGACCGCATCTCAGGAATGAGGCCAACTACCGGCAACCATGAAAAAGCCTGGACCAGTACGGCGCCCGATAGCGCAGCGATCATGCAGCCTAACGCAAAGGCTAGCATGTTCATCCGATTGGGGTTGATTCCGGTAATGGCTGCCGCATCCCGATCCTGGCTGACAGCGCGAAGTCCCTTGCCGGTCCAGGTCCGGTGAAGGAACAACAGCAATCCGACTAGCACCATAATGGAAAGGATCGCCGCAACAAACCGGGGATTTGAGATCGAGACAGTATCGAACAACTCCATGTTGCCCCGACTCGTCTTGATGAGCCAGGGATCAGAACTGTCCGGCAACCGGATCCTCGGAAAATCAAAAAACCGCTTTACTTTTACAGGGTTAAAACCAGCCAAGGCTGCGACCAGATAAGTCAGCGTAAAAGACAGGCCGAAGGTCACAAGAATGCCGTATTCGACGGGCCGTTCGACCCGTCCGTCGTACATCGGCGTCAGGAAGAGGCGCTCAAAAAGCGCGCCGAGCCCAAAAGTAATCATGCACGAACCCAATACACCAATCAGGGGGTGCGTGCCGGGAAACCAGACATTGATGATGTAGTAAACCAGCATGCCGCCGATCATGTAAAAGGCGCCATGCGCAAAACTGACGATCCCGAGGATCGAAAAGATCAGCGTCAGACCCATGGCCATCAGTCCGTAAATGATGCCGATGATGAGTCCGTTGGTAATCTGGGATGCGACAAAAGACCCGTTTGAGACGCAGTTGTTTTCAGGATCCGCGTTAGCGAATGCCACCGCAATAATGCCGATTACCACCAGCGACGATAGCGTGATCATGACGCGACCAATCTCGGGGCTTTTCCACCAGAGCGGTGCCAACCCGAACGGACCGAACGCCGCACCGATCAGCGAGCCGCCGAGTGTTGCGTTGGAGGTATCCAGATCTTTACGCAGATAGACTTTACGAGTGCCGATCCCGCCGGTAACGCCCCAAAAAACAACCCAGAGGATGGTCCACCAGAAAATACTTGAGTACTGCATTGCTCTGATTTATTCCTGTCGACAGTCCCGCCACTTAGCGCAACAGATAAAAAAGGGAGCGGGGCGGACATGAATCACATCCGCCCCGCTTTCAGACTAGATCAGAAAATACGATCAGTTTCCGACGTAGATCGGGTCACCCGTCTTATAGACGTCCGGATACACAATCGTCATCGTATTTGAAGGCTCGCCCTCTTTCTGATACTGAACCATTGTGATCGCAGGATCAGGCCACTGATGCCACCATTCGTCTCCTTTGCCATCGGCGGAAGGATCCTTCTTGGTGCCATAGGGGAAGTAGATCCGCCCTAGCGTGCCGTCATGGCTGATATTCTCGAGCGCATCAACGATGGCATCCCCGTTGGTGGAGCCGGCTTCATTAATTGCCTGGGCCAGGACGCCGATGGAGTCATAGGCTTCCAGCGCGTAGCTTTCAACACCAGTTTTGCCGGTTTTAGCCTTGTAGTCTTCAGCAAACTTCAGAGCGGTTTCGTTATACATGGTCTCCGGGACCCCGATCCTCGCCATAAAGGCCAGATTGCCGTCAGGGACGTTTTCCCACCAGGATTTACTCTCAAGCCCCGCCTGGTTAGCGTGGAACATCATATCCATCGGGCCAATCCCCGCATCAGCCGCCTGCTGCGCGTAGTTGTACCCCGCTTCACCCGTCAGCAGTACGATCACGTAATCCGGATCTTCGGCTTTCACACGCTCCACGATACCGGCAAAGTCCTGCGTACCGATATCGACACCAAAAGTGGTGCTGCTGATACCTTTAGAGGCAAGACCCTTTTCGCACTCCGCGGCGGCCGGGATGCCGTAGTCGGTATTCTCGGTCACGATGGCGACTTTCTTCACACCAGGCGCTTGAGCCGCAAATTGCCAGATCACGCCGGACGCCCAGGAGCTGAGCGGTGCGATACGGAAGATGTATTTCTGCTTGTCACCGGTGATGGTGTCGTTCCAGGTTTCAGCAAAGACCACAGGGATCCCGCGATCATTGGCGACGTCCTTACCCGCCACACCGACAGAACTGTGATAACCGCCGCCCACAGCCACAACGCCGTCCTGGGTGATCAGTTTTTCCATCAGCGCTCGCGCCTTCTCTGGCAGGCCTTCGGTATCAGCAATCACGACTTCAATATCGCAGCCGAGGACACCACCGGCGGCGTTGATGTCCCGTTGCGCCAGAATCATCGCGTCCCGCATCGCTTCCCCACCCGTCACAGAGCCGGGGGCAGAAAGCGGAGCCAGACCGCCGATTTTGATGGGGCAGTCGGCGGCCAAAGCTGGGCCGCTCAGCGATGCCAGCCCAAAAAGGCCTGCAACAAGGCCCAGCGCTGACGTCAATTTACGCACTCTTTCCATTCCTATTCTCCTCACATTTTGAGTATCAGATTTCGATTGCAACCACAGTCGATACGTCCCAATCCTTGTCCGCCCCGCTGTCAGGGCGACTTTTGAACATCGCTACCGCAAAACGGACCAAGATAGGCCGAGCCATTGTCAAACAGTTTCACGGTCGGGTCAATCCCACCATCATGAAACTCTGATAAAGATCATGGTCTGCAAAACCTGTTGCAATGATGTCTGCTTGGTTACACTTCCGCAGGTTTGAGTAGCTTTAGAGGCTTTATGTCCGACAAATTACATTCCATTGATACCACTGATGCGGTTCCCGATCGCAGCATACGGCAGTGGCTGCGTGACAATCGGATCGATGAGATTGAAGCCGTTATCCCTGATATGACCGGTATTGCCCGAGGGAAACTGATCCCGGCGCATAAATACAGTGAAGAGATTGGGATGCGCCTTCCAGAGGCGATATTCCTTCAGACGGTTACCGGCGAATACCCGGAAGACCAAAGCGCAGTGGATCCTGCGGACAAAGATATTTTCCTCAAGCCGGATCTTGACAGCTTCCGGCTGGTCCCTTGGACACAGGAGCCGACCGCGCTCGTCATCCATGATTGCTTCTATGCCGACGGCAGTCCCGTTGAAATGGCGCCACGCTATGTCCTGCAAAAAGTCGTCAACGCCTATCGGGAACACGGCTGGGAGCCCGTCGTGGCACCCGAGTTGGAGTTTTACCTGATCAAACCCAACCCCGACGCGGATTACCCTCTGGAACCTCCGGTCGGTCGCTCCGGACGCGCGGAATCAGGGCGCCAATCCTTTTCGATTGATGCCGTGAATGAGTTTGATCCTCTTTTTGAGGATCTGTATGACTACTGTGAGGGGCTCGACATCTCATTGGAGACCCTCAACCACGAAGCCGGTGCCGCGCAAATGGAGGTCAACCTGCTGCACGGTGACCCCGTAGCCATCGCTGACCAGGCCTTCTTGTTCAAACGGACAGTGCGTGAAACGGCGCTCAGGCACAAGATGTATGCCTCTTTCATGGCCAAACCCATGGAAAAAGAACCAGGCAGCGCTATGCACATCCATCAAAGCGTCGTCTGTGCAAACACTAAGGAAAATGTCTTTAGTGATGCAGATGGAGAAGCCAGCTCGCTTTTTTACGCGCATATCGGCGGGCTGCAACGCTTCTTGCCGGCCTCTTTATCTTTACTCGCGCCGAATGTGAACTCCTACCGACGCCTGATCCGCTATCACGCAGCACCGATTAACGTCCAATGGGGTCTGGACAACCGTACCGTGGGGCTTCGCGTACCGGATTCCGGTCGCGAATCACGGCGGGTTGAAAACCGGGTGCCCGGCGCCGATGCCAACCCCTATCTGGCGATTGCCGCGAGCCTCGCCTGCGGACTGCTCGGGATGCAGCAAAAACTTGATCCGAGCGCTCCCGTTACCGCGAGCGCCTATGACATGCCTTACGAATTGCCACGCAGTCTCGAGCAATCGCTACAGGCACTTGAGAACTCTGACGACCTCAAGGAGATGCTGGGCACGCGTTTCGTCCAGGCGTGGAATGCTGTCAAGGAAAGCGAATATGACACCTTCCTTCAGGTGATCAGTTCCTGGGAGCGCGAACATCTGCTGTTGAATGTCTGAATCGGTCTGGTGCTTGTTTCAAAAACCACATCCTTTTTCGTATTTTTTGGCGCTTAAAACGCGTTGACGCCACAGATCTCTGACTTCTAAGATGAGAGCCTGAGTCAAGAAAACCCTCGCCAAGGAGCCTCCCGCATGTCGCTTAGCACTGCTGAATACCAAGCGCTGGATCACGCCCATTTTTTGCATCCGTTTACCGATCACAAACGAATGCACGAAACCGGTGCCCGCATCATTGAACGCGCTGAGGGTGTCTACCTGTGGGACTCTGATGGACATCAAATGCTCGACGGCATGGCAGGGCTGTGGTGCGTCAACGTGGGCTACGGACGCAAGGACCTCGCCGAGGTTGCACGCAAACAGATTGAGGAACTGCCCTACTACAACAGTTTCTTCCAGACAGCACACCCGCCTGTCATCGATCTTTCCAAATTGCTTTCAGAGGTCACCCAGGATCATCTGACTCACGTGTTCCTGACGAATTCGGGCTCTGAGTCCAACGACACGGTTGTGCGGATGGCCCGCTACTTCTGGCAGTGTATGGGCCATCCTGATAAGCAGGTCATCATCAGCAGAAAGAACGCCTACCACGGCAGCACCATGGCAGGCGCCAGCCTTGGCGGTATGGCTTCAATGCATGAACAAGGCGGTTTGCCGATTCCCGACATTGTGCACATAGGCCAACCCTTCTGGTATCGGGAAGGCGGCGACCTGTCGCCCGATGAGTTCGGCAAAAAAGTCGCTAGCGAACTGGAACAGAAAATCGAAGAATTGGGCGAGCACCGGGTCGCGGCTTTTATTGCCGAACCTATCCAGGGCGCCGGGGGCGTCATTGTCCCGCCGGAAACGTACTGGCCCGAAATCAGCGCGATCTGCCGGCGTCACCAGATTCTTCTCGTGGCTGATGAAGTCATCTGCGGCTTCGGCCGTACGGGCGAATGGTTTGCCAGCGATTACTATGGTCTGAAACCGGACCTCATGCCGATTGCCAAGGGACTCTCTTCGGGATACCTCCCCATCGGCGGCGTCATGGTGGCAGATCACATATCACGAGTCATCATCGAAGAAGGGGGCGAATTCACCCACGGTATGACTTACGCGGGTCACCCGGCTGCATGCGCAGTGGCCGCAGCCAATATTCGAATCCTGCGTGACGAAGGGATTATTGACCGGGTACGTACCGAAACCGGACCTTACCTGCAACAGCGCTGGGCCGAACTCGCCCATCATCCTCTTGTGGGTGAGGTGCGCGGACTGGGCTTTCTAGGCGCTTTTGAGATTGTTGCCGACAAGGAAACCCGGGGCCAGTTTGAGCCCTCAGGCAGCACGGGGCCGCTCTGTCGCGACATTGCGGCTAACCTAGGTTTAGTGATGCGGGCCGTCGGGGACAGCATGATTATCTCTCCACCGCTGATCATGTCCAAGGACCAGATCGATGAACTCGTCGATCTCGCAAGCAAAGCGCTTGACAAAACTCTGGAACAGGTGCGGGCCTAGGTCAATAAGGGGTCCAGCGCCAGCGCCAGATCCTAAATTGCGGTTGCCACCAGAGGCTTCACCTATGGGCCCGAAATATCCTAATATAAGAGCATCCGAACGATTCAAATCAGGATCACGGTTAAAGAGAATTTTGCGCAGTCACAGTCACAACAGTAATTTGAGAGAACTTAGAGAGCTTAGAGAACATACATTTAGAGAACATTAAGGAGGAACAACAACGATGAAGAATCTGAAAAAAGAAGATGTCATAGAGCAACTGGCCACAGGCCAGATGAGCCGCCGCCAGTTCAACCAGAGCCTGATGGCGCTCGGCGCGACGATGGTCATGATGCCGATGGGTAGCCGTTCTGCCTTCGCGGCAAGCGATGATCATCCCACGGTCTTTACCTGGGAAGGCTGGGATGTGCCGGAACTGCATCAGCCGTACCTCGCCAAACATGGTGAATCCCCCAACATAGCTATTTTCGGTGACGAAGAAGAAGCCTTCGCCAAGATGCGCGCGGGGTTCAAGGTCGACCTCACACAACCCTGTACCTACAAAGTGCCGATCTGGAAAGACGCCGGCATTCTCGAGCCGATTGACACCAGCCGGCTCAGCACCTGGGATGACATTATCCCAAGTCTGAAAACTATTCCGGGCACCTTTGAGGGCAGCAATCAGTACTTCTTCCCAACCGACTGGGGACTGACATCCGTGCTGTACCGGGCGGATCTCGCGCCTGAGTATGTCGATAACGAAAGTTGGGGCATGCTGTGGGATCCGAAGTACAAAGGCCGCCTCTCTATGGCAGACAGTCTGATCGATGGTGTCATGGTGGCGGCCATTTATATCGGTGCTAAAGACCCCTTCAACATGACCGATGACGAGATGGCGAAAACCCGGGCAGCGCTCAAGGAGCAGTTGCCGTTGATGCGCTACTACTGGACCAGTCCGGCCGACATCGAGCAGGCACTCGCCTCTGGCGAACTGGTTGCGACCTCTGCCTGGAACTCGTCTTACGCTGCGCTCAAGAAGGAAGGACTGGACGTGCGTTACACCAGCCCGAAAGAAGGCGCCATGAC
>DDZY01000017.1:8566-12324 GCA_002346525.1 Proteobacteria bacterium UBA2996
TGGGTCTGCGGTTTCTGCCTGATGAGCGACCATGATCCTGCCAAAATTGACCGGATATATGACTATCTGGATGCCTACGCCAGTGTTGAGTCTGGCGTGTTTGCGCTCACTGAGTATGGCTATGGGCACGGCAACATCCATGCCTTTGCCAAGGTCGAGCAGGACAGCCCTGGACTGCTGAAAGAGCTCGGTTACTCGGTAGACGTTAATGAGACACTGAACGCCGGTATCTTCCAGGCCCCAATGGGCAACGAACCGGCGCTGCAGGCCATGTTCGAGGAAGTCAAAGCCGGGATGTAGGCTATCGGTTGGACGTTCAGTAGACGTTGAGTAGAAGATGCCGGGCGGGGCCTCCTCGTCCGGCATCATGCTTTTAGTTCACGGTCACCCTGCTGCCCGCAGGGTCCTCCCTTATTAATATTTATCGCTCATGAGCAGATCGGCCACCTCTTCGCCAAGTTTGGGTTTAAGCCTGCGCCGACGTTTCCTGGCGAGCGAGGCGCTGCGCGGGTTCAGTCTGCTGTCACCGACGCTACTGGCGATGGTGTTCGGCCTTGCCATGCCGCTCCTGGTCCTTTTCTCTCTGAGTTTCTGGCTGCAGGACTACGTTGATTTCATTAAGACCTTTTCATGGAAAAACTACGCGGACTTTTTTGCCAAACCCATATACGGAGTGATCCTGTTCAAGTCGATCAAAATCTCCGGCATGGTGACCTTGGCCACCGTCCTGCTGGCCTATCCGATGGCGTATTTCATCGCTTTTCGAATCCAGAAAAACAAACTTGTCTGGCTGATTCTGATCACGGTTCCCTTCTGGACAAGTTACCTGCTGCGCGTCTTTGCGTGGAAAGTGATGCTGGGCTATAACGGGGTTGTTAATTCGGGACTCAAGTCCATTGGGTTCATTAGCGAACCGCTTGAGTTTCTGTTGTACAACCCGATGGCCGTCACGCTCACACTGGCTCACGCCTGGGCAGCGTTTGCAATACTGCCGATTTATGTGTCACTGGAGAAAATTGACCGCTCCCTGCTTGAAGCGGCTCGCGACTTGGGCGAAAACGCCTTTATGACTTTTGTACGGGTTACGCTGCCGCTCTCCCTTCCAGGCGTTATCGCTGCAAGCCTGCTGGTCTTCATCCCGACCGTGGGAGATTACGTTACGCCGACGCTGGTGGGAGGGCCAAGCGGCATCATGATCGGCAACATTATCCAGTCGATGTTCGGCAAAGCCTTCAACTGGCCACTCGGTGCCGCCATCTCTGTCATGTCGATGCTCACGGTAACGTTGATGGTCTGTGTGTTTCTCTGGGGCACCCACCGATTCCGCAGGAGGGTCGCATGAACGCAAATCGGCCCTGGTGGCGCCCCGACGGCTTTGCGGTCTACGCCATTATCTACCTAACCTTTATCTATCTCCCGGTGTTGTTCCTGCCACTGTTTTCGTTCAATAAGTCAAAGTACATCGCGTTTCCGCTAAAAGGATTTACGCTCCAGTGGTACCAAAAAATGATCAACACACCCGACTTGCTGGAGGCGTTGATGAACAGCGTAAAAGTCGGTATCACGGTGGCTATTCTGAGCACGATGTTTGGTCTTCTTGCCGCAAAAGCGGTCACCCGCTACCGAATACCGGGTCGGGGAGCGGTGATGGGCTTCATCATGGTGCCCCTGGTGATTCCGGGAATTATTCTGGCGATTTCGCTGTTGATCCTGATCACTCAGCTCGACATTCCGCTGTCACTGTGGACTGTCGGTTTTGCACACATGCTGTTGTGTACCCCTTTCGCGATGCTGGTCCTGATCTCCCGAATGGAGGGCTTCGACCGCAGCCTGGAGGAAGCAGCCCTCGACCTGGGCGAGAACGCCTGGATGACATTTTGGCGAGTCACTTTTCCTATTGTGTTGCCGGGCATCATAGCGAGCCTGTTACTGACCTTTACGATTTCTTTCGACGAGTTCGTATTGGCATTCTTTCTCACCAGTACGGATCCAACACTGCCGATTTATATTTGGAGCTCACTTCGTTTTCCGCTCAAACTCCCCCCCGTCCTCGCATTGGGCGCTACCATCTTTGTTCTGTCCTTTATTGTGGTGTCTTTTGCCGAATGGATCAGGCGGCGGGGTGTCAAACTTGAGAGCAGTTCAGGAATCTGATCATGAGTGACCCAATAATTTCATTCCAGGGTGTTAACAAGCGTTTTGGTCAAGTCACGGCGGTCGATAACGCCTCCTTTGATATACAAAGAGGCGAATTCTTCTCGCTGCTAGGGCCTTCTGGCTGCGGCAAGACCACCTTGTTGAGGATGGTCGCAGGCTTTGAGGTCCCGAGCGAGGGCGAAATCATGATCGATGGCCAACCCATGTCGGCCACTCCGCCTAATCATCGGCCAGTGAACATGGTGTTCCAGAACTACGCGATTTTTCCGCACCTGGACGTGCGTAATAACATCGCCTTCGGTATGCGCAAAGCCGGACTCACGCGCGCCGAGCTCGACAAACGGATCGACGAAGTGCTGGAACTCATCAAACTGCCCGGCTACGGCGGCCGCGGTGCGGATGAGCTCTCCGGTGGGCAGCGCCAACGTGTCGCCCTGGCGAGAGCACTCATCAAGCAACCCAAAGTGCTGCTGCTGGATGAGCCGCTGGGCGCACTCGACAAAAAACTGCGGGAACAGATGCAGATCGAATTGCGCCAACTTCAGCAGCAGATCGGCATCACCTTCCTATTTGTGACCCACGATCAGGAGGAAGCCCTGACCCTCTCTGACCGGATTGCGGTGATGTCGGAAGGCGCGGTCATGGAAATTGCCTCGCCGGGGCAACTTTATGAGTCACCCGGATCACCGTTCGTTGCGGACTTCATCGGCAGCATGAATTTCTTTGAGGGTGAGGTCCTCTCGTCAACTGACAACGCGATGACGGTTGAGACCGGTGCTCTGGGAACGGTCAGTGTGACGAACTCCGACGCCCAGATGGTCTCCGGACAAAAAGCCTGGGTCGCGATCCGACCGGAGAAAATGCAGCCGGTGTTTTCCGATCCGGGAGACCTCGCCAATACCGCGGGCGGTACAATGGGGCCTTCGGCCTATCTGGGTGACCGGAGCCACTTCTACGTGCACCTGCCGCAGCGCGAAGACCCGGTGCTGGTCGCGCTGCAAAATCTTGAGCGCTCGATGACGCAGCTCCATAAACCCAATCAACCGGTGTGGCTGCAGTGGGCCAGTGACGCCGTGGTGGTGCTCCCGCGGGACTGACCTCACCTCGCGGCCCAGGCGCCTAAATGCGGTTTCGATTAGTCATCGGTGCGGCCGGCCTGTGCGCGGGCCTGTGGGTGGGGGTCCCCGCCTTTGGGCAACCTTCAGTTGTCGTTCATCCAGCGCTAGGCGCACTGATTCTGGACGACACGGCCTATCACCTCGATAGCGCCACCTTGCCCCGCCCCGATGCGCTTTGCCAGGGAAACGGCGTTACCTGGCGCTGCGGAGAAACTGCCTGGACGACCCTGCAAGACCGTGTTTCGCGAGGGCGGATAAACTGCAGGCCTCTGGTCTCTCTGTCCGCTTCAGTGTCGATTACGGAACCCCTTCCGGCGGAATGCACTCTTGATGGAACCAGCCTGAATGCGTGGCTGGTGCGCTACGGCTGGGCACTGGCCGATGACAGCCCTGCCGCGCCGTTTCAGGAAGAAGAAGCGCAGGCCCGCCAAGAAGCCCTCGGCATCTGGCGCGACGGCTTTATACCGCCGCGGGAGTGGCGGG
>DDZY01000017.1:12617-12849 GCA_002346525.1 Proteobacteria bacterium UBA2996
TTTATGCCGCCGCGGGAGTGGCGGGCCGCTGCGTCTTTAGAGTGCGACGTCTGCAGTGCTCGTCACGAGAGCATTGTCCGCTCCAAGGAAGCACGACAACAAACGTCGGCCAACGGAAACGCTGACTGAGGGTCGTTCGGCTTTTGGCTTCAGCGAGCAATCCATGCAGTACCCGCGCCTGAACGCCCAAAACTGGGCTCAGTGGCGCGAGCCGATTCTGCTGCTAGAGGCA
>DDZY01000014.1 GCA_002346525.1 Proteobacteria bacterium UBA2996
ACGTTTGGCAAGGCCGTGCACTCCAGCATTCCGGAGCAGGGGGAAAATGCCATTGAGCGTATGGCGCGAGTCGTCAATGCGCTTTCCGATTACAACGAGGAACTGGCATCTCGAGAGCCGCATCCGCTTTGTGGGCATGGCACTTACAGTCCGGGCGTTATCCGTGGCGGTGATTTTGCCAGCGCGGTGCCTGATTACTGTGAGTTGGAAATCGACCGCCGAGTCCTGCCAAGTGATGAAACTGAACAAGTGCGCCGGGATATTGCGGCCCGACTGGATCCGTTAAAGCAGGAGGATCCTGGTTTTCGCTATGAATTCAGTGAGCCGTCCTGGGATATCCCGGCTAATGACCTGCCCGTGGACTCGCCCGTGGTCCAGTCACTGCTCAATGCATCGGTAGAACTGACAGGTCGCCCCGAATCTGCGCGGTCCTTTCCCGGAGCGACAGATGGCCCACATCTGAAGACGCCCGCCGTGGTCTGCGGGCCGGGCTCGTTGTCTCAGGCGCATTCCATTGACGAGTTTGTTGAGATTGAGCAGTGTGTGCGCGCAACGAAGATGTATCTGCGTGCTGTAACGGATCTGGTTGCCTGGTGATCGTTATTGAAGAAACCGTTGTGCACGATAGGGCGTTGGATCGACGATGGGTTGCTCACGGTCCACAATCTGCTGGACCAGTTTGCCGGTGACGGCTCCGAGTGTCAGCCCGACATGCTGATGGCCAAAGGCGTAAACCACTGACGGATGTTTTGAAGAGCGGCCGATAACCGGCAGGGCATCGGGCAGTGTGGGCCGAAAGCCCAACCAGGTATCCCCACGCTGTTTCAGCGACGGAAGGGCGCGGCGGGCAGCTTGCTCAATATAGTCGAGACGCTTTGGATTGGGTTGTGCATCAAGACCTGCGAGTTCAACGGTGCCTGCTGCTCGCAATCCGCCATCGACAGGGCAAAGGTAGAGTCCGGCGTCCGCGAGTCCCACCGGCCGTGATAGGGTCGAGAGGTTTTCTGGAAACATCACGTGGTACCCCCGCTCTGTGTCAAGCGGCAAACGGTCGAGTACCGGTCCATCAATTCGAGTGGACCAGGCGCCAGCGGCGATGACGACGTGGTGGACCGATCGTGAGTTCCCAGAGAAATGCACGGTGACCTGGTCCAAGCCGGCAGACTCAATGCGGTCAACACGGTCTCGGATGACTTCACCGCCGTCCCGTGCGAATTGATCGACGAGCCGCATGATTACCTGTTGCGGATCGCTCAGCTGAAAACCGTCGTTGTAAAGTATTCCGCCGGCAAAGATGGGAGCGAGTGCGGGTTCGAGTTCCTGCACCGCGTCAGCCTCAACTTCTGTGATCGACATGCCTTGTTCCCGCCGCCGGGTGATGTCACCTTGAGCAGTCAAACGGCTGTGGGCATCCGAATAAAGATACAGTGTCCCGTTGCGGCGAATGTAATCCCCGGCGCCTGCTGACTGGACGAGCGCGAGAGTAGTGTCTTCGGCGTGCCGAAGCAATGTGCCCAACGCCGAGATGGTTTGGTCAACCCGCTCACGCCGACAATGGCGCAAAAACGAGAAAAACCAGGGCAGCATTCGGAGCGCGTAGCCAGGCGAGATGGACAACGGTCGTTCCGAGCCAGACATCAGTGCCGGCAGGGATTTCAGCAACTTGGGATGGTTGACGGGGATGCAGGCGTAAGTGGCGATCGTCGCGGCGTTGCCATAACTCGTCTGACTGCCCGGTGGATGCGGATCGATCAGGGCAACTTTATGGCCGGCACGTTGAAGATGCAGCGCACAGCAACTGCCGACCATTCCGGCTCCGATGACGAGTGTCTGTGTAGTATCCATATTAAGATGCCAGGTCTAGAAAACCAAAGGTCGTGAATGTACGATTATTGTTTAAAATATT
The DNA here is from genome assembly GCA_002346525.1 of Proteobacteria bacterium UBA2996. Taxonomy (GTDB): domain Bacteria; phylum Pseudomonadota; class Gammaproteobacteria; order Arenicellales; family UBA868; genus UBA868. The sequence continues at coordinate 1,907 of DDZY01000014.1, forward strand.
GTAACAATTAAACTGCCGTCATCAATTTGCGCTGCCAGCCGTCAGAAAGCTGCACTGGCCCTGCCTCCATCAGAGCTGCGCGCGAAGGGTGTTCGGACAAGAGTTCATGAGGAGAAATTGAAATGATCAAGAATTTGATTTGTGGCGCGTTTGCGCTGCTCGTTTGCGCCCTGCCGGGAACCAGTTTGGCAGAGAGTGTGAAGATTGGTTTTGTGACCACGCTGACGACCGGTGCAGCTGTTATTGGCAATGATATGCGCGACGCGGTTAATCTTGCTGTCGAGAATCTTAATGGCAAGATGGGCGATCTTGATATCGAAGTCATCTTTGCCGATGATGGATTCAAGCCGGAAACCGGGAAGCAGGTGACCGATAAACTGGTCAAATCAGATGACGTCGATTTTGTAGCGGGATATATCTGGTCACATGTATTGCTGGCCTCTCAGAAGTCTGTGCTCAACGCGGACAAGTTTCTGGTCAGCGCCAATGCCGGACCGTCACAACTCGCGGGAAAACTTTGTCATCGCGATTTCTTTTCCACTTCCTGGCAGAACGATCAGACGCCAATGGCGATGGGCGCGGTCCTGAGCCAAAGAGGAGTCAGCAAGCTCTACGTAATGGCACCCAATTATGCGGCTGGAAAAAATATGGTGGCGGGAGTTGAGCGTACCTTTGAAGGTGAGATCGTTGGCAAGGATCTGACCAAGTGGGGCAAGGATGCGCAGCTGGATTTCTCAGCAGAACTCGCTAAAGCCAAAGCGTCTGGCGCGGAGGCGCTCTTTGTCTTTTACCCGGGCAAAGCGGGTGGTGCATTTATGAAGCAGTATGAGCAGGCTGGCCTTGCTGACAAGTTGCCTCTTTACACGGTGTTCACCGTTGACGCCATCTCACTGCCAAAACTGCAACAGGCAAACATGAAAGCGGTGCTCGGCTCTTTGACTACCGGTTTTTGGGGCCCGGGACTCAAGACGCCACAGAATGCACGTTTTGTCGAGGGATTCCTCAATAAATATGGGCGCTACCCCTCTTTTTATGCGGCGCAGTCCTACGACAGTATTTTCCTGATCAACAGTGCTGTTGAGGCTGTCGGTGGCGATCTGCAAGATCGCGACGGTATGCGTGCTGCGATGGAGAAAGCTGATTTTCCCTCTGTGCGCGGATCGTTTTCATACGGCGCCAACCATTTCCCAATCCAGAATTTCTACCTACTTGAAGTCGTCGCTGACCGCGATGGCAATTGGACGACGGAGATTCGCTCCACGGTTTTTGAAAATCACCAGGATACCTACGTAGCAGATTGCCGTCTTTAAAGAGAGAAATCTTCGGTTCGCTGTTTTGACTTGCCGATCTCCACACTCCGGATTCTGGGTCCGGGGTGTGGTCAGAGTCTGCGAGGACCGGCGTCCGTGGTTATTTTGGGTGTGGTGGTGGTCTGAAGTTTCCAGTTCGGTCTGATCATGGACGGCGCACTCATCATGATCCAAGTCCTGAACGGACTGCAGCTTGGCGTACTGCTTTTTCTGTTGGCCGCCGGGTTGACGCTGGTTTTTGGCATCATGGACTTCATCAATCTTGCGCATGGTGCTTTCTACATGCTTGGCGCGTTTATCTGTGCCACGCTGGCGTTGTGGCTCGATTCGTTCCTGCTCGCGGTTTTGCTTGCGGTACCCATCACGTTTGGTATTGGGGTCGTGGTGGAATTGGGCATTGCCCGGCAGCTGTATCAGGCAGATCATCTTGAGCAGATTCTGGCGACTTTTGGCCTGATTCTGATTGCCGACACACTGGTCCAGATGATTTGGGGTCCCGAAGGCTTGACTTTTGCACTTCCCGAGATCCTGAATGGCCAAGTCCGGCTTTTTCGTGACGTGGACTTTCCCGTCTACCGCATCCTGATTATCTCAGTAGGATTGCTTGTTGCGTTGGCGCTCTACCTTGTCGTGAGTCATACCCGGATTGGTATGTTGATCCGGGCGGGGGCATCGAATCGACGCATGGTTGAGGCGCTGGGGGTCGATATTCGGATGCTGTTCACCCTGGTGTTCGCAGCTGGCGCTGCCATGGCGGGGCTTGCCGGTCTGATGATTGCGCCGATTACGGAAGCGAGCATCGGTATGGGGAACGAAATCCTGATCGTGGCTTTTGTCGTCATCGTTATCGGCGGAATCGGATCTGTCCAGGGGGCGTTTTTTGGAGCAATTCTGGTGGGACTCATTGATACTCTGGGCAGGTCGTTTCTCGATGATCTTTTAGGACTCTTTTTATCGCACCAGGCAGCGGAAACGTCGGCGCCCGCCATCTCCGCGATGCTCATTTACATTCTGATGGCGGTGATCCTCACCTTTCGCCCCAAGGGCCTGTTTGGGCCCCGTACCTCGTGATGACGAAGCGGGGTTGGTGGTTCGCGGGTGTGATGGTCCTCGGCGCGCTCCTGCTGCCTTTTTGGGCGGAATATGCCCGCGAGCCCTTTGTCCTGGATGTCATTATCCGACTGATGATTCTTGCGATCGCAGCGAGCAGCCTGAACCTGATTCTGGGTTACAGCGGGATGGTCAGTCTCGGACACGCCGTCTTTATCGGTATAGGCGCTTATGCTGTCGGTATCCCTGCTTACTATGATCTCAATAACGGCTGGCTGCAGTTGGCAGTAGCGCTTGGGGTATCAGGATTATTTGGGCTGCTGACAGGTCTTATTTGTCTTCGGACCCGAGGCGCCTACTTCATCATGATTACGTTGGCGTTTGCGCAGATGATGTACTTCATTTTTGTCAGTATCGAGGAATATGGAGGAGATGACGGGCTCGTGATCTACGCGCGCAGCGAGATGGGTCTGGGTGTTGATCTGAACGACAACAACCAACTTTATTTTCTGGTGCTGATCTGCCTTCTGGCGGTAATGATTTTGGTGCACCGACTGACACGATCCGATTTTGGACAGGTCATCAAAAGCATCAAGATCAACGAAGTCCGGATGCAGGCTCTCGGTTATTCCACATTCCGTTACCGATTGGTGTGCTATGTCATCTCGGCGATGATATGCGGTCTCGCGGGCTGGCTATTGGGTAATTTCACTGGGTTCATCAGTCCCGAAATGATGGACTGGACCCGTTCAGGCGAGTTGATCGCGATGGTGCTTTTGGGAGGGGCGGCAACGGTTGTCGGGCCGCTGCTTGGGGCCAGCATCTTTATTGGAGTGGAGACGCTGCTCCCGGAGGTCACCCTTTACTGGCACTTGTATCTGGGCATCTTACTGATTATCGTGGCCAAATTCGGTCGCGGCGGCTTGCTGGGTTGGTGGACCCAGTGGTTAAGAGGTACGCGCTCATGAGCCACGCGTTGGAAGCTCGCGGGATCAGCCGAAGTTTTGGCGGCATTCATGCGGTTGTCGATGTCGATCTTCGTCTGGCAAAGGGGGAAATCCGCGCGGTCATCGGTCCTAACGGTGCCGGCAAGACCACGCTCGTGGGACTGCTCGCCGGCAGTCTGAAGGCAGACAACGGCGAGATTCACCTGGCGCAGCGTAATGCCACGCGACTGCCGGTCCATGAGCGCGTGAAACTGGGTCTTGGCAGGACTTTTCAGATCACCAGTCTATTTGGGACGCTTTCCGTTTTTGAAAATATCGCTATCGCGGTGCAAAGCTATCAGGGGCATTCCTTTCGTTTTTGGCGCCCCGCCAATCGTAAATCGGCGTTGATTGAAAGAGTTCACGAGCTGGCTCGCGATATGGGTCTTGAACAGGACCTGCATACTCCGGCAGAGACTTTGTCGCACGGCAAACATCGGCTGCTGGAACTCGCGATGGCGCTTGCCGCCTATCCGAGTATATTGCTTCTCGATGAACCGGCAGCTGGACTTGGGATAGAGGAAACTCAGAACCTGATCGCTATTCTGGACCACCTGAAGCAGGACGCCGCAATCCTGCTCGTGGAGCATGATATGGACGTGGTGTTTTCGGTTGCGGATGAGGTCACCGTCATGGTTGACGGCGCGATCATTGCGACCGGGAGTCCTGACGATATCCGCAGCAACCAGCGGGCGCAGCAAGCCTACCTTGGTGAATCTGGGCCAGACCATGCTTAAGGTGCAGCACCTCGCCGCTTTTTACGGTAACAGCCAGGCACTTTTCGACGTAAATCTGTCTGTGGACAAAGGACAGTTAGTCAGCCTTCTCGGCCGCAACGGGATGGGAAAAACAACCACGGTTAACTGCATCATGGGATTGTTGACCTCGGCGCAAGGCGCGATCGAGTTTGACCAAATCAGCCTTCTCGGTCGCCCAAGCTACCAGGTGGCTCAGTCCGGTATCGGAATCGTTCCGGAAGGGCGGGGGATCTTTCCCAATCTTACGGTGGATGAGCAATTGCGAGCGTTTGCAAGCAGACATGATTCCGGTCTCAAGATATGGACTAAGGCAGCAGTTCTCGAGTTGTTTCCGAACCTGGCCAAGCGGCGTACGAGTTTTGGCAACCAACTCTCTGGCGGCGAACAGCAGATGTTGGCGATCGGACGCGCGTTGATGACAAATCCTGCTTTGCTCATTCTCGATGAAGCGACAGAAGGGCTTGCCCCCTTGGTGCGTCAGGAGATCTGGCAGTGCCTTGAGCAGTTGAAGCGCGAAGGCCTCTCTATTCTTGTTATCGACAAGAATGTCTCGGATATTGCCCGTATTGCTGATCAGCACTTCGTTGTTGAGAAAGGACGAACCGTGTGGTCCGGCAGTTCAATCGAACTGCAGGCGGATCCTTCAATCAGCGCCCGCTACCTGGGTCTTTAAGGTTCACTCAGTCGGGGTTGACGATGGGAAAGCCGTCGTGGGAGATCACCGGTGTCTCCAGAGCGCGACGCTATAATCCCCCGTTTCTTGCGGCCAAGCTATTGGTGCTTCCATCAGTTTTATCGGAGTTTGGGCTGTTGGTCTTGTCAGGCGAAATGGGGTAACTGAGTGAGAAAGTCCGTTCTTGTTGCGCTCGCACTCGTTTTGATTGTGGGACTTTGGATTGGATCCGGCTTCTTGTCAGAGCGCAAGGGTCTACCTCCCCAGACCAGTACTAGTACAGCGCCGTCGGCACCCGGGCAGCCGCCGTCTGTGCAGGTCCAGGCGCTGCAGGCGAGCTCGGTTGCGCAGGTGCTGCATCTGATGGGGGTCACCGCCCCTAAGCGGCAGGTGGATGTGCCGGCCCAAACCAAGGGTACGGTTGTGGCACTGGAAGCGAGTACGGGTGCTTTGGTCCAAGAGGGTCAGTTATTGGCGCGTATCGATATGGGCGATCGCACATCGCGGTTACGGGAGGCACAAGCGCTCCTGGAACAGCGAGAGACCGAATATCAGGCCGCAACCCAGCTTTCAAGGAAGAATCTTCAATCGGCAACGGAACTGACCCGCTCCCAAACCCTGCTGGACTCCGCAAAGGCGTCGCTGGAATCCATTCGCCTCGATATCCGTAGGACCCAAGTGAACGCCCCTTTCGCCGGGGTGGTCGAGCAGCGTTTTGTTCAGTTG
>DDZY01000044.1:0-219 GCA_002346525.1 Proteobacteria bacterium UBA2996
AACGAACAATGCCGTGGTCACCAGAACCGCTCCCTGCACCACCGGGTAATTACGCATTAACACCATGTCGTAGATCAGCTTGCCGATACCAGGCCGCGCAAAAACGATCTCTGCGAACAACGCGCCCGACAGCATATTGCCAATGCCGACGCCCAGAAGGGTAACGGTGGGGACGATGGCGATTTTGAGAGCGTATCGGGCAATGATTTTTCGTTCCGG
>DDZY01000044.1:606-5053 GCA_002346525.1 Proteobacteria bacterium UBA2996
GCTATATAGCCGACCCAGCCGAGGCCGAGGGCAAACCCAGGAAGCACGAGGTGCCTGAGCTGATCGATGATGTCGCCAGATTCCCCCGCGCCGAGCGCCGGCAACACCCTGAGCGTCACTGCAAAGATCAACAGTGCATAAAGCGATACCACGAAGGACGGGATCGCAATCGCACCCACCGTGATCACGCCGATGATGCGGTCAAGAATGCTGTTTCGCCGCACTGCTGAAAAACAGCCCAAGATAATTCCAAGCGTGGCAGACCAGCCGATGGCCACGCAGACCAGAACTACTGTGTGTGGCAGTTGGCGCTTGACGATGTCGAGCACCGATAAACCGCTGAATACATCCTGGCCAAGATTGCCTTGCAGGACATTACTGACAAACCGCCCGTACTGAATGTAGACGGGCAGATCAATTCCCATGCGGGCGCGGTACTCCTCTTTCATTGAGGTAGTTGCCCGCGGCCCAAGGGCAACCGACACGGGATCACCCGGAATCATGTGGGTGATGACAAACAGGATAGACATCGCAACCGCGATGATTGCAATAGACAATCCTAAACGCTTGAGAAAATACGCCCACATCGTTAGATCAGCCCTTCATTTAACCGCGATGATTCTAGCAGTCCCATAGCAGTGGGAACTTGAGCCAGGCTCCACCGCGCAGGCATTGCAGACCCAGTTTCCTTTAATGCATCATTCGGGCGGAGAACGCCCTTTGTGCCGCGCTAAACCCCGTGGCAGTGATAGCGACATGCAGACCGCGGTAAAAGAAATTGAACATTGCTGGATCCCGATGACCGACGGGACACGGCTTTCCGCGCGGCTTTGGCTGCCTCAGACCCAAGGGAATCACCCCACACCCGCGATCATCGAATATATCCCGTATAGAAAACGGGACATGGTCCGCTTGCGGGATGAGCGAAATCATCCGGTTTTCGCCCGCCATGGCTACGCCTGCGTTCGGGTCGACATGCGTGGTTCGGGTGATTCCGAAGGTCTGATGGCCGACATGTATAGCCCTGAAGAAATCAGCGACGGACTCGGGGTGATCCAATGGATAGCGGAGCAGGACTGGTGTAACGGACAGGTCGGCATGATGGGCACATCCTGGGGAGGAACCAGCAGCCTGCAGATGGCGAGCCTGAGACCTGACCCCCTGAAAGCCATCATTGCAGTGTGTGCCACGGATGACCGATTCAACGACGATATTCACCACATGGGAGGCTGCCTGCTGACGGATACCCTGGAGTGGGGGGCCATGCTTCCTGCCATTCTCGCCTCCCCGCCCGACCCCGAAACTGTCGGCCCAAACTGGCGGGAGATGTGGCAGGAACGCCTGGATCACTGTGCATTTCCGCTGGAGAACTGGATTCGCCATGAGACCCAGGACGCTTACTGGCGGCACGGGTCCGTGAGTGACAACGTCGAAGACATCTCCTGTCCGATGCTGCTCGTCGGCGGATGGGTTGACCGCTACAGCAATACCGTCATGAACCTGCTGTCGCGCAGCCATAATCCCAGTTGGGGCATCGTAGGGCCCTGGGGTCATCATTACCCAGATGTTGCAACTCCTGGGCCGGGGATAAATTTTCAGGCAGAGGCGATTCGGTGGTGGGATCGCTGGCTGCTTGGTCGTGAAAACGGTATCGAATACGAACCTCGGCTACGCGTTTGGCGGCAGGAATATGTACCACCACAGAACAAATTACATGAGCGTCCAGGATCATGGATCGCCGAAAACCAGTGGCCATCGACCAACGTGGCGCCCCGGACATACCGACTGGGCTACGGCGTCCTCAGCCATACCGAGACGATTGCTGCCGAACCGACTGCTGTAATCCCGAACAGTCTTCGAATCGGATCGACCTCTGGCGACACCGGCTACTTCGGTCGTGATGGCGGATTGCCACTGGATCAACGGGGAGATGATGCATTATCCCTGGTCTTTGATACCGAACCTCTCGAAAGTCCAATCGATATTCTTGGTCAGGCTGTGGTCAACGTCGCACTCCAAGTCGATCAACCCAAGGCGGTGCTGGTGGTCCGATTAAATGATGTGGCTCCCGACGGCGCCTCGAGCCGAGTGGTCTTCGGAATTTGCAACCTCGCTCTCGATCGGGAGGGCGCTCCAGATAGCGAACACTCACCCAGTACTCAAAGAACAGTGGAGGTCCAACTGCCAAACACCGCCTACCGCTTCGGCAAAGGACATCGGATTCGCCTGACGTTTTCAGGCTCATACTGGCCGCTGATTTGGCCCGCACCCCAGCTCGCGCCGATGACGCTACATCCTAAACAGACACGGCTATCCCTGCCCTGTCGCCAGACAGATTCGCCAGAAAGTGCTGTGGTCTTTCATACCGATCCTGAGTCAGAAGCGCCCTCACCCAAAGCCCGGATTGAAGGCGCGCCTTTAGATCGATGGTCACGACACGATATCGTGACCGGTACCATCCGCACAGGATGGCATCAGCCGCTCACGCGAATCGCGTTTTCCGAGATCGGACTCGAGTTCGCCTTTGAGACAAAAGCGGAATTTCAGATCACGCCTGATGAGCCCAATAGCGCCTCTGGTCAATTCCAGCATCAGTTACTGTTCACGCGTCCAGATTCAATCATTGAAGTGGTTGGTACTGCCCGCCTGCAGTCCAGCGTTTCGGATTACCACGTTTTCGGGCGGTTGGAGGTACGGGAGAACGACACGCTAGTCTTCGAACGCGAGTGGCAACCCGTCATCTCCAGAAAACATTCCTAGGATTCACTTTCGGCCGATCCCAAATTCTGGGAACCCGGGTCGGGAAAGTTGCCCTAGCCCCACCACTGTGCCAGACTGGCTTGGTTGTTCAAAAACAACCAAAAGGAGGATAAAAAACACCATGTTACACAAACCTTTCTCACGCCGTCGCTTCCTGCAGGGATCTGCTGCACTAGGTGCTACAGCAATGGTGAACCCGAGTGTTTCGTTCAGCGCCGACGGAAGCGTACTCAAACTGCGTAGTTATTCAGTTTTTCAGATACTGGATCCTGCTTTCACCCTCTCTGCTGTCGAGGGATGGATCGGCGGCGCCATCTTCAACAAGCTGGTCGCATTCAAACCCGGCAGCAAATGGGAAACTGAGCTAGATGCAGCGGAATACATTGAACAGGTAGACGACACACACATCAAGTTCCGGCTGCGTCCGGGCATCATGTTCAGTAATGGCTACGGTGAAATGACCGCTGAAGACGTCAAATTTTCCTACGAGCGCATTATCGATCCGGAGTTGGAGTCGGCCTACAGCGGTGACTGGGCTACTCTGGATCACGTGGAGGTGACGGGCAAGTACTCGGGCACCATCGTGCTGAAGGAACCTTTTGCTCCGCTGTGGTGGAGTACGCTTCCCTATGGCTCCGGCGACATTATTTCCAAGAAAGCAACCGAGGCGGCCGGCGGCTCCTTTAAGGGTATGGATGTGCCTGCGGTTTCCGGTCCGTATCAGATTAAAGAGTGGGTGCAAAAGCAGAAACTTGTGCTGGAACGTAATCCCTTGTGGAACGGCCCCAAGCCCGATTTTGATGAGATTCAGCTTCTGCCCATCGACGACGAAAAGTCCGCCGAACTGGGCTTTGAGGCGGGAGACCTTGACTGGACCTGGGTCAGCGTGTCGTCGCTCCCCACCTACCGGGAAACACCACCGGCTGGGGGCGTGCTGCTGGAGAGTCCCTCTCTTTATTACGTCTGGCTGGGCATGAATGTGGATCATCCGCTGCTGCAGGACATTCGCGTTCGCAAAGCGATTCAGCGATCCATTGACGTTGATGCAATCATGGAAGCCGCCTATTTCGGGGTCGCCAAACCGTCGACAGGTATCGTTGCACCCGGGCTTTTGGGGCACCGCGACGCCAATCTGACACCAGCAAAGCCCGACTACGAAGGCGCCAGGAAGTTACTGGAAGAAGCCGGGCAGAGCGGACTGAGACTGACGTTGGATACCCTGAACAAACCCACCTACATGGCGGCGGTTCAGATTATTCAGGCGAATCTTGCTGAGATCGGTATTGATGTCCAGATCAACGTGCATGATTCGGGCTCCTTCTGGGTGCTGGGATCGGAATCCTCAGGAGACCAGTGGAAAAATGTTCAGCTCTTCTATCAACGCTACTCCATGTCACCTGACCCGAGCTGGGCAACAATGTGGTTTACCTGCGACCAGGTCGGTGTCTGGAATTGGGAGCGCGTTTGCAATGAAGAGTTCGACGCACTTCACAAACAGGCCGTTGTTGAACTCGACAGCGCCAAGCGGCATGTGATGTACCAGAAGCTGCAGGATATGATGGAAGAGTCGGGGGCCTATCGCTTCATCACCCATGAAGCAACACCGGCCATTTACCGGAATACCATCGTTCCCGGCGTGCGCCCGGACGGGCACCCGCTGCTGAAGCACTTCCGCAAAGCCTGATGG
>DDZY01000208.1:0-176 GCA_002346525.1 Proteobacteria bacterium UBA2996
GGTAATACATCACTTTCCGCGATTTTTGCGAACGTTCGTTCGATATCCTTAATGGCATTCTCGAGGTTGAAAAGATCCTTAAAGCGAACATCCCCAAGATCACCTACTCTTGCACGCTCAAACGGACGGGCTCCGGTTGCGACGTTGATCGCACGCATCAAGGACGATTGATTACG
>DDZY01000208.1:572-760 GCA_002346525.1 Proteobacteria bacterium UBA2996
GTTAGGTCACTGACCGAAGGAACCCGCATAAATGTCGCGAGTTCAGTGAACCGAAGCTGCTGCATCGGTTCGTAGGTCTCACCGAGTATGTCCTGACGCTGATAAAAGACTTTAATCGTTTTATCTGTCATCTTGCTCTACTTATGAAAACGGTCTTCATGTGAAGTCTGCCTACACAATCCCCCCCC
>DDZY01000208.1:1069-10036 GCA_002346525.1 Proteobacteria bacterium UBA2996
CCCCTTTAGGTTATGGGTTAATGGGAGCGTGATCCTAGTATATCTACCGAATCAGTTGGCTTAGGCTAAATTGGCTATTGGAGAGTTCGAGACAGAACCGAAAATCTGTTCATCAACCTTTTCCCGGGCTAACCCTTGACTTGGACCTCAACGAAGAACATAGTGTTTTTGTCACGCGTTTAAAGGTTTTTTCGATGGCTTAATCAGGAAATCTGCCAAATGAAACGATCATTCTCGTTATTGATGCTTATCTTTGTTGTTGGCATCTTTGCCGGTTCACCTGATGCCGTTGGCGGAGGATATCCTGACGAAAGCGATACGACCGCAGAGGATGCTTGTAAAAAATCCCTTCGCGCCGACAAGTGGCTTGAGAAGTACGAAAGCCAAACACTCTGCTATCAGGCTGTCCTTGAGGGAAGTTCCTACGCCCGCAAAATGCTGCATCGATCCTCGTTTCTGGTGGAACCGGTCCTGCGCCTGTACCTTGACGTCGCCATGGCCGCATCAACGTCGGACTTTAACCTTGGGTCAACGGAACGCAAACGGTTGCAGCGACAGCAGGTGCGGTTCTGGAGAAAGAGCAAGCATGCCGATCTTGACCTGCTGTTCCTTGAGGACAACAGCGGATTTCCGTATCGCTTTTCAAAAGTCACTCAGAAAGAAGATCGCGCCGAGATCATTGTTCACTTCCAGCGAGGACTCAATACAGATACAGAATCGACACTATCGACCGCTACTGCCGGCCGCTATATGCTGAGCAGGCCAAACAAAACATGGCTGATCGATGACTTTGAGCCTATAGATACGAAATTGGACATCAACCAGATCGGCATCTGGTTAGGTGATTACGTGAACTATGCACGCTCCGCCTATGGCAACAACATAGACCCGAATTTCATCGCACTTGCCAGCGAGGCGGGCCTGTCGCATTTCTGGCTTAGCGGTGAGTCAGGTCAAGACGCTGATTTCCTGCGCAGGAATCATGGTCGGGGCTGGGGTGCAGTGCCTCCAGCGATTCCATCTCCAAGTGCGGACACCGACCCCGGTGTCATTATTGAAGTGGTCTTCAGGGACAAATCGGGCGCGTCCAGTTCGTCCTTGAGCGACGACGCAGATGAACGTGCCCGGTATCAGGTTGTCAGAAGAAGTGGCCGGTGGTTTATCGCATCATTCGAGGAAATAGGCGCCACCCAGAGTGGGATCCCGAGTGACGATCAATGGGTGTTTGAAAACTCGGCAGCCGTTAAGCAGTACCTGTCGCAGTCGCAGACTCTGAGCCGGAATCTGAAGGCTTGTGAGCCTTCTGAGTTAACCCTTTCGATACCGACTGCCCCACCCAAAAAGATCCAGCTCATCATCCACGGTTATCAAGGCGCTCTATGTCAGTTCAAGGTGATGATTGTTGGGGCAGTCGGGTTGTTGTGCAAGGCTCCGTCGGAAACCATCGAGGTACAGTTGGCCATGGAGCGATCCTGGTCAGAGCAACTTCAGGCCCGCCGTGATGGTCCCTTCCCGCTTCGCCTGACACCGGACCAACAACTCGCAGATCAGACCGCTAAGGCAATGTCCGAGTCATGCGAGGTAACAATCGATGAGCAGCCGCCGCTCGACATCGAAAAATATGTCAGCGACACCTTGCGCTATATCGAGAACCTGGTCTCGTGCGCCCCAAGCACCTACACCTATACCCATCCCATGATTCCCGGGTTCACCGGCAAGAACGTGATCAAGGGCGATGACCAGGGCCGATGCCTGCTACAGATTCATATGCCCGGAGATATCATCATGCAATGTGCTGCATCGGCCCGTCATATTGAACTGCTGCGCAATCAGACAGCGCTGATGCTGAAGGAATTACAGGAAACCGGTGCATATCAATTCTCGATTGAAATTGATCTTGGTAGCGGTGTCAGTTCCTCAGAGCTCAGTAATCTGATGGGCGAGGAGTGCCGGTGGTAACGGCTGGCTCGCCTTCGAAGAATGCTGATGGGTATTAAATGATGCAAAGGGTTTATTCAAGCAGCCCATATATTTGAACCTAACGTACCGAATGGAGCGCTGAATCATGAACGTGAAACCCGGCCCTTCTATCTTCAGTCGTAGTTGCCTCAGGCGAATCGTCTGTACTTTCTGCTCCCTACTCCTGATCGCCCCGCCATCACTGCTCGCTCAGGTATCGTCTAACGTAGGTCCACCAGCCAAGTTACCGGCCGCGGCTTTTGCACTAGCCGAAGACGACCTGAACCAGATCGATGAAGCCAGTGTCAGTATCCCGGTCCTGCAACAAGCACTCGGGACCGACCCGAGCCGTCTAAGCAACTGGGTGTGGACCCAGACCCGATGGCTACCTTATACCGGTGCGCTCAAGGGTCCGCGCGGTACATTGCTGGCCCGACAGGGTAATCTACTGGATCGATCTCTCCTGCTCGCTGCCCTGCTTCAAGCATCTGGACGCGAAGTCCGGATCGCGTGGTTTGATACCACCCCCGAACAACAAAAAGCTTTACGGGGTTTCGCATCAGAACAAAACACCGGAGGTGTTCCGGATTTTTTCCATATTAGTGACAAAATGGATCCCGATGATGTTTCAGGCGTTCCAGACGATCAACCTACCGATCCGGCATCTCTTTTACGCGCTGAGCGTTTGAGTGCCGAGCGAGTGCTCAGGAAAGACGTCAAACAGGTCCTTACCGAGCAACATGATCAGTTAACGGCTCTCGTCGGGGCAACTTTCGAGCCGACTTCCAGTGACTCCTGGAGCGTAGCCTTGAATCGGTACTTCTTTGTCGAACATCGAAGGCCGGAAAATCCCGATTGGGAGGATCAACATCTCCTTGCGGAGCCTCTGAAAACGGACCAGATGATAACGCGGTTTTCGCCGGAAGCGATTCCTCAACAATTCTTACACCGTATCACGATCCGCGTTGTTGCAGTGCAGGGAACTCAGGGTGAGTTCACTGAACAGGTGGCGCTTGAGCATGCGGTTGATCCAGCTCGGCTGGGATCAAGCCGTGTCCGTATCAGTATCACCCCACTTCATACGCAGAGTGTCGAGACGCTCATGGATGATCTCTCCAAATCTGGGGATAACAAATACTTGTTGCGCTACTTGAGGTCAGCACATTCATGGCTACCGACCATTCGTCTCGAAGATCAGCAAGCAATCTTAGGCAAGGCGATTGGTCAAGATGGGGAATTACGGATTGTGAATGAAAACCCGTCAGGGAATCGCAGCAGCGAGGGCGTGGGATCTGCACTAGAACAACTCGATCTGATCTCCGGGGGCAGCAAAGACAAAAAGGCAAGTTTTCTTAGCGAGGTTCGTGTCGAATTTGAGGTAAAGGCGCCTGGGCTCAGTCATCCAAAGAAGATTATCCGACCGATCTATAAGGAAACAAACCCTACCCCCCAATCCCTCAACCAATCCGAACAACTGATCCGATCTGCCGCAATATCTTCTCGGGCTGACCTGCTCATCACGGGAGGATTCTTTGATTGGTCCTATGCCGGCATTCAGCAGGCCCGCGAGTATCTTAAGATGAGGCTCGCTTTCAATTACCTCACGAACAAAGAGAATGACGACTGGTTCAGCCAGGATGATCTCTCGCCGCTGATCAGCGTGTTAAAAAAACTCGACGTTTTTCACACGAAACTCTACGGGATCCATGCTCTTCGAAGTGCCTCTGGTCTGTTTCTATCTCAACCGAATATTCTGGGCTTCTGGAAACATATTGATGCGGGTCAGCAGGGCGATGCTCAGGTGATCTCGTCAATTGACTTTATCGAAAATACTGTTTCATCACTTGATGCAACGCCAAAGGGCGCCTTTAACGCTCAACTGCTTTCTGGATTACGAGACTCCATTATCGAAACCGCCGTTGCTTCCCACCCGCAACAAGCGCTCAGCACCAGTTCCTTGTTCCGCGAAGACCGAGGCGGGGGCTGGCTGATCATCGGTCCCGATGATACTGCCAACTTGCAGACCCAAACGTTACCGCCTGTCGCTGCCGACGCAATTCAACGGGACCTTGCCGCAGGCTATATGGTTGTACTGCGACCGGATTCCGGTAGCCCCTCGACTGCCTGGTGGCGACTGAACAGACACACCGGCGAACTACTGGGCATGATGGGCTCCCGACAGCATATTGGAGGAGGAACATCTCTAGTGTGGACCGTCGTGGGTGGCGCAATCATCACGTTAATCATAGGATTTGTTGTCGACATAATGTTGGACGTAGAAGACAGCGACTGTCACCCTGCTGGCACTGTGCCAGCATATAATGCTTACACTACGCACCTTAAATCGTTTTTTGCCAGTATCTTCGAAGGAATGGAAGCGCTGCCCGGCGTTGGCGAATGTGGCGAAGTGCATGGAGACATTCATCGGGACGAGAGTTCAGACGGACCCATTGACGAGCACTAAGTTCGGCGAGCACTCCATCCTAATCCGCGTAATTCGCCGAACCCAGTGACGAAAGTCAATCTGCCTTCGCCCTACACCGACAAGGCTGCGCGAACGGCCGGTTCCGTAGCCTCTATCCATCGACCAAAAAAACACGCCGTTCTCGGTATCGGTGTATTTCTGCTCGCTCTCTGTACGCCTGGATTCGCACAGGATGACGGATCGATCTCCGTCGCAAGATCCCGGATCACGATCGAACCGACTGGACTCTCCTTAGCTGCTGGGATGCGGTCTGCGCAGCCTAGCAATACGGACAGTCGGTTTATGGTGGTTGAACTGAAAATCACAAATGTGGTGACTCCAGAGCAAGTCTTCGAAGAAGGCGTTGCAGAAGGTATTTCGGTCCCGCTGGGAGACTTTCGCCTGCACTGGGATGAAAAACGATTTGATCCACAAGGTCGTCTCCTGACGGCCCGACAAACTCATTTACCCAACCCCGTCGAATTGGGGTATAGCGGTGCCTACAAACAGGGAGAGCTGATTTTTGAAGTCCCCGCTGCTAAGCCCACAAACGTAATGCTGGTCTTTAGCAATAAGGAAATCGGACCTCTCAGGATTGATCTACCGATTGATATGCTTACGGAACAAAACAGCAGTAACGCAACTGACGCTATTGAGTCCGGGAGCGATCCTGGACCAGATCTTGCTCTTTTTTCCGGCGAGGCCTCTGATCAAGATAGCGTGACATCATCAGTGTCTACGCCACTGACATTAGAGCGTGCTGGAATCGCTATTCAACTGGGGTATCAAGCCGCAGGCCGAACAACAGTCTCTCAGACAAAGAAGTTCCCTGAATCAGCGCAGGAAATTTTTCTGATCCTCGACTCCCAGCAGGATTCACCAATTTATGCAGAGGTCCGGTGGATCGGGATAGATGTGGAAGGAGCAGAACCTGGGGCACAGTTACATAAACGCCGCCAGAAACTTTTCCCCGTGGGACACAAGCGTGCCCGGCGGACATTTGCCTTGAAAAATAGAGGGGGATGGCAGCGTCTTGGCCGCTACCGCGCTGATATCGTCATTGACAACGAGGTCATCCATTCGGAAAAGTTCTCGGTTGTCTCCCACCTTCCCGAGCCCCCCCTACTGGAGAGCCCAATCCTGGAGCCTGACCGCAACGTTGCACTCGGCGCCTTGGGCGGCCAGGTCAGTCAGGCGATCGGGGGGGGGCTAGTCGATGCAGCACCCGTTGACCAGCGATGGCATCTCACTCACCTCATTGACGGTGCGCCTTACTTTGCGACCGATGGCTCCCGGCTTCAGCGCTGCCTCCGCTGCGGATGGAAGTGGCCGAGCCGAAAACTTCCAACCGAACTCAATTTCTCATTCCACGAAGGTAAGGCGTACCGTGTGAGTGCAATCGTTATCGACACCCGGACACCGGAATACGAAATCTCACCTGGTTCATCACCCAAACATGTCGAGGTCTGGCTTCGGGGGACCGGCCCCAGTGCCCAGCATTTTCGGGCGGCAAATGTACGCCTAGCAAGACGCACGGGGAAACACCTTATCTCCTTGCCTCCGACAGTTACCGAATCAATTCAGTTACGTATCTTGAGCGCTCATGAGTTTGGGGCTACCCGCAGCGTCAGCATCGCGGAAGTTGAGATCATCGAAACGCCCAGCCAGCCGAACTCTGCTTCAATCCCAGCACAAAAGGACCTTGCCCTAGCGGCGCTTGGTGGGGGTGTCAGCCGTTTCTCTGACCAATGGGAAAGTCAAAACGGGGGGGTCGCCCAACTGATCGTTTCGCATAGCGACCATGCCGGGGTCCACACCCAGCAGGCGCGTTTTCCCGAGACATTGGTGTTTTCCTTGGGAAAAAGTAGTGAAGCGAAGATTGCGAGCCTACAGCTTGATAACAGTCCACCACACGATTCCGGCACCTGGCCCAAGCGTATCGCGATCGAGGTTTCCTCTTCCAGTCCGGTTTCTGACTTCAGACCGATCGGTGAATTCGTGCTGTCGCGGACGGTTACCCCGGCAGCTATCCCCGTTCACCGCCACGCCCGCTATCTCAAACTGACGATTCTGGAGAACTATGGCGGCCCCTATATCAGCCTTGGCGGAGTCCGAATTTTTGAGAGCAGCGGCAAAGGTCAGTTTTCGGCTCTTCTTCAGGAAACCGGAAGCTCCAGTGACCTCGCCGCTACCGTCCTTCCTGAGACAGCGTGGCTGGAGACCGAACCCAATGATACGTTGAAAAAAGCGATGCCAACGACGCTGGGTGAGACCTTCGGCGGGGTCATTGATTCGCCGCGGGATCGGGACGTTTACACTTTTTCGCTAGTGGATAAACGGCAAGCGCTAGCCGTCTCCCTCTCTGGTGCTCCATACCTTGGGACCCTTCTGCAACTTAAAGACGAGCAAGGCAAAGAGTTACGCCGACATGAACCCGGAGGGCACGCAACACAGGAGACGACTTTCTCCTGGAGCCTTGATCCCGGAACATACTTTCTGGAGGTTTCCCGTCCACCAGTCTCTATCGTGTTGCTGTGGGATGCCAGTGCCAGTATGGAAAAGCAGATTGAGCACGTTCATGACGGCATCAAGGGCTACCTTGAGCAGATGGGAAATGACCAGTACGTCAATCTCGCGCGATTCTCCGGGCTTGACACTCAGGTTTTCCTACAAACGTTTACCAACGATCCGGATCAAGCCTGGCAGGCTGTCCGTGAACAATTCACCACTCATGGCGGAACACCTCTTTATGAGGCCATCGAGCGAAGCAGTCAGTTGCTGGAAGGTCGCGCGGGTAACCAGGCTGTGATCCTGATGACCGATGGGATCGATAATGGACCGCCACCAGACAGTCTCTGGGATGTTGTCAGTACCACCACAGCCCGCTTCTATACAATTGGCCTCGGCCCTGAACAGGATGTGTTTTTTTACGATCGGGCAAGCCGTGGGAAACGGCTGATTGAGGATGTTGCCCGGGCAACCGGGGGACGCTTCTTTGGAATTGGGTCGGCCGACGAACTCACAAAGATATATACCGCTATCGGTGTCGAACTGCAGAGCCCAATTCACTACCGGATCACACTCGACCCGACAACAAAGACGGGTGCATTGAGAGTGTTGGCCAAAACGGGCGCGCTTGATGAAACTCCAAAGGCGTATCCGGAACAGCTTATTCCAGATGGTGAAAATGCTCAACCCGGACTAGTTAGCAACGCTGCGCCCTATGTTCATCTGGAAATTATCTTTGACGCCTCAGGATCTATGAACGTCTTGTCTGATGGTGAAAGGAAGATCACCATAGCCAAACGGGCGCTGGAAGAAGTCCTCAGATCTCTGGACTCAAGAAATATCGGTCTGGCTTTTAGAGCCTATGGCTCCAACAAGGATATCGAGTACAGCAAAGAAAGCTCCTGTCAGGATACGGAACTGTTGGTTGATTTCAGCGATGGCACCCCTTCTCGTATTCGCAGGGCCGCTGACTCCCTACAGGGTTACGGCTACACGCCGCTAGCCAAGAGTCTAAGACTTGCTGGACAGGATCTTGAAGCGTATAGAAACCGGCAGCCGACTATTCTCCTGCTCAGTGACGGAGAAGAATCCTGTGATGGAAATCCACTCGCCGAGATTGCCCATCTCAGAAATCGGGGCATTGATGTCCAAGTTCACGTCGTGGGTTTCGATTCCGACGAGTCCGCGCGAGACCGCCTCGCGCAACTCGCCCGTGCCGGTGGAGGTAATTTTTATGACGCCAGGAACTATGAGGATCTCAGTACGAGCCTTAATCAAGTTGCCGCGAAAGTGCGCCAGGTCGCCGATACGGCTGCAAGGCGAAGCGCTCTAGATCAATCCGGTAACGAGGCTGATAAATGGGTCCTTCACGTGGTAGACGATCTGGATATGGTTGTTGCCCGTGGCCGTGTTGGAGATACGATCTCTAGGCTAGTGCCTGGCACCTACAGCCTTCGAATACTCCGGGACGGGTCTACGATCACTATTCCAAACGTAGTTATTGAGGCCGGAGAGCAGACGGTTATTGCGCAGGACTACTTCCATTAACAAACATTGCTGTACCGACAGCTCGCTCTACCGCTGATCAAGCAATGCGCTAATGGTCACGTCGTTGACGTAAAAACGTGCTTTTTTGATCTTGGGAAACTGCAGCACTGCCTGTTCCAGTTGAGCCATCACTCGGGGCGTGTCGCAGACACCGCCAATCGCGAAACGTCCCTTAAGTTCCACTACAGCTTCTCCATCCAACAACGCCACTCGTCCTACTTTCAAATGTGAGGAGCTCAGAGGATGGTACAAGCCACGCTGTTCGGCCAGTGCTTTACCGTGCCTGAGCAGTAAATCCAGGGTGAACCTTAATGGTTCGCGCCCCTTAGGAATTTTGACCTTTACCCGCCTTGCACGATCACCGCAACCGATGGTTCCGTTCTCGTCACTGCCCTCATTCAACTGAAAAAATGTCAGCGAGGCCTCGCCAGAATCTACCCCAGTCATCACAGAATCTTCGATCCTAGCCGACTCGGCTGGTTTGTTTG
>DDZY01000178.1 GCA_002346525.1 Proteobacteria bacterium UBA2996
AGACTGCCGAGCTTAAGGCAGGGGCGTTCCATCCATTTACAGGTCCGATTGTGGATCAGGCTGGCGCGACCAAGCTTGCCGATGGAGAAGTCATCGAGGATGGCGCACTGCTGGGAATTAAATGGCTGGTAAAGGGAGTCGAAACCAAACTGCCGGATTGATCCGTCTCCTAGAATGCCGGTCGTCGCTAACCTCGGCGGCGACCGGCGATTTTCGAAAATTCTCACCCAGATAGTCTGACAGTCGTGGCCGAAGCAACGGCTTTCTACGGACGTTTTGCCCACACCCCTAGTCGGGGAGCGCTTGAGATTCTCGATGACACGTTGGTGATTATCGACTCCAAGGGCGCTATCGCCGATGTCCTGAGCGGTTCAGACGTTGATTTCCAGAAGGCCTTGGATCAGGCCAGAGCGTCAGGTGAGCTATGCCAGTCTGGGGAAAAATCTTTATTCCTTCCGGGCATGGTTGATCTTCATGTTCATGCACCCCAATGGCCGCAACTCGGACGGGCATTACACCTGCCGCTTGATGAGTGGCTCAACGCCTATACCTTTCCGCTGGAAGCGCGGTTTAGGAATTCCGATCTTGCGCGCAGCGTCTATCCGGATCTTGTTTCCACCTTACTGGCTAACGGGACCACCACTGCGGTTTATTTCTCGACAATCCATATGGAGGCAAGCCAGGTCCTGGCTGAAGTGTGCCGCGATGCAGGGCAACGGGCATTTGTCGGTAAGGTGGTCATGGATGATCCTGATCAGTGTCCTGATTACTACCGGGATTCGTCCACTCGTCAGGCGATTGACGAAACTCAGGGCTTTATTGAGTTTGTCCGTAATCTGTCGGGTAACGACGCTGACCTAGTTCAACCGATAGTCACCCCTAGGTTTATTCCGAGTTGCAGCCATGCTGCGTTGCTAGAACTTGGCCGCGTCGCTGATCAGATGGACTGTCGTGTGCAGACGCACTGCTCTGAGGGAGACTGGGAACATCAGTTTGTACATCAGCGTTACGGACAAAGTGATACGACCGCGCTTGCCGAGCTAGGTTTGCTGCAGCGGGGCTCCGTGTTGGCACATTGTAATTTTGCTTCCCCGACTGATATGGAGATTATGAAGGGCGCGTTGACCGGTATTGCGCATTGTCCGATCTCGAACGCCTACTTTGCCAATTCAGTGTTTCCTTTGAGGCAGGCGCTGGATATTGGCGTGAGTGTTGGTATGGGAACAGATATTTCGGGCGGGCCTAGCCCTTCGATTTTCGAAAACGCCCGATTCGCGATTGCGGCATCGCGGATGCTCGAGGAGGGAGTTGATCCGGAAACCGCATCAGCCAGTCGCGGCCATCCCGATTCGCGGATCGATTTTCGCGAGGCGCTTTGGGTAGCCACCGCAGGAGGAGCCGAGGTTCTCGATATTCCCGTTGGAAAATTTGAAAAAGGGAGATATTTTGATGCAATCCTGGTGGACCATCACCAGGCAACGGATCGGGCCGCATTTTCAAATTCCACGACGAGTGGCGAAGACTTTGTGCAGGAACTGATCTACAACGTCTCGCAGTCTGATATCAGCCGTGTCTGGGTAAACGGTCGCCTCACTCTTAACTCCTAGGTCGCAAAGGATGGTTCCACGCGTTGATAGGGAGTGTGATTGCAGATCCGTACAAGTTCACACCTGTAAATATTGTTGATTAGATTTCAGCATGGCGTTTCGACGAGTCAAACAGTTCCTAAGAAGACGCAGGCTAACCAAGGCTGGAATTGGCGTAGAGGTCTCGTGCCGGTTTGTCTCTTATGGCGCTCGTTCGGGAGTCTGGAGCATTGTGCCTGAGGTGTTGACGGGGGGCGTGGTCTACTCGGCGGGAGTAGGCAATAACATCGCCTGGGATCTTGCGATGATCGAACACCATCAGGTGGAATTGCATGCTTTCGATCCTACGCCCCGTTCAGTCCGATGGATCGGAGAACAAGAACTCCCCTCAGGATTTCATTTCCATCCCCTGGGGGTTGGTGCCATTGACGGCAGTCAGGCTTTTTCAGAACCTAAACCGGAGCGCAAGTTCAATTACACCCGTGCTGATCTTGGCGATCCGGAGGATAAAGTAGTGCAGTGTGAGGTCAGAAGACTCAACACCCTGCGCCAGGAACTGGGACATCAAGAGATCGATATCCTCAAGATGGATGTCGAGGGAGAAGAGATGTCGGTCCTGTCCGACATGCTTGCCTGCGGCATTCAGCCAGGCCAGCTGCTGGTCGAGTTTCACTACAACTATCCGCAGATCCGATTCGGTGACTTCCTGAGTCTGGTCGCACGGTTGCGCGAAGTCGGTTACCGAATTTTTCACATCTCCGAGCGCGGTTATGAATTTGGCTTTATTCACCGCCGACTGCTAGCCAAGGACCCAACATGATCAAAAGGCGTCGTATTTGAGATTGAGCAAGGCCAGGTCTGCCGGTATCGTGACTCGATAGAAAAGGAGAAAAGCCATGAATGTGCTCAAAACCAGCGAACTGATGACCGTGCGCCAGCATGGGGCAATGGAATACACCACGCCACCTTGTGATCTCGATGAGGTGCGCAACTATCGTCTTTCCCGGATTCAGGACGAACTGGTGCGCCAGGATCTTGCTGGAATTATTCTCTACGATCAACTGAACACGCGCTACGCGACCGACGCGACCAATATGCAGATCTGGTGCTCTCACAACGAAGCGCGTTACGTGTATGTGCCTGCGAACAGTGAAGCCGTGATTTTTGAGTATGGCGGCAAAAACCTGTTGTCAGAGGGTTTGCCGGGAATTGATCGAACCGTCAAGCCGATCTCCTTTTTCTATATGTCTGCCGGTCAGCATGTTGCGGAGCGAGCCGAGAAATGGGCTGTTCAGATGGACGCCATTATTCGCGAACACAGTGGGGGTAACCGGCGCATCGCGATTGACCGACTGGCGCCTGTAGGAATTCAGGAGATGGAGGCATTGGGATACGAGGTGCACGACGGTTTCAGCGTGATGGAAAAAGCACGTGAGATTAAAAACGCAGGTGAAATTGCGTTGATGCGTAAATCCATCGAAGTCTGTGAACAGGCAATACAACAGATGCGCGAAGCTATGAAACCCGGGATCACTGAAAACGCACTCTGGGCGGAACTGCATCACGGCAACATTGCGGGTGGCGGGGAGTGGATTGAAACCAGGCTGCTCTCGTCAGGTCCGCGTACCAACCCGTGGTTTCGGGAATGCTCTATGCGCTCCATTGAAAAAGGGGATATGGTCAGTTTTGATACCGACCTTGTGGGTCCCTACGGCTACTGTTGCGACATGTCGCGGTCATGGATTTGTGACGCCAAGCCCGACGATGAACAGAGAAGGTTGTACGCCGCAGCCTACGAGCAGATCAAACGCAACACGGAACTGCTGAAGCCGGGGCTGGGATACCGGGAGCTCACCGAGAAGCTCCATCCCATGGCCGACGAATATGTGCCGGGTCGATATGGGGTCGCCATGCATGGTGTGGGTCTGTGTGATGAGGCGCCGGCGATCTACTACCCACAGGATTATGACGAGGTAGGCTACGACGGCGTTTTTGAAGAAGGTATGGTTGTGTGTGTAGAGGCTCTTATTGGAGCCGAGGGCGGAAAAGAGTGTGTCAAGCTGGAAGAGCAGGTGCTGATCACAGCGGACGGGCATGAGCAGTTGACGACCTATCCTCTGGAAGATCATTGGGTTTGAGCCTATTCTTTCCGCAATGCAAAGGCTTCTGAAAATTTAGCGCGTTGATGATCTCTCAAGATCTGGTCGAAACTTATCAGCGAGACGGCGTAGTATGTCTACGTGACGCTATCCCGGAAAAGTGGTTGGCGCTTGGGCGCGAGGGCATTGATCAGAACCTCAAAAACCCCGGTCGGTTTTTCAGAGACCATACCCCAACGGGCGCCTGTAGTCGTTATGTCTTTGAGTACTGGACCTGGCCTCAAACCCCTCAGTTTGAGAATGTCATCAGGAACTCTCCGCTCGGTGAAATTGCCGGCACGCTGATGCAAGCGAACCATGTTCACATGGTGATGGATAACTGGTTTATGCGCGAAGCAGGTGCCAGCAACGGTGCCCCGTGGCACCACGACGAACCCTATTTTGATTTCGAGGGGACGCTTTGCATTGTTTGGATTCCCCTTGAGCGGGCTCCGATTGAGGATGGCCTCACGTTTGTCCGTGGCTCACATCGTTGGGGTCAGCTTTATGTCGCGCCGGAGTTCAGCGAGAACGTGCCCTTTGCGTGCGAAGGAAGCCAGTATCAACCGGTCCCTGACATCGATGCCCACTCTGAGAATTACGAGTTTCTTTCGTGGGACGTCGATGTGGGTGATTGTCTTGTGTTTGATTTCAGGACCCTGCATTGTGTGACCAACAGGGATCAGTCAGCTCAGCAATCGCAGCGCCGGATGACGTTTCGTTTTGGAGCAGATAATACGATCTTTTCACCTCGGGGTGAGTGGACAGAGGAAACCTCGGCCTATCTGATTGAGCGTGGCCAGAAGCCCGACAGTCCGATTGAATGCAATTTGATGCCAAAAGTCTGGGCTCTTTGATCCGTACCGACCTCAGCAATTGAGCAACGGATCAATATACTGGTATCAATAGAACCTAAGGTTCTATATCAAGATTTGTGTGCTTCCTTTTGATTTGTAGGAATATCTTCCAAGATTACTTTTCTCCTACTATTCCCTAACATCCTTTAGGGTTTCTTCCGAAAGACTACGTAGTGCCGAAACCTGGTCGAGAAAGATTTCGACTATTAATTTGAAAGTTGAAAAGTGCTGTGTGAAACTGATTGGAACCGGTTGGAAAATCAGAGACCGAGACCGGTACAGGGTCTTCAAAGTAACGCCTTGTCAATGAAAATTAGGTGGTCTCACCACAACTTGTTAAGGAGGAGCTGAGAAATGAGAAATATCTTTCTAAGCCTAGCTACACTTTTATTCGCAACCGCTGT
>DDZY01000107.1:0-442 GCA_002346525.1 Proteobacteria bacterium UBA2996
CCAATGACATCGCCCACGACCCGTGCGGATTTCTTGTACGGCTTGTTCCAGTCGTTGTTCAACACCGACATCGCATACAGGACCCGCCTGTGCACAGGCTTAAGACCGTCGCGGACATCGGGTAGCGCCCGACCCACGATGACACTCATCGCATAGTGGAGGTAAGACTGACGCATTTCCTGCTCCAGGTTGGCAGGCAGCGTTTCCTTGGCTATCTCATCCATAACGGTTTCCCTACCCCTTTGAGAGCAGGTAGAAGGCAGAAATTAGGGTCGTGACCCGCTGAATTGGGGGCACAAAAATGGACTCTTTACGAAGCCTAATTTTACCACGTTGCGGAGCGTTTCCGCAGCGTTATCACCGGGGAAAAAAGAACTGATTCCTATGTGATGAGACCGCTCTGCGAGGGGTCTTAAGACAGCCCAAAACCAGTCAGGGAGCG
>DDZY01000107.1:827-17098 GCA_002346525.1 Proteobacteria bacterium UBA2996
ATTCACGGATAGCACCCAGATCATGGTGCCCCGATAGCCGTGCGCAGAGAGAGCGAGCACCCCTTCTTCGACGTCATCGAAGTACATCAATTTTACGATCCTAAGATAGTAAAAGGCCCCGACGACCGCGAGAATCACCGCCGTCACGACCACAGCAACGAAACCGGCATCCAGAGCCGCCTGAAGAACCATGAGTTTGGCAAAAAACCCTGCGGTAGGCGGAATGCCGGCAAGTGAAAACATCACGATCAGCATGAGCAGGGCGAGCCAGGGATTCCGTCTGTTCAGACCCCTGAAATCATCAAGCCGGTCCGATTCAAATCCTGACCGACTGAGTGCCAGAATGACGCCGAACGCAGCCAGGGTCGTCACCATATAGATCACGGCATAGACCATCGCGGCAGAATACCCGGCTTGTGTGCCCACAAAGAATCCAAGCAGCAAAAAACCCATATTGGAAATGGTCGAGTAAGCCAACATACGCTTAATACTGCTCTGCGCAATCGCCACCACATTGCCCAAGGCAATCGACAGGAGCGCAGCCACCACCAGCATGTCCTCCCAGACCTCGATCCACCCTTCGAGCCCCGTAGACAGCAAACGCAGCAGAATCGCGAACGCAGCAAGCTTCGGTACGGCCGAGAGGTACAACGTGGTGGAGGTGGCAGAACCGTCATACACATCCGGAACCCACATATGGAAGGGCACTGCCCCGAGCTTAAACAGCAGTCCGACCACGATCATTGAGATAGCAAGCATCAGCGGGAGGCTGTCCCCTTTCAGGCTTGCGGATGCTCCCGAGACTGCCGCGAGCGAGAGCGATCCGGTTAAGCCGTACAACAGCGACATGCCATAGAGCAATACCCCCGACGCGAGCGCACCGAGGATAAAATATTTCATCGCCGCTTCCGCCGCACGGACCGAGTCGCGCTCCATCGCAATCATGCCGTACAGGCATAGCGCGAGAAGTTCAATACCCACATACAGGGTGAGCAGATGTGCCGCACCGATCATCGCCATCATCCCTACCACGCCAAACAGAGACAGCACCAGGTATTCGCCCCGCCACAAACCCCGCTCCTCCGCGTAGTCCCGGGCATAAAACAACACTCCTGCAGTACCGAAGCAGGTGCCTGATTTCAGAATCGCCGCCACGCTATCCCGCACAACCAGACCGTTTAGCACCGTTTGCGACGGCTCAAACAATCCATCCAGACAGAGCAGTCCCGCAGAGACCAGCGTGGCGATGGTCAGGGGATAGGCCACCGCACACGCCCTGGAAGAGCGTATATAAAGATCGACAACCAGGATCAGGCAAGCCAGCGTCGTCACGTAGATTTCGGGCGCAACCGCCCAAAAGTCTTGTGTAGTCAAGCCTGTCATAGTTTTGATACCGCAAGGTGTGCGAGCAGCTGGTCCACGCTCGCATCCATAACTTCCAGGAGCGGAGCCGGCCAGATGCCGATGATTAGGACACCCAATGCCACCCCTAGCAAAACACCAAACTCACGACGGTCGAGGTCTTTCAGTTTAGCCACTTCCGGATTCCGGATCGCACCGAAGACCACCCGCTTGACCATCCACAACGTGTAGGCTGCCCCAACGATCAGGGTGAGTGCTGCAATTACCGCATACCAGGCGTTGACGGAAAAGGTGCCCAGTATCACCAGGAACTCCCCTACAAAACCGGATGTACCGGGAAGTCCCGCATTCGCCATCGCAAAAAATACCATGAAAAACGCAAAAACGGGCATGACCTTGATGACCCCGCCGTAAGCCGCGATCTCCCGTGAATGCAGCCGGTCGTAGAGTACGCCGACACAGAGGAACAGCGCACCGGAAACAAATCCGTGGGAGATCATCTGAACAATGGCGCCCTCCATTGCCCGCACCTCAAAGACGAAAAACCCAAGCGTGACGAACCCCATATGGGAAATCGAGGAGTAAGCAATCAACTTTTTCATATCCTGCTGAACAAGCGCGACCAGGGCAATGTAGACCACCGCGAGCAGGGACAGACCAATAATGACCGGTGCGATCTGATGAGCCGCGTCCGGCGCAATAGGCATGGCAATTCGAAGGAAACCGTAAGCGCCCATCTTTAATGTGATCGCGGCGAGGATGACCGACCCACCTGTCGGTGCCTCGACATGAGCATCCGGTAACCAGGTATGCACCGGCACCATGGGGATCTTGACGGCGAACGCCGCGAAAAACGCAAGAAAGAGCAGCGTCTGTACGCTGCCGGAGAGAGGCAGGCGATGGAATACAAGCAAATCAAACGACCCCCCCGAGGCACGATAAAGGTAGAGGAGTGCAACCAGCATCAGTAGCGACCCCAGCAGGGTGTAGAGGAAAAACTTGATTGCCGCATACACCCGATTCGGCCCACCCCACACCCCGATGATCAGGAACATGGGGATGAGCATCGCCTCCCAGAAAAGATAAAACAGAATTCCGTCAAGCGCGCAGAATACCCCGATCATCAACCCTTCCATGATCAGGAAGGCCGCAAAATACTGGGCAACCCGGCTCTGGATTACCTGCCACCCGGCTACCACGACCACAATGGTCAAGATTGTGGTCAGCAGTACCAGTGGAACAGAGATCCCGTCAACGCCCAGAAAGTATTCAATCTGAAACCGCTCAATCCAGAGTGAGCGCTCAACAAACTGCATGTCAGCTGTAAGCCGGTTAAAGCCGGTCCAAAGCGGCACACTCAGAATAAAGGTTACGGCCGAGATACCCAATGCGAGCCATCGCGCCGCTGCGGCACGCCGGTCGTCGCCCGTCGCCAGCACGAGCACCCCGCCGACGACCGGAAACCAAATCAACAAGGACAATAGATGTTGGCTAAAGAAATCCATCTACCTGACCTAGCGGAAGAGAAACCATGACATCAGCGCCACCAAGCCGATAATCATCACGAAGGCGTAGTGATACACCAGTCCGCTCTGGACATGCCGGACCAGATTCGCGGTCCGCGCCACAGCCCTGGCGGCACCATTCACTAACCAACCGTCGATCAGACGTCGATCACCCCACTCCGAAAGCACGTGACCCAGTCCTCGCGCACCATCTGCAAATGCCCATTGATACAACTCATCGAAGCCGTACTTTTTCACCAGAACCCGATAGATGCCGTTCCACCGCCCCACCGCCTTCAAAGGGAGTTCAGGCTTCCATAGGTAACAGACCCAGGCGCCGACGATGCCCAGAACAGCAAGCCAAAATGGAACAGCAACCGGGGCATGAGCGAGCATACCGCCGGCAGTCATATCTAAGGCTTTCGGAACGCCGCCCGCGACGACGCTGCTACCGAACAGGCTGCCATCCATCGTTGCGTTGACTAGCAGCAGGCCTGCCAGTACCGACGGCACGGCCAGAGCGACCAGCGGGCCGGTCACCACCCAGGGTGACTCCTGCAGGTGTTCCCGGGTCTTTGTATCCATACGGCCTTCACCGTGAAACGCCATAAAAACCAGTCGGAAGGAATAAAACGCCGTCAGCACTACCCCGATCAACACGGCCGCATAGGCAAATCCTGCCCCAGGTGTGGAGGAGTAATGCACCGCTTCTATAATGGCATCCTTTGAAAAGAAGCCGGCAAAGGGTGGAATCCCGGCCAAGGCGAGGCTTCCGATAACACAGGTGATGTAGGTCACGGGCATCACCTTGCGTAATCCACCCATACGTCGCATGTCCTGCTCATGGTGCATCGCAATGATGACGGATCCGGCGGCGAGAAAGAGCAGCGCCTTGAAGAAGGCATGGGTGGCCAGATGAAAAATCGCAACGGAGTACGCCGATGCCCCGAGCGCGACAGTCATGTACCCGAGCTGGGACAGAGTGGAATAAGCTACCACCCTTTTTATATCTGTCTGCACCAAGGCAACAAACGCCATCAGCAGCGCGGTCAACGCGCCCACTATCAAGACAACCGACAAAGCCGTTGTCGAAAGCTCAAACAGCGGGGACATCCGGGCCACCAGGAAGATCCCCGCCGTGACCATGGTGGCCGCGTGGATAAGCGCCGATATCGGAGTCGGCCCCTCCATGGAATCCGGCAGCCAAACGTGAAGCGGGACCTGGGCCGACTTACCCATGGCACCTACGAACAGTAACAAGCAGATGAGCGTTACCCAGTGCCACTCGAACCCGAACGGCCCTTGAGTGGTCTCACCAGCGAGAGACGGAGCGGCATCAAACACGGTCTGGTAATCCAGGCTGCCGAAAAGTGCGAGTACTGCTCCAATTCCAAGAATAAAGCCAAAATCTCCGACGCGATTAACCAGGAACGCTTTCAGATTGGCTCGGATCGCACTATCACGCTCATACCAGAATCCGATCAGCAGGTAGGAGACCAATCCCACTCCTTCCCAGCCGAAGAACAGCTGGAGGAAATTGTTCGACATCACCAACATCAACATTGCGAACGTAAAAAGTGCGATGTAACTGAAAAACCGGGTATATCCCGGATCTTCCGCCATGTAGCCGATGGTGTAGATATGCACCATCAGTGAGACGAAGGTCACGACCACCATCATGACTGCTGAGAGGGGGTCGATCAGAAACCCAATCTCAAAACGGGTACCGCCACTAACCGCCCAGGTATAAACCGGTCCATTAAAATGATTACCCGAGAAAACATCCCAGGCCACGACGCATGAGAGGACGAACGCGAATCCCACACCCCCGATTGCGGCGCGGTGCGCCCCGACTCTGCCGATCCGTGAACCCAGGAACCCTGAAACCAGGGCCGCTACCAGGCAGGAGAGCGGGATAAGCAGGTAAAGGAGTTCTCGACTCATCGTGGGTTATCCGTGCGATCAGCCCTTAAGCCGATCCAAATCCTGAACATTGATCGAGCGACGGGTCCGGAAAAGCACAATCAGAATCGCAAGCCCGATCGCAGCTTCAGCTGCCGCCACGGTCAGCACGAAAAATACAAACACCTGTCCCGAGAGATCCTCCAGATAATGCGAAAACGCCACGAAGTTCATGTTGGCGGCAAGCAAGAGCAGTTCGATCGCCATCAAAATAATGACGAGATTTTTCCGATTCAAGAAAATGCCGACCACGCTTATCGCAAAAAGCAGCGCCCCTACGATCAGGTAATGGGACAGAGGAATCACGGCTTTTCCTCCGGCCTGGGAGGCATCTTCACGATTCGAATACGATCTTCTTTCCTCACTTTCACCTGTTCTTCCGGGGCCTGGTACCGCGTCTCGGGCCGCCGGCGCAGGGTAAGCGAAATGGCGGCAATAATTGCGACGAGAAGAATCACCGCGGCTAGTTCGAACGTATACACATAATCTGTATAGACCACCTTTCCAAGTGCCTCGGTGTTGCTGTAATCAGCATCGTGCCCGACAGGCCGAGGCAGTTGGGTATCCCCGAACTCACCTGAGAGCATGACCAGAATCAGCTCACCCGCCATGATCAGGGCAACGATCAGCCCCAACGGCAAATAGTTGGCAAATCCGGCGCGCATTTGAGCGATATCGATATCCAGCATCATGATGACAAACAGGAACAGCACCATCACTGCACCGACATAAACCAAGACCAGGGTAATGGCCAAGAATTCGGCTTCGAGGGTCAGCCATAGACAGGCGGCACTGAAAAAGGCCAGCACCAGAAAGAGCGCCGCACGGACCGGATTACGCACGGTCACGACCAACAGGCTGGACCCAACCAGGACTGCCGAGAAAACGTAGAAGACGATTTCAAGAAAGGTCATAAACTAGCGATACGGGGCGTCCGCTCGTCGGGCTGCTGCGATCGATTCTTCATGGACGTCGCCAATCCGAAGGAGATCTTCTTTGCTGATGGTTCCAGAGGCGCCGGTTTCAAAATGGTATTCGTGCAGATCAGTGAGCACGATGGAATCGACGGGGCATGCCTCCTCACAATAGCCGCAGTAAATACACTTAAAGAGATCGACGTCGTAGCGAGTGGTGCGACGGGTGCCGTCATCGCGTTCTTCGGACTCTATGGTGATTGCCAGCGCCGGGCACACGGCTTCGCACAACTTGCAGGCGATACACCTTTCCTCGCCATTGGGATAGCGGCGCAACGCATGCAGTCCGCGAAAACGGGGCGATTTCGGGGTCTTCTCATCCGGGTACTGAACCGTAAATTTCTTGCGGAAGAAGTAGCGGCCGGTTACCGATAGACCCCGAAGCAGTTCCGACAACGACCAGGTTTTCAGAAATCGAGCAAGCATCTTCTCTTAACCAAACCAGTGCCCGATTGGGCTAAAGAATTTCGCAACGCCGATGACGGTAATCCACACCAAGGTAACTGGAATAAACACTTTCCATCCCAGACGCATGATCTGGTCATATCGATACCTTGGGAATGTCGCGCGAAACCAGAGGAACAGAAACGCGACTGCGGCTAACTTCCCAAAAAACCAGAAAATCCCCGGAATCCAGATGAACGGCGCGATCTCAAGTGGTGCGTGCCACCCGCCGAGAAACATGATTACCGTCAATGCAGAAATCAGAATCATGTTCGCATATTCCGCGAGGAAAAATACCGCAAACCCCATTCCGGAATAATCCACGTGGAATCCCGCCACGATCTCTGACTCCCCCTCCGCCACATCAAAGGGGGAGCGGTTTGTTTCGGCGACGCCGCTTATCAGGTAGACCAGGAACAGTGGGAACAAGGGCAGGAGAAACCATTCATGTATCCCCCCTGACTGAGCCACTACGATCTCTCTCAGATTCAGCGAACCCGCAGCCATCAGGACCCCGACCAGGGCGAATCCCATTGCAATCTCATAAGCAACGATCTGGGCTGCGGAACGCATCGCCCCGAGAAACGCATATTTAGAATTTGATGCCCAGCCCGCAATAACTACGCCATACACCCCCATTGACGTGAGTGCGAGCACGTAGAGCAGGCTCGCATCAATGTCGGCGAGCACCAGAGTGTCGGTAAATGGTACGACGGCCCACGCGCCGAGTGCGGGAGCGAGCGCCAGAACGGGTGCAATGAGAAAAAGGTAACGATCTGCGTGGGTCGGGATGATCATCTCCTTGAACATCAACTTGACGGCGTCTGCGATCGGTTGGAGCAAGCCCTTCGGCCCCACCCGATTGGGCCCCACTCTCACATGCATATAGGCAATCACCTTGCGCTCAGCAAGCGTGTAATAGGCGACCATTCCGAGTAACGGAAGGATGATCGCCCCAATCTTGAGACCCAACTGCAGGAAGAGAGGCAACCCGCTCCAAAGGGTGATCAATGATTCGATCACGTTATGTCACCGGCCTGACGCTGACAACCGAATCCGAGCCGAACCCTGCTGTCGTTGACGACCCCACAAAAACAAGGACGGAACCACGTACAACGCCACGATCGACAGTGACCTGCAATGTGGCCTGGTGATGTTGTCCCACCAACTGAACTTGCGAGACTCCCGACAAACCGGCCGCTTCGAGATCTCCAGGATGAAAGCGGCAAAACGCTTCTGCCGAACCATCGCGAGTTCTGGCGAGCGCGTTGGAGCGTCGAACAATTGGGTCTGCCTGGTAGATGGATCGCTCAGCAATGAGCGTAAACAGGTCCTCAGCCGTAGCGGCGTCGCTCCCATCAACTGCCGGGACAGGGACTGTCCCTGACCCATCTGCCGATCGCATTGAGACCGCCGGCGGACAACTCAACTCGGCGCCGACCTGTTCCAGGTCGTCATAATCAAAATCAACCAAAGACAGGAAGTTGCCAAGTACTCGCAAGACCTTCCAGCCTGGGCGGGAATTGCCGCGCGGGGCTAACGCTGCATTTGCGGACTGAACCACGCCGTTACAGTTGAGATAACGGCCAGAGAACTCTGTATACGGCGCGATAGGCAGCACGATGTCCGCCTGATCAGACACCGCAGATCGAAATGCACTGAACGAAACCACCCTTTGCGCCCGGTCAAGCATGCCTTCCAGTCGAACCGGATCAGAATGGTCGATCGAAGACTCCAAGCCATACAGCAAAACTGTATGAACCGTCAGATCCGCCATCTGGGATGCATTCGCTCCTGCTGTCTTTGCGGGTTTTGCCTCCGCTGTTCTATGCGGTACGGCACCCGCCCACCAAGCGCCGGCGCTGTTTGCCGGACTCAAGACGCCAAGTTGCATGCCGGTCTGTTCCGCCAGTCGGCCGGCTATCGTTCGAACGGTTCCCGCTGCCGGATGGTTGAGCGCGCCCTGCCCCAGCAAAATGATGCCATCGCCTCCAGCCTGGCTGAGGACCTGTAACAGTCCATCGAGTTCTGACCCCTGCGGATCCCCATAATGGCCGGACGCGGCCGCCGCGATCGAATCCGATACTCCCGCGCCCCTGGCAAGAGCGCCAAAAGCGCTGGGAAGGTCCGCCGGCTTTACCGCATGCGATGCACAGACAGAAAAATTTAATTCAGGGACGTGGGAGCCGAGCATACCGACCACACCGCCTTGCTCGGCCATCTTACGCATCCGCAAAGCCAGCAACGGTGCTTCCTTGCGCGGATTACACCCAACCAACAGGATACCTTTAAGCGACTCGATATCAGAAAGCGCGACCTCCAGCCCTGGATAAGCCGGCGCAGTAGCGTCATCAGAGAAGTCCCGTTGCAGCAATCGATGGTCAATCTGGTCTGACCCGAGCCCGCGCATGATCTTTTGCAGGAGGAACGACTCCTCCATAGAGCTCATCGGATGAATGAGCGCGGCGAGTTGCGAACCGTCTTGTTCAGCGGCTTCACGCATCGCAGCGGCTGTCTCCGCAAGCGCCTCTTCCCAGGATGTCTGGACCAATCCTTCTTTACGCCGGATCATCGGCTGCGTCAACCGGTCATCGCACTCTGCACCTTCGTACGCAAATCTATCCCGGTCTGAGATCCAACACTCATTAATTTCTTCGTTATTTCTCGGGACCACACGCTTCACCGCCTGATGGGCCGTCTGCAGCGTGATATTGGTGCCAAGGCTGTCGTGCGGAGAAATCCCCTCATGACTGAACAACTCCCACGGCCGGGCCGTGAACCGGTATGGTTTTGAAGTCAACGCGCCCACGGGACAAAGGTCAATGATGTTGCCCGAGACTTCGCTGTCCACAGACCCGTCGAGATAGGTCTCTATGGTCATATCCTCGCCCCGTCCCGTTGCACCCAATTCCATCGTACCGGCAATCTCCCGCCCGAAACGAACACACCGCGTGCAGTGAATACACCGTGTCATCGCCGTCGCGACCAAAGGACCGAGGTCCAGCGGCGCCTTTGCCCTCTTATCTTCCTGATACCGTGACGAATCCTGACCGTATCCCATAGCCTGATCCTGAAGCGGGCACTCTCCGCCTTGATCACAAACGGGGCAGTCCAGAGGATGATTGATCAGCAGGAATTCCATCGTGCCTTGCTGCGCGTCAACCGCGGTTGCTGAGCGGGTCTGGACAATCATCCCCTCGGATACCGGGGTCGCGCACGCCGGCAGCGGCTTGGGTGCCTTTTCTACCTCAACCAGGCACATGCGGCAGTTCGCCGCAATCGACAGTTTCGGGTGATAGCAGAATCGCGGGATGTAGATATTGGCCGCGTCCGCTGCCTCAATAACCATGCTTCCCGGCTGCGCCTCAACTTCGCGGCCGTCGATGACGATCGTCACGGTTGTCTGCGCGTCCATCAGGCAGCGTCCTTGCGCGGGATCATGGCTTCGAATTCGTGCCGGAAGTGTTTGAGAAAGCTCTGCACGGGCCACGCGGCAGCGTCACCCAGTGCGCATATGGTGCGACCTTCGATCCGATCCGCTACTGACTTCAGGCGGTCGAGATCCTCATGCGTCCCTTCTCCGGTCCGTATGCGCCTGATCATGCGATACAGCCAACCGGTGCCTTCGCGGCACGGGGTGCACTGGCCGCACGATTCAGCAAAGTAGAAAAACGAAATACGTTCCAAGACCTCTACCATGCACGTGGTCTCATCCATGACAATCACGGAACCGGCACCCAATGCGGAACCGACCTGCGAAAGCCCATCGTAGTCCATCGTGCATTCCATAATGACATCTCCCGGCACAACGGGCACCGATGACCCTCCCGGAATCACCGCCTTCAGAGTCCGGCCGTCCTGGACACCACCCGCCATCGCCAGCAGATCCCGGAAGGGAATGCCCATGGGGACCTCATAATTGCCTGGCCGGTTAACGTGTCCCGATACGGAGTAGATCTTGGTGCCGCCGCTGTTCTCAACACCGATTCTGGAGAACCACTCAGCGCCGTTTCGGATAATCGGGGGAATCGAGGCCAGGGTTTCTGTATTGTTTATGGTGGTGGGTTTTCCAAAGGCGCCGACCTGGGCTGGAAACGGCGGCTTGAAACGCGGCAGTCCTTTTTTGCCCTCCAGCGACTCCAGCAGTGCAGTCTCCTCGCCGCAGATATACGCACCGGCACCCCGCTGACTATGCAGCTCAAACGCGATCCCGGATCCCTTTAGATCTTCGCCGAGAAGACCTGCTTGCCGTGCCTCGGCCAGAGCAGCTTCAAAGCGCTGCCAGGGCTCATAGTATTCACCGCGAATGTAATTGAATCCGACGGTGGCGCCGATGGCGTACCCGGCCAGCGCCATTCCCTCGATCACCTGATGCGGGTTGAAACGAAGAATATCGCGATCCTTGAATGTCCCCGGCTCACTTTCATCTGAGTTGCAAACGATGTATTTCTGTCCTTGTGCGTCCCGAGGCATGAAACTCAGCTTCAGACCCGTCGGGAAGCCCGCTCCGCCCCGGCCACGCAGTCCTGAGGCTTTCAGCGTCTCGATAATCTCTTCTCGGGGCGTCTGATTCCTGAGAACTTCCGCCCAGGCTTGATAGCCCCCACGCTCTTGGTAGGATGAGAGAGTCCACGGTGTCGTCGCATCCTCTGGCGGCAGGCAAACCCGGATTTCCGAGGGATCGCTCATTGATAGCGCTCCAGAATCTCATCCAGACCACCCGCCTCAAGGTCTTCATGATAATCATCTCCCACAGCCATCATCGGGGCTCCACCGCAGGCGCCGAGGCACTCAGCAGGAAAAACCGTAAATCGGCCATCCGCCGTCGTCTCGCCCGCCTCAACACCCAGACGCTGACATAACGAATTCATGATGTCGTCAGCGCCGCGCAGCAGGCATGACACATTCGTACACACGCGGACCGGAAACCGGCCGACCGGTCGCGTATAGAACATGTCGTAAAAGCTCGCGACTTCAAATACCTCGATACGCTCGAGGTCCAGAACCTCAGCGACGGCCTTGACCACATCCTCGCTAATCCACCCGAACTCCGCTTGCGCATATCGCAAGGCCGACTTCACCGCAGCGCGGCGTGTTGGGTACTTGCCCGCTTCCGCCTCAATCTTTTGGATGATTACCTCGGGAAGCACGTTGCCTGACTCTGTCATCAGCGATCCACCTCCCCGAACACAATGTCCTGCGTCCCGATGATTGCAACAACGTCAGCGAGCATATGTCCCCGGGCCATCTCGTCCAGTGAAGCCAGGTGCGCGAATCCGGGCGCCCGGATTTTGAGACGGAAAGGCTTGTTCGCCCCGTCTGAAACAATGTAAATGCCAAACTCACCTTTTGGGGCCTCGACGGCTTGATACACCTGCCCCGGCGGGGTGCTGTAGCCTTCGGTGAACAACTTGAAGTGATGAATCAGCGACTCCATGTCCTCCTTCATCTCGTTGCGCTCTGGCGGCGCAAGTTTGTGATCATCGATCATCACCGGGCCGGGATTCTGACGGAGCCACTGGATACATTGACGAATGACACGGTTGGACTGGCGCATCTCTTCGACCCGAACAAGGTAACGGTCGTAGCAATCCCCCGTGACCCCGACCGGGATATCGAATTCCAGCTCCGGATATACCTCATAGGGCTGCTTGCGCCGAAGGTCCCACTCCACCCCCGACCCCCGCAACATTGGGCCAGTAAAGCCCAGTTGCATCGCCCGTTCTGGAGTGACGATCCCGATATCAACAGTCCGCTGTTTCCAGATACGGTTATCGGTCAGGAGATTTTCGTATTCATCGACACAGCGGGGAAAGCGGTCAACAAATGACTCGATAAAATCCAACACGGAACCTTCCCGATTGATGTTCTTTTCCCGGACTTCGTCCTCGGAATGCACCCTCGATGCCTCATACTGCGGCATGTGCTCAGGGAGATCGCGGTACACCCCGCCCGGGCGAAAATAGGCTGCGTGCAGGCGGGCCCCGGACGTAGCTTCGTAAACATCACACAAATCCTCCCTCTCGCGGAAGGCATACAGGAACACCGCCATTGCGCCAATATCGAGGCCATGAGCCGCGATCCACAGCAAATGATTTCTGATTCGGGTGATCTCCGAAAACATGACCCGGATGTACTGAGCCCGAAGTGGCGGTACGACGCCAAGCAGTTTTTCTATTGCCAGAACATACGCATGCTCGTTACACATCATTGATACATAATCGAGCCGGTCCATGTAGCCAATGCTGTGGTTATACGGCTTGCTTTCGGCAAGTTTTTCTGTGCCCCGGTGCAAGAGTCCAATATGGGGATCGATACGCTCGACCACCTCACCGTCCATCTCCATCACCAGCCGAAGCACCCCGTGCGCTGCCGGATGCTGAGGACCGAAATTCATTGTGTAGTTGCGAATCTCGCTCATTCGACAGACTCCTGACGAATGACCCGCGGTACAGTCACTCTCGGGTCAATAGACACGGGCTCATACACAACGCGGCCTTTCTGCTCGTCGAACCGCATTTCTACATGGCCACTCAACGGGAAGTCCTTGCGCATCGGATGCCCGATGAAGCCATAGTCCGTGAGCAGACGGCGCAGATCCGGGTGGCCCTCAAACAGGATGCCAAAGAGATCAAACGCTTCTCTTTCATACCAGTTGGCACACGCCCAGATCCCGACCACGCTCCTGATACGGGGGCTATCTTCCGCCAGATAAGCGACCACCCGCAGCCGGTCGTTTCGCGACACTGACAGCAGGTGATACACCACTGCAAAGCGTTCAGGGTGGTCGTTTTCTACTGGAGCGCTGTTGCTGTAATCCACGCCACAGAGATCGATAAGCTGTTCAAAACGGGTTGCGGCGTTATCCCGCAGGGAACGTAACAGCGCAAACGCCTGATCACAGCCGACCGTCACGGTGCGTTCGTGAAAAGCCGTGGAAACAACGCCGCCAAACGACACCGCCAAACTGGCGAGCGCATCCTCGCCCGGTTGGCACGCGTCTTCGCTGTCCGAAGGATCAGCGGGCGATGGTGTCGTCACGCTTGATCTTCTTTTGAAGCTGAATGATCCCGTACATCAGGGCTTCTGGCGTGGGGGGGCAGCCTGGAACGTAAACGTCAACCGGAACAATCCGATCACAACCCCGGACCACAGAGTATGAATAGTGATAATACCCGCCGCCATTCGCGCAGGATCCCATGGAAATCACCCAGCGCGGTTCAGGCATCTGGTCGTATACCCGCCTTAGCGCCGGTGCCATTTTGTTGGTCAACGTCCCGGCGACAATCATCACATCCGACTGTCGTGGGCTCGGTCTGAAAATCACGCCGAATCGATCAAGGTCGTAACGAGACGCACCCGCGTGCATCATCTCGACAGCGCAACAGGCAAGACCGAAGGTCATGGGCCACATGGAACCTGTCCGCGCCCAGTTAATCAGATCATCAAGACGGGCCGTTGCCCAGCCCTGGGACATCACTCCTTCAAGCGGCATTAGGCGTCACTCCCACTCCAGGGCTCCTTTCATCCACTCATAAATAAACCCCACGACAAGCACCGCAAGAAAGATCATCATCGCCCAGAAACCGAATACCCCAATCTCATCCAAAACAATGGCCCAGGGAAAGAGAAATGCGATTTCAAGATCAAAGATGATGAAAAGAATCGCCACAAGGTAGTAACGAATATCGAATTTCATTCTGGCGTCTTCGAACGCCTCGAAACCACACTCATAGGCCGAAAGCTTCGCGGGATACGGGTTACGAGGACTCAATACCCGACCCGCCGCAAGCGCGACGATGCCAATGACTGTTCCTGTTACCAAGAACAGCAGTACGGGAAGATAATTTGCGAGCACTCGACTGGGAAACGTTGCCAAAAGCAGCCGAAAATAGGAAGACCAAATTCTAGTCTCCCCCATGTTGACGGTCAATCAACGGACTAATTGAGAGACCCCACTTCTTCTAATCTTTTGACCCCCAGTCAAGGTGGGCTTCTACCTTTTCAAGGCTAAGGTCGGGGGGCATCCCGAGGGAGGCCGGGTCCACAACCACCCAGGGATCATTTCCCTCAATAGTGAAAATCACTCCGCCTTCGGATGGTCTAATTTGCAATTGGTTGTAAAACGAGGCGCCGTCGTTCTTGAATACCGGCATCAAATCGACGCCAACAGAATCATGGACAGGATAAAGACGCATGGACTCGAGCTTAACGGTTATGCTGTTTCCACCAATATCATGATCCAACGGGTCAAAACGCAGCAACATATCCGACCTCACAGACCTCGGCAGGAGGAAAGTCAGGAGCTCCTCACCTTCGCCGGACAACCGAAGTGTGCATTTTTGCTCTTCGGAAAACGCTGTTCCCGACGCCCAATAGATCGCAGCAAAAGAGTCCTCCTTTCCCGGGTCTGCCCAACTAGCCGGCGGATCACTTAAGCGCTGAAGGATCTGTTGCTTTAGTCCGCCGGGCGCATCCCATGGTCCGATCTCGAGATTAAAGTCAAGATCGGCCGCGGCGAATTCAAAAAACCCGTCCAATACCGATTCCTCCCAAGACCCATCATCTGTTGCCGGCGCTGAGTCAAAACCCGACGGCCATGGAAATGGCTGAGGCACTAGCACTCCGGTCTCGTTGACCAGCAAACACCATCCCGGTACGCGTAGTCCAGACCGTGCTGCAACCATGAGATGCCCGGCCAACACCTCCGAAAGATCTTCTTCATTTACACCGGTAACCGCACACCGTAACCAATACTGATAGATCGGTTCTCCCTGCGGCAAGGTTATTGAATGATTACTGGGACTGCTAGCAGGGAAAAGCCGCACCGCACTCGAGCCGTCTTCCATACAGATGCCTCTATCGGCCGCCCCAGCATTGGCGCCAAAAACGATCCAGTCGTGGGGCATCAATCCCTCGAGACTCTCTTCCAAACGGGCCGCCACGATACCGAAGGAATCCGCGCAGGACGGGAGCAGGCCGGCGCGGTAGAGCGCGTTTTGCTGGAACCTTGCCGGTGTGGATGGCGGCGATGCGGGTGTCCGATTAACTGAGACATATCGACCCCAGATCGCATTAGTACCCGGTGCGAGATATCCCCTGTCGCTGACGAAAGCTTCGGGCAACTTGTAATCCGGCAGTGGAAAAAAACTACGGTGCTTGAGACTCAGTTCCCCAAAAATGCCCTCCCACTCGGCTTTATCGAACGTCCGGATACCTGACTTGGCTGCTGCGCCAGCCGGGTATCCGGCTACGCCCGACCAGGACGTACCCAGATGATCTTCAGGCCAGCCCGCCAGATATTTCGCTCCAAGACGATTCTCAATCGCAATAATGATTTTGCCGTCCGGCGCAAGTGCTGTCGTCGCGTTGGCGAGCATCCGGATTACAGCGTCACGGGAGGACGATCCGCCGGGCGCAAACCGCTGGGCATATTCAAGCACCCCGACGAACAATACGAGGTCATAACCCTCTTTTGGGAGATGCAGTTGATGAAAATCAGCGGAAATGATGCAGACGTTGTCTAAATCAGCACAACGTGCGCGGGCGAGCGCAGCGCGACGGGTGCTGCCCTCGACCGCATCCACCTGAAAACCATGATCACCCAAGAAGCGTGTCACAGCACCACAGCCTGCTCCGACTTCAAGAACACGGATACCTTCCGGGAGGCTTAATCCCCGCAGCAGATTGGCGCGCAATGGTGACAGGTGGTACTCCTGCGCCCAACTCGGGTAGGGCGGCCCAAATTCGGGCGAATTCCAGGATAAATCCGCTGCCCCTTCCAGAGTCTCACGCAGAATCGACTCTTCCTCCTGCCCATCACTGTAGTCGACGCTGGAGTCCTGTTTAGCTTGCCTCCAGACACCGTCGACGCAGACCAATTCGTTGTTGGAACCTAGAATTGGTTGGCGGGCTGTATTTTCAGAGCACATGGATACCACTCCCGGACGCTTCACCGACGGTGACAAAGAGCGGAACGCGCTCCGCCGGTAACTTCTGATCTTGGTGCCGAAGGCCGGACTCG
>DDZY01000107.1:17472-26164 GCA_002346525.1 Proteobacteria bacterium UBA2996
CCAGTTCCACCACTTCGGCATATTGATCAGAAACATCAGGAAACCGCCCTATTTTATCTCTCGAATACTAGTTCGTGCTCGGGGCTGCCGGGATATCCGATTGGGTGCCGTCGTTTTGATCCGCTGTATCCACGCTCGGAACATCCGAGGATTCCGAAGCGTTTTCGGTCGCCATGACACTGCGTGGTGTGGCGCTCTGCTGCGTATAGATATAGGCAAGACTGAGTCCTGTGA
This sequence comes from Proteobacteria bacterium UBA2996, assembly GCA_002346525.1. Lineage (GTDB taxonomy): Bacteria > Pseudomonadota > Gammaproteobacteria > Arenicellales > UBA868 > UBA868. The sequence goes on from DDZY01000107.1 coordinate 17,707, forward strand.
CGAAAAACACCGCCGCCAGCCCTGCAGTGACCCTACTCAGAAAGGTGGCTGAACCGCGACTGCCGAATACCGAACTTGAAGATCCTCCTCCAAATGCCGCGCCCATATCCGCGCCCTTGCCCTGCTGAAGCAGAACAAGGACCACGATCGCAATGGCTGCGACGAGATGCACAACGGTAAAGATGCTGGTGAGCAGGTTCATTGGGTAGCCGCCTTAATAATACCAAGAAAGTCGGCAGCCTTTAGCGAGGCGCCACCGATTAAGCCTCCATCAATATCCGGTTGCGAGAACAATCCTGCCGCGTTATCCGGTTTCACACTGCCGCCATAAAGTATCCGGGTTCCCCCAGCCGCCTCTTCACTCGACGCGGCAATTTGCGCCCGTATGACCGCATGCACTTCCTGCGCCTGCTCGTCGGTCGCGGTTAATCCGGTACCGATCGCCCAGACTGGCTCGTAGGCTATTAGCGCTTTTGGGAAGACGTCGATACCTGCTTGGGCAATCACCGCATCTAACTGTCGGCAGACTACTTCTGCCGTGACATCGCTTTCACGCTCTTCACGAGTCTCACCAACACAAATAATAGGAGTCAGGCCCTTGGCTGCGGCAACGGCGACTTTTACACCAACATCAGCATCGCCCTCTCCATAGAGACTGCGGCGCTCCGAGTGCCCCACTATAACGAAGTCACAGCCTGCGTCGACGAGCATGTCTGCAGCTACTGCCCCCGTAAAGGCTCCCGCCTCGTGGGCATCCAGATCCTGGGCACCAACTGCAATCGGCGCCTCACCGACAAACTGATGACACAAATCCAGGTAAACATAGGGCGGACAGATGACCACGTCTGCACCGCCAACGTCCGCAAGCCCAGAACAGATACCCGAGACCAGTGTCTGGGTCATCTCACGACTTCCGTTCATCTTCCAGTTTCCGGCGACCAGCGGCCTTCTCATTGATATTCTCCAGCACCACGGGTATGCGTAGTGACCCGGTTTACCGGGCAAAAAAGGCTGTGAATGTTAACGGCCGAAAGGTAGAGACGCAAGCAACGGAACTTTGGCAATTTTGTTAAGCGGGATCCGCTGAAGCCGTGTCCCGGAGCGAGCACCGCACCACGACTCAGAACGTGGCGCTAATCTGATCCGCAAGACCCCTCGCCAATTCGCCCACCTCGGCCGCATTCTGCCCTTCGACCATGACCCGGATAACAGGCTCGGTCCCCGACGCCCGTAAAACCACTCTTCCGTGCTGTCCCAATTGCGCCTCGCAGGTTTTTACTGCATCAGTAACCCGCGGGTGGTTCAGCAAATCGCCAGGTAACGCGCGTTCAATCGATACGTTCACGAGTTCCTGTGGAAAGACTTGTAAGCCTTTTACAAGGTCAGCCAACGATTGGTCCGTCATCTTCATGACCTCAAGTACGGCGAGCGCGGCGACCAGCCCGTCGCCAGTCGTGCTGCGATCCAAAGACAGGATATGCCCAGAGGTCTCCCCCCCCAGCGTCCAATTTCGGGCTAGCAGTTCCTCAAGCACGAATCGGTCCCCTACCTTCGCGCGGACAAATTCAATACCCTGCGCCTCGCACGCTATCTCAACACCCAAGTTGGTCATCAAGGTGCCCACTACACCTTGGCAATCACCGCGTTGGCGGCGATACTGACTGAGGATGAAGAGAATACCGTCACCATCCACAAGGCAACCTTGAGCGTCCGACAGCACCACACGATCGGCATCTCCATCGAATGCGATACCCGCATCCGCACCACACTCCTTCACCAATGCACAGATGGTCTCCGGAGAGGTAGAGCCTGATTCCCGATTGATGTTGAACCCGTCCGGCTCAATCCCGACACCCGTTACCTCGGCACCAAGTTCCCGCAACACAAGCGGTCCCACCTGGTAAGCTGCACCATTAGCACAGTCGACTGCGACCTTGAGTCCGTCGAGCCTGACACCCGGCGGTAGCGTATTCCGGCAATGCTCCGCATAGCGCGGTAGCGCATCGATCAGGCGTTCTGCCTTGCCGAGCGCCTCCGGCGCCACTGTGCTCATTGGCTCAGACATCAGGGCCTCAATGGCAGCTTCGGCATCATCATCCAGTTTCCTTCCAGACTCTGAAAAGAACTTGATGCCGTTATCGTGATAAGGATTATGGGAAGCGCTGATCACGATCCCCCCACAGGCGCCGACCTGCCGAGTCAAGTGCGCAATCCCTGGGGTAGGCAGGGGACCTGTCAGGGCAATATCGACACCGGCTGCGCTGAGACCTGCCTCCAGCGCCGATTCCAGAAGATATCCTGAAATCCGGGTATCTTTCCCGATAATGACCCGACCTCGGGCGTGGCCGGAACCTAAGACCCGACCGGCCGCCCATCCCAAATGCAAAACTTCCGCAGGGGTAATCGGTGATGCCCCTACCCTTCCCCGAACGCCGTCCGTGCCGAAATAATGCCGATTACTCATGGGTTCAGTTTACCGATGACAATGCGGGTGGCGCCAGCCCGTAAGCCTGGTTCAATAACTTACGCGTGACCTCGACATTATGAACTCGGACAAATCGCACACCTTGCTCTACAGCCATCAGAGCCAGTAAGGCACTGGTTTCGTCTAAAGCCTGTCTTGATTTAACCTGTATCAGCGAACGAACAAACCCCTTACGTGATACACCAATCAGAACCGGCACGCCCAGCTCCGTCAACCACCCCACCTTACTCAGCAGAATGTGGTTATGTTGGCGGGTTTTGCCAAATCCAAATCCGGGGTCAATGACAATGCGCTCCCCATCGATGCCGGCGCGACCACAGGCATGGATCCGAGACTGCAAGAATGCTCTGATCTCCCGGCCAATGTCCTGGTAAAAAGGTGCATCCTGCATTGTCGCCGGCGTGCCTTGCATATGCATTAGACAGACCGGCACATCCAGGTGTGCAACCGCTGCCAGCGCTCCCGGCTTTCTCAGGGCATAGATATCATTAATCATGCAGGCACCGGCACCCACTGCGGCTTCCATGACCTCGGGATTGCTGGTATCCACCGACACCCTGATGCCGTCTTTCGCGAGAGTGTCGATAACCGGCAGCACCCGTGCAAGCTCAACTTCCGGGGTGATCGGCTCTGCGCCCGGCCGCGTAGACTCGCCGCCCACATCGACGATATCAGCCCCTTCTGCTGCCAGTCTACGACCGTGGCGGATTGCCGCTAGATGAGAAGCAGCTTCCCCGCCATCGGAAAACGAATCGGGCGTGACGTTGACGACCCCCATGATCTGGGGACCGTTCATCAGACTGACGGAGGACACTCGGCCTCGCCCGGGCCGTTTCCTCGAGCCGACTGTCAGGCGGAATCGCCCGCAGGCGAATCCATGTTGGGCTTGATTTCCGGACGCTCTGCCTGCTCACCCCCATCACCGCTGGAGCGATTGCCGCCATCGCCTTCTCCAGAGGACGGCGGTCGCGGTGTTTCGCCATTCATGATCTGGTCGATCTGGTCGGATTCAAGAGTTTCCCAGTCCATCAGCGCGTGCGCCATCACTTCAATCACTTCTTTTCGACTTTCAATGATTTCGCGGGCACGGGTATATTGTTCTTCAATGATTCGGCTGATCTCCTGATCCACCTGCTCGGCGGTTGCGTTACTGATGTTCTTATGGGTCGTCACGTCTCGACCAAGAAACACTTCTGATTCGTTATCGCCATAGACCCTGGGGCCGAGGTGATCACTCATTCCCCACCGCTGCACCATTTTTTGGGCCAAACCCGTCGCCTGCTCAAAATCATTGGCCGCGCCAGTCGTCATTTGATCCATGAAGACTTCTTCGGCAATGCGGCCACCCATCAGGACTGCGATACGCGCCAGCAGGTGTTCACGATTGTGGCTATAGCGGTCTTCCTCGGGCAGCTGCATCGTGACACCCAGTGCCCGGCCGCGGGGAATGATGGTGACCTTGTGTACAGGGTCGGTCTGATCAGAAAGCACTTTAGCGACTACGGCATGGCCCGATTCATGATAGGCAGTATTGAGACGCTCTTCTTCCGGCATCACGATCGACCGTCTCTCGACACCCATGATCACTTTATCCTTGGCAAGCTCGAACTGCTCCATCGTTACCTTGCGTCGACTGGCACGAGCCGCAAACAGCGCCGCTTCATTCACGAGGTTAGCCAGATCCGCTCCGGAAAAACCCGGCGTTCCACGGGCAATAATGGCCGCGTCCACATCGTTGTCGATAGGTACTTTGCGCATGTGTACTTTTAGAATCGCCTCACGACCTCGGATATCAGGCAAGGGTACGTGCACTTGGCGATCGAAGCGCCCTGGGCGTAATAGGGCGGGGTCCAGAACATCCGGCCGGTTCGTTGCGGCAATGACAATAACCCCCTCGTTACCCTCGAAACCGTCCATTTCCACGAGCAACTGATTGAGAGTCTGTTCGCGCTCGTCGTGACCTCCACCGAGGCCTGCACCGCGTTGCCGCCCTACGGCATCGATCTCGTCGATAAAAATGATACAGGGTGCATTTTTTTTGGCTTGCTCAAACATGTCCCGTACCCGGGAGGCACCCACGCCCACAAACATCTCGACAAAATCCGAGCCCGATATCGTGAAGAACGGAACCTTGGCTTCTCCTGCGATCGCTCTGGCCAGAAGGGTTTTACCCGTTCCCGGACTTCCGGTCATCAGCACACCGCGGGGAATCTTTCCACCTAATTTCTGGAAGCGCGAAGGATCCTGAAGAAATTCCACGAGTTCGCCGACCTCTTCCTTGGCTTCATCAACCCCTGCCACATCCTCGAAAGTGACATTGTTCTTATCCTCGGTCAGCATCCGAGCCTTGCTCTTGCCAAAACTCAGCGCGCCTCGGCCGCCGCCCCCTTGCATCTGGCGCATGAAGAATATCCATACGCCGATCAGGAGAAGCAATGGGAACCAGCTGATGAAGATCTGCATCAGCAGTGAAGGCTCTTCCTCTTTCTGCGCCTTGATCACAATGTCGGCTTTCAAGAGATCGTTGACGAGGCCGGGGTCTCCGGGCGAATAGGTGACAAATCTCTCACCGTTACGGCCCCTGATGTAAATCGTTGCTCCGTCTATCGTGACTTGTTCCACGGAGCCTCTTTCAACTTCATCCAGAAATACCGAGTAATCGATCTCCTGACCGACCCGGTTTTGTTCCGGTGCGAAATTATTGAATACCGCCATCAGAACCATCGCGATGACGAGCCACAACACCAAATTCTTGGTTAAATTATTCATAAGCCTTAAATGATCAAACTTGAATCAACAATCAGATCTTCGGTGATCAGCAAAGCAACCGATCCATCGCAGATTTTGAGAGTTTTGGTTAAGAAACACAAATACCTTCTCCGCCCAAAGGTTGGCGGGCCACAAGATACGCCTCTGTACTTTTAGCCCGCGAGGCGTCCGGCTTTCGAACCCGAACCTCTGCAAATGCTTTTTCTACCCTCTGACGCAACGAATCAGCCTGCTCTCCTTCAAAAAACTTCGCGACGAATACCCCTTTTCGCCCAAGATGCCGCAGCGCAAATCGCATGGCGGCCAGCACGACCTCCTCCATCGCGCTCTGGTCGACGCTGGATACACCAGTAAGATTGGGGGCCAAATCAGAAATTACAAGGTCTGCTGGCCGTCCTGCGAGGGCCTGCTCTATCCTTCCAACAACTGCGTCATCCAGAAAATCACCTTTTATCCCGGTCACCCCGGGAATACCCCCCATATCCAGCCGATCCACCGCCACAACGACACCTGTGGACCCCACTTTTACCGCTGTGTATTGACTCCAACTGCCTGGCGCCGCGCCAAGGTCAACTACCGACATTCCCGCGCGAATGAGCCGCTCCTTCTGGTCCAGCTGTTGCAGCTTGAACGCAGCGCGAGACCGATAATCGCTTTCCCTTGCCTTCTTGACGTAGGGATCCCGGTTCTGCCGCGCTGACCAGCTGCGGGAGCGTGAAGCGCGTTTAGAACCCATTGTGCGTCAGTGTTATCCTGTCACTTGGTCGTTGATTCACCCAAAGAGACCCTCATGAAGCTGAGCGGAAAACAATTGAACCACCTGCGCTCTCTCGCCCATCACCTCAAACCCGTGGTCACCGTGGGTGCAGCCGGCGTAACACCCTCCGTCGCGTCGGAGCTCGACGGCGCCCTGACCAGCCATGAACTGGTCAAGATCCGGCTGCCCTCGCTTGGCAAAGGTGAAAAGCGGGAACTACTCGAACGTTTGTGCACGATGACCGAATCCGCTCCTGTGCAACTGATCGGCCGTATTGGGGTCGCTTTCCGGATGTCGTCCGCCCAGTTGATACGTCTCCCCTGAGATTCTAACCACCCCCTGTCTCGGCTATGTGTTTTGTTGCCGTCTCACTCGGAATTCACCCTGAGTTCCCTTTAATTATCGCGGCCAACCGGGATGAGTATTTCTCCCGGCCTACTGAACCATTGGCCCGTTGGCCCGGGTGGCCCACTGTCATCGCAGGTCGGGATCTAACCGGGGGTGGCACCTGGCTTGGACTGTCGCAAGCCGGCCGCTTCGCCGCACTGACGAACTGTCGAACAGATGCCGTCTCGGCAAAGCCTGGGTCGCTGTCACGGGGCACAATCGTGAAGGATTTTCTACTCGGAGCCGGTGATGTCCTGAGCGATGTCGAAAGCGGTGTGCTTGCAGGCCGGTCTGACTATGGAGGGTTTAACCTGATAGCGGGGACGGCTTCAAATGTATCAATTTTAAGTAACGCAGCGCAGTTTCATGCTTCTGAAACCTCCGGCGTATTTGTTTTGAGCAATTGTCCGCCTGATGTGGAATGGCCCAAAACGCAGATTGGCGCAAAGCGTTTTTCAGAACTGCTACAGTCTCAAGGAAAAGGGGAGAACCTTGAGAGTGCGCTCTTTGGGTTTCTTGCCAATCCGGAACCTATGGAGTCAGCCGCAGATGAGCGCGATGACAATCCCGGGGCCCAGCTTCTTGAGAGAGTCGTATTTGTGAGAGGCAGCCAGTATGGCACCCGGGCAAGCAGTGTTGTGCTGGTGAATCATAACCAGCACGCCGTATTCTTCGAGAGAACCTTCGACGCGCAAGGTCAGCTGGTGCTTGAGAGCGTGGAGTATCTTGACTTCGGCAGATCGACCTGACCGTTACGCCCATGGAAGCCGCTCTAAAGTGTTTCCAACAGCCGGTTCGCAGCTTCAGCCAGTGTCCTTCGTCCGATGAACAGCTGCCACTTGCGTCCGCCATGCTCATGGAAAAGATACGCGGCACGCACCCCTGCCAATAGAACCGCCCGAACCTTCAGCACAATGTCGTCATCTCTTAAATGCTGTTGGTTGCCCCGGATCATGATCTTAGGCGTCAGCGTGCTCACAGTCGTTGTATAAACCCTGGCGAAAGCGGCAACCGCTTCCGGAGAGCCCGGATCCCGAGCGAGCGACTCATCTTGCAGATGGACCAACTCAGCACGAAGACATGATGCTACGGGGTGGTTGCGCCGGAGGCGCTTTTGGATATCGATCAGGGCGACCGTATATCGCAATCTTTCAACCGTCGATGGATCAGGGTGTTTTCGTCCCAAGTCGGGCAAGCCCGCATAGACGCCGTGCACCCCCCTAACGCGACCTCGGGATCGGTCTGATTCAGGATCAGAATGCTGCCAAGTGCGCATCGTAACGGCTCCGTCTGGGCATGGCCCCGCCGGGCGAGTTCCTGGGCCAGCATGGCGCATTGAGAAACTCCGGCCAGCGCCAAAACGCGCTGTGCCGTGATTGTCCGTTGCCCCCCGGTCATCAACCTTGCCTGAACAGCCAGGGGCGCTTCGAACAGCCGTCAAAGCGAATGCAGAGACTCATCGATACGTTGGCGGACTTCATGTGCCACCTGCAGCGCCCGTACCCCCGCTTCTCCGTCGACAACGGGATGCCGACTACTCCTGACGCAGTCGACGAAATCCTCCAGTTCTGCGTCCAATGGGGGTCGAGGCGTTACCTGAATCGATTCGCTGATGATCGGCGCAAAACCGCCGGCTTCCGGACGCGATCCCGGACGAGCCACGTCGATCTGTTGGTCCTCAAAATTAAGAGCGAGATAGCAGGATTCCGCGAAAATACGAATTCTGCGGAATTTCTTGGATGATACGCGGCTGGCCGTCACATTGACCACTGCCCCGTCTTCAAACTCCAGCCGGGCATTGGCGATGTCGACATGATCCGTTATGACGCGCGCGCCGACCGCCGAGATATAACGCAGCTCTGAAGACACCAGAGACAGGACGATGTCGATATCATGAATCATGAGATCTGTAACGACGTCTACATCAGTGGCTCGGGCGACGAATTCTCCCAGTCGGTGCACCTCCATAAAGCGGGGCCGATCCAGTTCAGCAGCAAGCCGAACCACGCCCGCATTAAATCGTTCGAGATGACCGATCTGCAACAGGGTTTTGGATCTGT
>DDZY01000094.1 GCA_002346525.1 Proteobacteria bacterium UBA2996
TCTGCAACAGGGTTTTGGATCTGTCGGCGAGATCTACAATTGCCCGTGCATCCTCTACCGTGTGGGCAACGGGCTTCTCCAGCAGCACCGGGATCCCCTTCTCCAGGAACGGTTCAGCAATCTCACGATGAAGTGAGGTCGGCACTACGATACTGACCGCATCTACACTATCCAGCAGATCTCCAAGATTCTGTACAAAACGACAGCCACACTCCTGTGCCACTTGGCTCCCCCTCTCGGTATGGATATCCATGACCGCCGCCAGATTGACGTTTGGCATTTTTTGGTAGATCCGGGCATGAATGGAGCCGAGATACCCTACCCCTACGACACCCACTCTCAACTCTTTTTCAGTCATGATCAGCCGATTTCAAATTTAAGAAAATTATGTCGCAATCTGGCAACCGTAAACCGGATTTGGTCTCCCGGATTCAGCCGGTTATGGCACAATGATTTAACCGGCAGATGGGTAGCGCTAAGATGCGTCTCGCTCTAGCGTCGACATTACCGCTCAACATTCACCTCGGCAAGCCCTAAGACTCTTCTTTGCATGAGCTCAATTATTGATTTTCGCAGTGACACGGTGACTCGGCCCTCATCAGGAATGCGCCAGGCAATGGCGGATGCACCTGTTGGGGACGACGTCTACGGTGATGATCCAACGGTGAATTGTCTGGAAGCAAAGGCTGCCGAATTGCTTGGGCAGGATTCAGGGCTCTTTGTCACAAGCGGCACCCAGGGGAATCTGCTCGCGATCCTGACTCACTGTCAGCGGGGCGAGGAATACATTGCAGGCACGAAGGCCCATGCCTATCTTGAGGAGGGCGGCGGTGGGGCGGTACTGGCAAGTGTCCAGCCACAACCCATCGAGAACCAACCTGACGGCACGCTGGATCTGAAATCGGTTCGGGCGGCCATCAAGCCGGATGACTTCCACCTGGCCATCACACGGCTTTTTTGTCTCGAAAATACCTTCTTCGGCACGCCATTACCGATGGACTATCTGTCCGAAGCCAAGGCATTGGTCTCCGGCAATGGCCTACAGTTCCATTTGGATGGAGCGCGGATCTTTAATGCAGCCGTCAGTGAAGGGATCGCCCCGGATGCTATTGGAGGCATGTTCGATTCGGTGTCCGCTTGTCTGTCTAAAGGCCTCGGCGCGCCAATTGGCAGCGTATTGGCGGGGTCACGGGATTTCATCCAGAGAGCTCGGCGATGGCGCAAGATGTTGGGCGGCGGCACTCGACAAGTGGGCATCCTTGCCGCAGCGGGCCTATATGCCTTGCAACACAACATTGAACGCCTGGCAGAAGATCACGAACATGCTCTGCTTCTCGCTGCGGGGCTTGGGGAAATAGACGAACTCGACGTTCACAAAACTGACCGACGCACCAATATGGTTTTTATATCCGTGCCAGATTCAAAACGAGAGAGTCTCGCCGGGTTTATGCACGATCGCGGGATACTCGTCACCGTTGAAGAGAATCCTATTCGCCTAGTGACTCACTTGGATATCGACCGGACCGGCATTCACCAGACAATCGATGCCTTCAAGGATTACTTCCTCCGAGCAGCTTAACTCTCGCTGGTGACCACCATTGCCGATTCCAGCCGCTCAATCTCCCCCCTGGCTTTCTGAAAGGCTTCTGCGCGTACCGGTCCAAAGCCGCGAACCTGCATCGGCCATGATGCCAACCGCAACGCGTTATCGATATTGTCTCGTGTCACGGGCACCTCACTGAACCTGCTGATCGTTCTCTCAAAGCTGGACTGAATCTGTTCTTGCAGCTCCTTTTCCGGACTAAAGCGAAAGGGATCGAACCACTTTCCCCGTATCCAACGTAGCGCACTCAGCACCTTAAAAGCGGTGAAGACCCAAGGGCCGAAACTTTGCATCCTGGGCCGGCCGGAATCAGGATCCATGCGCGACCATAGTGGGGGTGCAAGGTGCACGCGCAGCTTAAAGCGTCCCTCAAAGTCCTCGGAAAGCGATTCACGAAACTTCGGCTGACTGTAAAGTCGAGCCACTTCGTATTCATCTTTTTGATACAGCACACGGAATGCGCTCTCAATCAACGCTGGAATCAACTCTTCGTGATAGCGAGGATCGATTTTCTTTCGAGCCATCGTGACCCAGTCTGAGAGTTGTGCAGCCGCCTTCGATCCGTGAGATTCGCACAGCAGGTCGACCCGACGCTTGAGCAGTCCGGCCTCTGAGTGCGCTTGTGAATCCTCCGGCTCAAACGTTGATCTGCCGATAAGGCCGTCTCCTGTCGCGAGATCAGCGGCCATACTGCGGCCGAGGCGGAACGCAGCAAGGTTGGTGTCGACATCACGTCCGTTGAGTTCTATGGCGGTTTCGACAGCCTGGTAGGGAATCGGCAAGGCTTCGCACTGATAGGCGTACCCAAGCATGATGATGTTGGCAGTCAGCGTATCGCCAAACGTTGTTTTTGCCGCTTCGGTTGCCGGCACTGTGTGCAGCTCCCCCGCTGCGTTACGGATGTCGTTAACCAGATCGTCCAGGGGAAAGTTTTGGTCAGGTTCATGAGTAAATTCTCCGGACATCATCCTATACGTATTGATAATTGATGTTGTCTGGCGGCTCAGCTTCACCCGCGTTTCTTGCGCAGCCGCACTGACCACATCACAGCCCAACAGCAGATCCGATCCGCCGTCTGCGATATGCGTGGCAGTAATTTCATCGGGGTGTGGCGTCAGGATAATGTGACTCGTTACGGCGCCGCCTTTTTGTGCCAGCCCCGCCATATCCAGAACTGAACAACCCATACGCGCGATATGGGCTGCCATGCCGACAATCGCGCCAATAGTGACGACCCCCGTTCCGCCGACTCCCGTCAGGATGATGGAGTAGGGTTGTTCGATGCCGGTGTTCACCGTCTCGAGGGTCCCACCTATTTGGGACGGGAGTGAGCCCGCAGATTGAGCAGGCCTCTTCTTTTCACCTCCGATAACCGATACGAAACTTGGACAGAAGCCCTTGTTGCAGGAATAGTCGAGATTGCACGCCGACTGGTCGATTGCCCTTTTGCGGCCGAGATCCGTTTCAACGGGAATTAACGCCACGCAGTTTGATTGCACCCCACAGTCACCACATCCCTCGCACACTGCCTCATTAATAAAGAGTCGCTCGTTTGGCGTTTCCATCAATCCGCGGCGGCGACGGCGGCGCTTTTCCGCGGCACAGGTTTGATCATAAATAATGACTGAAGTCCCCAGCACCTCACGCATCTGCCGCTGGACTCGTGCCAGTAGGTCACGATGATAAATCCTAACGCCGGGAGCCCAATCTGCGTCCGAGGGGTATTTGTCAGGATCATCTGTTACCACTGCGATCTCTGAAACGCCTTCGGCATGAACCTGTCGCGAGATCCGCATGACATCCATCGGCCCGTCCACCGATTGACCGCCGGTCATAGCGACTGCATCGTTATACAGAATCTTGTAAGTGATATTGACCTGGGCTCCCACACAGGCCCTGATGGCGAGCAGTCCTGAGTGAAAATAGGTCCCATCACCGATATTCTGAAAAACATGCCCGGTAGCACTGAAAGGCGCCTCTCCGATCCAGCTCGCGCCCTCTCCTCCCATCTGGGTAAAGGTCGCGGTGTCACGGTCCATCCATTGGGCCATGTAATGACACCCGATCCCCGCAAGAGCGCGCGAACCATCCGGCACCTGCGTCGAAGTATTATGCGGACACCCTGCACAAAAGTATGGCGTCCTGCGCATTGCGGCCTCTTTGAGCGCGGAATGATCTGCGCGATGGCGAAGTCTCTCAAGCGCTCTGGCTAATGTCTCATCCCCGGAAAATTCAAGAAGGCGCTCACCAATCGCCTGACCAATCTGCGCCGCATCAAGGCGCCCGTGCACCTGAAAAAGCACTGCCCCCGACTCATCTGCTTTGCCGATTACCTCGGGAGGATTGGCCACTCCATACAAGATACTGCGGACCTGATCTTCTATCAGCGCTCGTTTTTCCTCCACCACAACCAGTTTACGCACCCCTCTTGCGAAAGCCCTGAGACCTTGGGGTTCAAGAGGCCAAGGCATGCCAACCTTGTAGAGTTTTAATCCGAGCGCTTTCGCCCGGCTCTCATCAATCCCAAGCTCGAGGAACGCTCTTCTCACATCAAGGTATGACTTACCCGTAGAGATAACTCCCAACTGACCCTGTGCATCGCCCAACACCTGGCGGTCGATCGGGTTCTGTCTAACGAAGGCTGATACTGCGGGCAACTTGAACTGGTGCAGTCTTACTTCCTGTGCCTGCGGTGTATCGGGCCAGCGAAAATTGACCCCGCCTTCAGGCATCACAAATTCTTTGGGAACACTAGTTGAGATTCGGTCCGGGCTCGCGATGACTGATGCAGAGGCTTCGACCGTGTCATGGACGCTCTTGAGGCCGATCCAACAGCCTGAGTAACGAGATAGGGCCCAACCGTACAGCCCAAAGTCGAGTATGTCCTGCACCCCGGCGGGATTGAGCACGGGAATGAATGTATTGACGAGGGAGTATTCGCTTTGATGGGCGGTAGTCGAAGACTCACAGACATGATCGTCTCCCATCAGAATCAGCACACCGCCATTGGCGCTCGTGCCGGCAAGATTGCCGTGCCGAAGGGGATCACCGGAACGATCCACCCCTGGCCCCTTGGCATACCACATCGAGAAAACACCATCGTAAAGACCGTCGCCTCGCCAACCGGCTTGTTGAGTTCCCCAAACCGCCGTTGCCGCCAGATCCTCATTGACAGCAGGAAGAAACTTGATGCGGCAGGCTTCAAGCTGAGACCTGGCAAGGGCGAGTTGTTGATCGAGCGCACCCAGAGGCGAGCCTCGATATCCGGTCACATAACCCGCTGTATGAAGTCCTACCCGACGATCTGCATCGCTCTGCATCATGGGCAGACGCACCAGCGCCTGAATCCCCGTCACAAAAATCTGATCTGACTTAAGGAGATACTTATCCTCAAGTGAGACTTGTCTCAGTTCGGTCATGGTCGGGCTATGAGGGTAAGGTTCATTTTGGCTAGTGGACAATTTTAGATTTCCAAGTCTGCGTAAATCGTCGCAATTTGGAAACAGTAAATTTCGCAGTCACAACTGGCTCACAATCTGCCGCAAAGTGCCTCAGCGTAACAGGAGACCGCCGCGACCGAGATATCATGCTATCAGACTCCGATGAGGGGGCGCAGACGTTGTCAAAAAACGGAAAAACCCGATAAAACCTTGTAGGCGGTCAGGTCTGATGGTGGTATATTCCCGCGGAATCAAAGGGGGGCAGTATGGATAGAGCAGGCTACCAGATTGACTCGGCGGCGGTTCGTCGTTTCGGCTTTCTCCTGCTTCGCGATTTTACGATGATGGCGTTTTCGGCCGCCGTCGAACCTCTGCGCACCGCGAACCGTGCCGCGGAAACAGAGTTGTATCAATTCCCGCTATTCACCCTCGATGGCCAACCCGCCCGGGCGAGCAACGGACTCACTGTGAATCCGGTTCGCCAGCTCACTGCCAAGGAACCGCTGGACGCTCTATTTGTTTGCGCTGGAACAGATCTCCACTCAGTCAGTCCTGAGTCTCTTTCAGAAAAACTCAAGCCTTATATAAAGCGAGGCGTCGCGATTGGCGGCATCTGCACAGCAAGTTACCAGTTGGCTCGTGCCGGGATTCTAGACGGTTACCGATGCACGCTGCATTGGGAAAATATTCCCGACATGCATAATGAGTTTCCACATCTTGTGGTGTCTTCTGGTCTGTTTGAACTGGATCGGGATCGCTACACGTGCTCTGGGGGAACCGCTCCAATGGATATGATGCTCACCCTGATTGCACGCGAGCGGGGCCGCGCGCTTTCCGACAGGATTTCGGAAGGGATGCTATGTGAGCGAATTCGTGATGGCGCTGACCGCCAGAGAATGCCCTTACGAATGCGACTGGGCTCAAGCCAGCCTAAGCTGGTCGAAGCTGTTGAGTTGATGGAGTCCAATATTGAAGAACCGATGACCCTGGACGAACTCGCGACACACGTTGGGATTTCCCGTCGTCAACTTGAGCGACTGTTCCAAAAACATCTACAGTGCGTACCCACTCGCTATTACCTGGAACTTCGGCTTCGGCGGGCTCGGTCATTACTGCTGCGCAGTTCGAGGTCGATTGTCGACATCGCGTTTGCCTGCGGCTTTGTGTCTGCCCCCCATTTCAGCAAATGCTATCGAGACTTCTTTGGGATTCCTCCCCGAGAAGAACGGCTCCCAAGAGTTAATTCTGCGACTCTATCCGCAGTAGAGTTGGTGCAGGACGCAACAGGCCCTACAGCGGTGTCAACTCTGGAAGAAGTAGGTCAGGAGCCGACTGAGCTCGCGTCCTGATTATCCGCGCGCAACCTGGCAAAAAAAAGCTCAAGCAACCCGGCGCACTCGTTTCCCAGTACACCCGCCGTTACCTGACATTGGTGATTTGCAAGCGGAGACTGAAGCAAATTAGCTGTGCTGCCTACTGCGCCTGCTTTTTCGTCGAACGCCCCAAAAACAACGCGTTCAACCCGTGCCTGAATGATCGCGCCCGCACACATCAGGCAAGGTTCAAGGGTGACATATAGCGTTGTGCCGCCAAGGCGGTAATTCTGAAGACGGCTCGCCGCATCCCGAAGCGCAACAATTTCGGCATGTGCCGTCGGATCGTGTGCCCCTAACGGCCGGTTATGTCCCTCACCGACAATCTTGTCGTCCAGAATCACCACCGCACCCACGGGCACCTCATCGTGTTCAGCCGCACGGTTCGCCTGGGCTAGCGCGTGCCGCATCCAGTGTTCGTCCAGATCCCTCGCGTTAGTCGAATCCCAACTCACGATCGCGATTCAGCCCTAGGATCCGCCGGGTCCTCGCTTTTTCGCTCCGTCTCCGCTCCGTCGGCGTATTTCGACAGAAACGCCTTCAAGCGGTCGAGATCGTTCTCGGTCAGGTTTGTATCATTGATCACCAACTTAAAGCACTCACCCAGGATGCTTTCCCGATTTAGTGACGTCTCGTACGAGACGCCATAACAGCTCACCGGATGGGGAACTCCCTTAGGGTGAACTACCCGCTCGGAAGAAAACTCGAAAAAGTCCTCCACCAGAATTTTCGTATTCTCCGAGACCAACACCTCGCCAGATTGAGCCTCCGACTCCAGTCGCGACGCCACGTTGATCGCCCTGCCAATAGCGGTGTAGTCAAGTCGACTGGTGCTGCCGAAATTCCCTACGTTACAGAATCCCGTATTGATACCGACCCGGACGTTGAGATCAACTGGGAAGCCGAATTCGCGTCTGATGTAGGGTTGTAATGCGGCAATCCGAATTTGCATTTCTATCGCCATATCCAAGCAGTTCTTGGCATCCTGAACTTCTCCCTCAGAATGGGGATCACCGAAGAAGATCATGATGGCATCCCCGATAAATTTATCGATCGTGCCGCCAAATTTCTCAGCGATGGCGCTCATCTCAGTGAGATAAAAACTCAGGAACTCACTGATCTCCTCGGCTTCTATTTGCTCAGAGATCGAAGTGAAGTCGGCGATATCAGAAAAAAAGATGGTGAGCTTTTTGCGCTCACTTTTCTTATGGATGTCCAACGAACCACTGAAAATCTGCTCGTACAATTGGACCGGCAAATATCGGGAGAGCTTTAAGGAGATGCCTTCGATTTTCTCCTTTTGAGCCTCGACCTCTTCGGTCGCCTGCCGCAACAACTCTTTCTGACGGTCCAGTTCGACCGCCATGGATTTCCTCAGTTTGGACTCCAGAGAGAGTTTCTTGTTCTCTTTTTTGAGCTGCTTGATCTCCTGCTCTAGATCGCTCATGACTATCTCTGGTCAAGATTCTCCAGGAGTTCGCCGATACGCTCGAGTGTGCCGTTATGCTCGTAGGATTCCCCGGACACGGAAACGGACCCCATACAAGACGCTTTGTTATAGGCGAACAACTCGACTTTTGGAGCGAACTCGTAATGCGTTTTTAGCATCCCCGCAGGCACATAAATCATTCCTTCGATCAGATCAGGTTGGGTATACAACTTGCAGCCGCAGTTAGGACAAGAGACGACATGCAACAAATTCCCACTGCCCCCTTCATAGGAGTATGTGTTCACCTCACCCGTAATGCTGATGTCATCCGACGAGTAGGCGTAACCAAAAAATGAATTGCCGTGAAGCTTCTGGCAGTCACTACAGTGGCACACAAAGTGCATCATCGGGTCGTTTTCTAGACTGAACTCTACTGAACCGCACTGACAACTTTCTTTTATCGTCATTTGCATCCTCCACGCCTAAGGGTTTTGCCCGGGATCATCGACCGGGGCCACCCTATCTTAGCGTTCACCCACTCATGCCGCCAATTAAGGGTGCGTTCAGGCTTAATGCAATCATAAAGGACACGCTCATAACCAAGGCAATTAGAGTGCGGATTCTATTGAATCAGGTCCAGCGGGCTTCAAATAGCATACGTTGCCCACGCAGAGCGCTCGCATCCATGTCAGCGACATTCACGCCTTGGATCCGTTTGTTCAGCGGCAAATGAACAAAAACCGTAAGTCCCTATACCCCCAGGAGATACACAAAACCAGTAACGATCACCAACGCCGTCTCAACCGAATAAGGTCCGAAGAATGTTGTGATCATGGTGCCGATAACCGAAATCATCGACCCTATCCAGACGATCATGAAAATCGGCTGATTTTTTTGAATCACCTCATCGGCAACCTGAAACGCCCTGATGAATTTTTTGTCACAGAGCTTTGCCAGGCCAGGCATGACAATGACCGCATAGGTAAAGACAAACCCGGTGACCAAGGCACATAACAGTGTGGAGATCAGCAAAAGCCCGATAGAAAAGCCATCATCTCCTCTGGCAGTTATAGGTCTTCACTCCCACTCAATCGTTGCCGGCGGCTTTCCTGAAATATCGTAAACC
>DDZY01000130.1:0-2352 GCA_002346525.1 Proteobacteria bacterium UBA2996
ACGACAAGGCCTGCATACCCACCGGCCCGATGGGGGGGAGCGCATGCACAAGGGAAATCCCCCCGTGTGTCCGCCCTTCCCGATGCCGGGTGTGGCCGGACACGGTGGGCTCTGGCGGCTCATCCACGCCGCAGCCAACCATCAGAATGGTGAGCAGGGAGACAACTGTCCTCATCCTTGGGACAGTACTGCCTGGCGAACTCGAGCCAAAGCAAAAAAGGGAAACGACCGGTGACACCTTGCCCGATCGGGTTGGTTTTGTTGTTTACCTTGGGTTTCCGAACGGGTCAGTCGGTAGTTTGCGCACATGGTTGCGGCACAGGATTAATCATCCTCACCAAGTTGTTCCTTGAGTAATGATACATTCTTGAGGGTTTGGGTTGTATAGGGATGATCCGCACCCAATTGCTCGAAAAAAATATCTAGGGCTTTCTGGAAATACTCCAATGCCTGGTCATGTTCGTCCTTGTCAGAGTGCACCAACCCAATGTTGTTGTAGTTGATGGCCACATCAGGATGATCCGGGCCCAGTTGCTCAAGCCGGATATTCAGTGATTTTTGGTAATATTCCAGTGCGCGATCGGATGCGCCCTTGTTGTCATGCACC
Source organism: Proteobacteria bacterium UBA2996 (assembly GCA_002346525.1). Taxonomy (GTDB): domain Bacteria; phylum Pseudomonadota; class Gammaproteobacteria; order Arenicellales; family UBA868; genus UBA868. Next base: position 608 of record DDZY01000130.1, read on the forward strand.
ATCCCAATGACGTTGTAGCTGGCGGCCACATCAGGATGATTCGCCCCTAGTTGCTTGAATAGAATAGCCAGTGATTTCTGGTGATACTCCAGTGCATGATCGTACTCGCCCTTGTTATCGTACACCGACCCGATGCTATCATAGGTGGCGGCCACATCGAGGTGTTCTGGTCCCAGTTGCACAAGCCAGATGCTCAGGGCTTCCTGATAATAATCAAGAGCCTTGTCATATTCGTCATTCAAATAATGCGTCCCCCCAATTCTGTCGTAAATTTTGGCTACCTCAGGGTGATCCGATCCCAGTTGATTGAGGCGAATAACAAGTGATTTCTGATAATTTTCCAGAGCCTGATCGTACCGGTCCGTTTCAGAGTATATCCTTCCGATATTACTAAACAGGATAGCTATATCGAGATCATCTGGGCCCAGGTGCTCGGACATGATAGCCACGGCCCTTTGGTAGTACTCCAATGCTTGATCATATTCACCCAAGACACGATATATCGCGCCTATGTTGTTGTAGCTGGTCGCCATATCGAGATGGTTCGGGCCCAATTCCTTGAGGTGGATGGCCATCGCTTTCTGGGCAAACCCCAGTGCCTTGTCGTGTTCGCCCTTCTCGCGATACGTTTCGCATATGATGTTGTAGCTGTTGGCCACATCGGGATGGTCCAAACCAAGCTGGACTGACTCGATGTCCAACGATTTTTGATAATATTCAATCGCCTTGTCGTACTCCTCCTTGCCGCGATAAATCAGCCCGATAATGGTGTAACTGTTCACCAGATTCAGGTGATCTGGGCCGTATAGCTCCAGGTCAATGGCAAGATTTTTCGTTAAAAATTCCAATGCATGATCGTATTCGCCCAGATCACGATACAACATGCCGATTTGGCAATATCTCAAAGCCACTTCGGGATGGTTCGGCCCCAGATGTTCAAGCTCAATGGCCAAAGCACCCTGAAAATACTCCAGTACCAGGTCGAACTCGCCTTTTTCAAGATGCACCTCGCCGATGTTGTTGTAACTGATTGCGACATCAGGATGGTCTTCCCCGAGTTGCTTGCGACGGATGGCCAGTGCTTTCTGGAAATACTCCAGCGCCTGGTCGTACTCGCTTCTCGCGGTGTGCGCTTCAGCAATATTGTTACAGATGGTGGCTGCATCCAAATGATCTGGGCCTAGTTGCTCTATTAGGATGACCAGTGATTTCTGGAAATACTCCAGTGCCTGATCGTAATCGCCCTTGTGATGAAGCACCCCTCCGATATAGCTGCAGCTGGCGGCCACATCAGGATGGTCTTCCCCCAGTTGCTTGATTAGAATAGCCAGTGATTTCTGGAAATACTCCAGTGCCTGATCGTACTCGCCCTTGTTATCGTACACCGACCCGATGCTACCATAGGTGGCGGCCACATCAGGATGGTCTTCCCCGAGTTGCTTGCGACGGATGGCCAGTGCTTTCTGGAAATACTCCAGCGCCTGGCCGCACTCATTCTTGTCTGAGTACACCCGCCCGAGGATGTTGTAGTTGGGGGTCACATCGGGATGGTCCGGACCCAGTTGCTTGATCTTGATGGCCAGTGATTTTTGGAAAAACTCCAGTGCAAGATCGTGCTCGCCCTTTTGATAGTGCACCAACCCCATAGTTTCGTAGTGTGTGGCTACACTGAGATCGTCCGGACTCAGTTGCTTGAGCGTAATGGCTAAGTCTTTCTGGTGATACTCCAGTGCCTTGTCGTACTC
>DDZY01000130.1:2665-2850 GCA_002346525.1 Proteobacteria bacterium UBA2996
TCGTACTCGCCCTTTTCACGATGCACCTCCCCGATGCTGTGATAGCTGGTGACCACAACAGGATGATCCGGGCCCAGTTGCTTGATTAGAATAGCCAGTGATTTCTGGTGATACTCCAGTGCATGATCGTACTCGCCCTTGCTAGCGTATACCGCCCCGATGTGTCCCAGGCTTTCACCTACACT
>DDZY01000130.1:3178-9797 GCA_002346525.1 Proteobacteria bacterium UBA2996
AGGTTGTCCGGGCCCAGTTGCTTGATCCGGATGGTCAGTGATTTCTGGTGGAACTCCAGCGCGTGATCGTAATCGCCCTTGCCATAGTGCACCCCCCCGATGTTGTTGTAGCTTACAGCCACCAGATGATCCACACCCAGTTGATCGGAAAAAATGGCCAGAGATTTCTGGTAATAATCCAGTGCCTGATCGTACTCACCCTTTTCACGATGCGCCTCCCCAATGTTGTTGTAGCCGCGGGCTACATGGAGGTGTTCCGGGTCCGGTTGCTCAAGTGAGATGCCCAGTGATTTATGAAAAAACTCCAATGCCTGATCGTACTCGCCCTTGCTAAGGCACACCTCCCCTATATTGTTGTAACTGGTGGCCATATAGGGATGGTCCGGATCCAGTTGTGCAATGGCTAGGTCGAGGGATTCCCGCGCAAACTGTTCTGCAGCGGACGCATCTCCGGATCTCCTGAGAAAATCACGAACATCATCCAATGCAAATCGATATGAGTGATCCCGGAAGGGTTCATCGGCCATGGCGGCAACCTGTTCCGGAGGCAGATCGTCGTCGAGATAAACAACCTCCGGCTTTGAATCCAATTCCTTCCTCCATGCATCGAGTGACTGACGATAAGCAAAGCCCAAGTCAGGCTTTTCACTAGTGGCATTTATTATCTTCCTCCAATAACCCCAAATCTCCAGCCAGCTTCGTTCATGCAAATTCAGAAACATGGGGATGTTAAGGAGCCAAGTCTGTAGATCATTCCACGACTCGGCCTGAGCCAGTTGCCATGGAAGTTCCTCTACAATGCGGGATAATAGCACACCCTGGTTGACATTTTCCCAATATATTTGGCTCTGCGACGCAGATAATGAATCGCTTCCTGGTTCAAAATATTTTGCCAACTGCAGATGCAAAGGCTGGCGGTTTGTTTGGTTCGGTACATAACGCTTTTCGACCGCTTGGCGTAGGTAATCGTGAAAGAAGGTCAATCGCCCGCCCCGCAAGGCCAGGGATTCCTGCAGAGCCAGGTGCAGTGGCGCCCAGGTGGTCCACGGCAGTGCAGGCTGGTCTTCCCCGCCCAATAGTTCCAGGAGTTCATTTTCGCTCAACCCGTTGCGCGAGGCCCAGATGAGGCTTAACGCCTCGCTCACCAGGCCTGTTCGTTTGCCCTCATAATCCTCCTCCAGCCGGGTGAGCATGCGGTCATACAGGGCATCCGGCTTGGTTGCCTCCAGATACCAGCGCAGTTTTTGCGCCAGTTGTTCGTGTTCGCCGAATACGCGCAGTTCATCCAGGAGCACCTTCAGGTACAGCGGATTGGCCGTGGGCGGTGCTGCCACCAGTTCGTCCAGCAGTTCTTCAGGCAGTTTCTTGCGGAACCGGCCCAGGTATTGCGCGGCCACCTCGCGCTGGAGTTCCGCTGAGAGCAGGGGCACCTCCTGCATGGGCCATTCGCGCTGCTGCAGCAGGTCCAGGCATTCGCCCGGGATGACCGAGAGCACCAGGCGCACGCCCGCCGGGGTGTGCCAGGGCAGCCAGCGCAGGTCGCGCCCATCCGCCAGCACCTGGTTCAGTCCGTCGATGACGATCACCACCGGCTCACTGTGCCCTGCCGTGGCCAGGGCGAGCGGCAGTTTTTCCTCCAGTTCCTCGCGCTCAGCCGGGATATCCTCCTCCCAGGTGCCCCATTCCTTGAGGGTCTGCAACAGGCGACGGATCATCTGCCATGGGTCCGCGCTGTCCGCGGTGCTACCCAGGTAATGCACAAAGGTACGGGCCTTCGGGTTGGCCCGACGATAACGCGCCAGCCAGTTGGCCACCAGCGCGGTCTTGCCGCAGCCAGACTCGCCATGGACCACCAGCGGTGGGCCTTCCCCCTGCGCGGCGTGGTCATCAAGGCGCTGCAGGTCCGCCTCGCGCCCCACGTAAACGCGCTGGCGGGATTCGCCGAAGGACTCGTGGTTGCGGGCCTCCTGTTGCAGGGGCGAGAGCTTGGCCTCTTCCGGGTGTTCCTGGTCGATGGCCGCCCAGAGATCTTCCAGCACGTGTTGCCCGAGGGCCTCCGGGTTGGCGTAGTTTTCCCGGACTTCCCGCACCGATGTTGCGCCGGCCCGGATGCGGGCTTTCAGGTCGGCCAGCTTTTGCGATGCGGCAGTGTCCTCGGCGGCATGGTCACCGCCGTGTGCCTTGGCATAGCCCGGGTCGCGGAAATAAAAAAAGGCGCGACCGGCGGTGTCGGGATTGTTCAGGACGCCGTGCAGGATTTCCAACTCGGTCAGGCTCTTGTCGCGGTGTCCATCCAGCCATTCCTGTTCCTCGACCAGTCCAACCGGGAGCTGACTGGGCACCCAGCCGTAGCGTTCGCCCAGCAGGCCGATGAAGTAGGGGCGGCAGAGTTCAATCTCCTGCAGGCAGATGGGCAGCACCTCGCCGTTCTCCGCCTCCTCCTCAGTGACGCCCCAGCGCAAGTCCACCTCCACGAAATCCACGCCCCGCTCCGTGCAGCGCCGGCGCAGCTCAGGGAAAACCTGCTTCACCAGCACATCCCGCTCCACCTGCATGTCGCGGAAGGTGGATGAGATGAAAACGCGGATCTGCTGGGACTGGAAGGATTGCGGCATGGGATCAATCCGCCTTTAATGATTTTGGCCCCGCAGGATGTCGAGCCAGTCAGTCATGTTTTCCACGGTGTTGGCATCCAGTTGCTGGATGTCTTTTGCCAGCTCGTCGTATGGGACGAGGTCGGGGTGGAGCTTATTGTTGTCATCGCGCTTGGCAGCGTATTCCCAGCCGGTGAGCCATTTCTCGGCGCTCCAACGTTCGTGTTCCATGCGGCTCATGGTCGACTTGTGCGGTGCCACCATTTCTTGAAATTCCATGCTGGAAACCTTGGCGGCATACTGGGCGAGATCGTTGCCGGCAAAACCGGGGTCAGCGAAACGAGGGTCGACCAGACGGATTTTCACCGACAGGTGCTCATACTGCCAGCGGTTGGAATCCTGCAGGTGCGCGGGCAGTTCGGGCCAGGGAACGAGTGAAGCCCAAGCACCGGCCTTCTTGCCACGACTGATGAAGTTGTCGAAATACTTGGTGTGCATCGTGCGGGCAATTTCCTCACGGCCGGGGGCAATGACGTTTTGATAGTTGCATTCATCCTCCGCCATGCCAAAGGGGAGCAGGGGTGGGAGTTGGGCGGAGACCGCATCGGCGTGAATTTTCAACAACTGCGCGACGCCACGATTGTCGCGGGCTTTAAACAGAAGTTTGGCGTGATCCGAGGATCCGGCCGCACGCAGAAGAGAGCTGGCTTTCAAGGCCGTGGAGAAATTCAAGACGTCGCCGCCAAGGCAAATCGCGATGGTCAACTTTTCGCCCGCGGGCGAAGGCTGGGCGAGAAACTTGAGCCGGTCGAAGCTCGCGCTGTTCACTTCGCACGTGATGAATTCGGTCTCGGCGACCTTGTCCAATCCCGGGTGGCGATAGCGGAAACGCTCCTCGGCGTCCCGCAAATCGCGGTCGATGACCGTCAACTTCAGCTTTCGCAGGTTGGCGTAATGCCCGGCAAACAACGCTTCGCGGGCGACCGCCTGGCCCAGTCCGCCAAAGCCGATCACCACCAGGTGAATGCGCTCCGCCTGTTTACCTGCGGGCGTGATTTCCAGCGGATGTTGTTGCAGGAGCAACCGGGCAATGGTCTCGGGCGTCGAGAAGACCTTGACCTCTACCGCGTCCTCCTGGTCCAGAAAAATCTTATGCTCCATGAACCGGGCGCGCAGGGCGTCATCATGGATGCGTAAGGCCAGCTCCAGCGTGGAGCCCGTACCCTGCCAGCTTGCCTTGTGAATGCGGTATACTTCTGCCGCTCCCTGGATGTTGTCATCATCCTCATCGCACAGCAGCACCATGTGCCGGGCACGCGGCACACCCGCGGTCTTAAGCAGTTCCGTCCCGTGGGCCGAGCCGTGCAACACGGGAATGCGTTCCGCCTCCGCCTCCGCCAGAAGATCGCCTGCCTGCCCGTTGTCGATGATCAACAAGCCACGCCCGGGCTGGCGTTGCTTGAAGTCACGCGCCAATTGCAACGCTCCCGCGCCCAAGCCGCAAAGCACAACGTGATCCGACTGGAACCGAAGCAGGAACCGCTCCAGGCGCGCGCCAAAAATATTCAGAAAGGCAAGGATCGCTGCCAAGGCAAGCGCCAGTGGAGCCATAAACCGGGCGACGTTCAGCGACCAAGTCATGTTCGCTTGCCCACCGTCTTCAATCACGAACAAGGCGATGGCTCGGTAAAGGTGGTCCCACGTCGAGCCTTGCGGGTCGTCCGCGGCAGATCCATGCAACCCCAGCCCCAGCGCCATCGCCGACAACAACGGCACCACGATCCAGATCGAGTCATTCAGGAAACGAAGCAGTTTCATGGATTAAAACAAACGCAGGTTCCTCGCGATGACACCAGCTGTCAACTTGGATTCGGGTTTGCAGGCTTGAAAGGACACGATACTGCGCGGATGTGAATCCTACGCTAAAGCCGGGTGCTGATTATATTTGGCAGTTTATTCCTCCTTCACAAAGGGCAAGGTAACGGGCGTCACGACTACGCCGGTGGTGTATTTTTGTGGGCGGAGTTTTCCCGGGAACGTGAGCTCAATCATGTAGGCGGTCCAGCCCTTGGACGGCTTCGGGACAAGCGCAGTGTAGACGTCGTCCTTGTCAGGCTTTAATGGCTGACTGGCCCATTTGGGGCCGAGCTTGTCGATCCGGAAGTCTCGGGCGTTGGGGTTGTGGGCCTGCCAGAGGCGGACCTCGATTGGCTTAGCCTTGGTGGTGACTGTGAGGGCGCCAGTTTTCTCGACCTTCCAATTGTACTCGGGCAACGGAGCCTTGTTTAATATGGCGTGGTAATAGGCAAGGAGAGTTTCAAGGGCATCGCTGTCCCGGAGGCCGTGGCCGGTGTTGGGGACGTAGCGGAGGTGCTTGGGGCCCTTTAAATCGCGCCAGTAGAATTGCCAGGAGTCGGGCAGGAAAAACTGATCGCCGGCGGAATTGAGGATGAGCTTGGGCATGGTGAGACGGTCACGATACTCGTAAGGGTCCTCGATGCGCTTGAGCTTGGTGAACTGCGGCTTGCCCATCCAGTCCATGATGCGCAAGTCGACGTAGTCGTGGACAGCCTCGGCGTAGCGGCCGTAGGCGTTGCGGTGGTGGCGGAAGGAGGGCTCAACGTTGAGCATGTCGATGACGATGGGGATGATGGCGACGACGCGTCGGTCGACGGCGGCTGTGCTCCAAGTGGTCCAGCCACGCTTGGAGGCGCCGGTGACGACGAACTTGTCGATGTTGACCTTTTTTGTTTTCAGGAAACTGCTGACGGTATCGAGCGCACGAACGGCGGCCTTGGTCATGGGCAGGCGCAGCGGCCATTTCTCATCGCCGGTTTTCAGGAACTTGTCCCACGTGTAGGCAATAATCGCGTCCTCGGAGCGGGGGCGATTGTCATCTTTAAAAATGAGCGGCTGATTGGGGACCATCCGGATGCTGGTGACGACGGACTGGGTGGCAAGGGCGATCTTGGCGAGGTCACTGCGCGGCTGGGGCATTCTGCCATCGTTGTTCCCGCCGCCAATGTAAAGCAGGCCGGTGGTGTGCCGGACCTTGTCGGGCTGAATGATAGTCACCCAGTGGCGCCACTCGGGCCGGTTCACCTCCTTGCGCGTGAGGTAATGCTGGGAAGTCATGTCGATCAGGTAGGCAGTGGCGCCTTGGAGTTGGATGGTGCGGACGAGCCGGTACTTGTACGCGGGATCAGGCTTGGCGATGTAACGGTCGAGAGCTGTCTTTGTTGCCCCGATGGAGGGGACGACAAGAGCCAGAAACAGAAAAAATGGACGCATGATTTTCATGATTATTATTTTGAACGCACTTTCCATTAACGGCCCATGCCAAGGCCCGCGGGAAAGATCGGCAATGTGCCAATCGCGGTGATCATGTTCACGAGGAATGGACTGCGCAAGTTCTCAGGAAAAAAATCGGCAATGCTGCACCCGGCCCTGCCATGGCCAAGAGACAATCCGCCAGCCCGGCAATATCGATGGCGGAACGATGTTGCTCCATTGGATCAAACCCGGAGAGTCAGGCTATGGGCCTGCGGTCTAATTGTTGACCCGACACCCGGGGATGGCTTTGCGCAATTCCTCAAGTTGCCCGGGCGGTACGCGGTTTGCCTGCAGGAGCACGGTGCGAAGTTTCTTCAATTCTTTTAAGGGCGTCACATCCTGCACCTGATTTCCCGACAGCCACAGGGTTGTGAGGTTGGGCACACCGGCCAGCGGGCTCAGGTCGGTCACGCGGTTTTGGGAAAGAATAAGCGTGTTCAGCCGGGCCATGCCGTCCAGTGCCTTCAGGTCGGTGATGCGGTTTTCCATGAGTTGCAGGCGTACCTTGTACTGCTTTTTGCCTTGGTACAGCACAGTGATGGTGTCGCCGTCCGTCACGCCTACCACCTTGCCGGGAACTCAAAGGCTTGGGCGGGGAAGGTGGTGGCTAGCAGTACAATGGGGAGTAGTGTTTTCATGGTTACTTAATGACCCGACCTGTGTGCCGTGCATTCTGCCCGCGCATAGGCCAC
>DDZY01000036.1:0-2383 GCA_002346525.1 Proteobacteria bacterium UBA2996
ACCTCACGGATATGGGCAAGAAACCGGTTGCCGAGACCTTCGCCTTTTGAGGCCCCTGCCACGAGGCCTGCGATATCCACAAACTCGATGGCTGTGGGAATAACTTTCGCCGGATTGACCAGTCCGGCAATGGTCTCAAGACGGGGATCGGGAACCTCTACGATGCCGATATTCGGATCGATGGTGCAAAACGGATAGTTCTCGGCCTGCGCCCCTGCATGGGTAAGTGCATTAAAAAGGGTTGACTTGCCTACATTCGGCAGGCCGACAATGCCGCAACGAAAGCCCACTCAGGCTTGTCCTGTCTGTTGGGTGTGCAGCGCCTTCATTACAGGCTCAAGGTCGCCGGCCATCATCGGATTAATCTCGTCCAAAGCACGATCGATCGCATCAAGGATGGCCGTCTTGTCCTCCGACGACGGTTTTCTCAACACCCAATCGGTGACGTCATCGCTGTTGCCCGGATGACCAATGCCGATACGCAGACGGATAAATTCACGGGAACCCAGTTTCGAGAAGATATCGCGCAGACCATTGTGCCCTCCATGGCCACCGCCCTGTTTGACCCTGACCGTGCCGGGAGGCAAATCAAGATCATCGTGCACCACCAGGACGGCTTCGGCGGGGATATCGAAATAGCTACAGACGGATGCGACGGCTCCGCCGCATTCATTCATAAAAGTGGCGGGCTTTAAAAAGCGGACTCTTTGTTGTCCCACACGGGTATCAGCCAGGTCACCAAAAAACCGTGTTTCGGGACGCCAGGGTAAGGGAACGACACGTTGCAGGGCGTCCAGAAACCAAAAGCCGGCGTTGTGGCGCGTCGCTTCATATTGCGCACCCGGATTGCCCAGACCGCAGACAAGAGAGATTGGCGCCATCGTGTTGTCGATCAGCACACTGAAGACGATGCCACCTCGTCAAACGACGCGGCATTCGGCCCAGAAAGACGAGGTTGCGCTACTCGCTCTTTTCCTCTTCGGCATCAGCGTCAGGCGCTTGCTCACCGCCCTCGGCGCCTTCAGCGCCCTCGACAGCATCACCCTCTTCAGCGAGCACCTCTTCTTCCTCTTCGACCACCTTCGGCGCGGTAATCGTTGCAACAGTGGGATTCTCTCCCTCGTGATAGGCGGTTACGGTCAACTCGACCCCTTCCGGCAGTTGGACATCAGAAAGATGGACGGATTCGTTCATACCCAACTCCGACACATCCACTGCGATGTACTCCGGCAGATCCTTGGGCAAACAGGTGATATCGAGTTCGGTCATGGTGTGGGCGAGGATACCGCCGTCGGTCTTGACTCCCGGCGCCACGTCAGCGCCATCGAAGTGCAGCGGAATTTTCATATGAAGTTTTTCCGTTGCCTTGATGCGCTGAAAATCCATGTGCAGCACCAGAGGGCGATACGGGTGCATCTGTACCTCGCGGAGAATCACCTGCTGGGATCCTGCATCGGTCTCAAGATCAATAATCGCAGAGTGGAACGCTTCTTTTTCAAGACTGTGCATCACCTGGTCGTGATCCAGAGTGACCGTCTCATTATTCTTGCCCGCGCCATAAACAACCGCAGGGACATGGCCGTCACGACGCTGCCGTCTGCTCGCGCCCGTACCAAAAACATCACGCGACTGGGCGGTGAGTACATAGTTGCTGCTCATTACTGATTCTCCTTAACCGTGCGGCCCTTGACGCCGCTTATTCCATAAATAGTGAACTGACGGAATCGCCGCTGGCGATACGTCGGATTGATTCCGCCAGCAGACTGGCGACACTGATTTGCCGGATCTTGGTGCTGTGCTTTCGGGCCTCATCACTCAGCGGAATCGAGTTTGTCACAACGACTTCGTCCAGTTCCGAGGCCTCGATCCGCTCAATCGCCTGACCGGAAAGCACCGGATGCGTACAGCAGGCCTTGACTTGCACTGCCCCAGCATCTTTAAGGGCGGACGCCGCCTGGCAGAGGGTATTGGCCGTATCCACCATGTCGTCCATGAGTACGCAGCTTCTCTGGTCAACCGATCCGATAATGTGCATGACCTTGGCCTCGTTGGCCCGGGGCCGGCGTTTGTCGATGATCGCGAGTTCCACACCCAACTGCTTGGCCATCGCCCGGGCCCGCACCACGCCCCCGACATCCGGCGACACCACCATGAGGTTATCGGGTTCGTGCCGCCACAACTCTCCATTGAGAACGGGGGCCGCATATATGTTGTCGACCGGGATATCAAAAAATCCCTGAATCTGATCTGCATGCAGGTCCATCGTGACAACCCGGTCGGCGCCCGCGATGCCGATCATGTCTGCCACCAGCTTGGCGGTGATCGCCACTCGGGCGGTACGGGGCCGACGATCCTGCCGGGCATACCCGAAGTACGGCATGAC
>DDZY01000036.1:2747-5269 GCA_002346525.1 Proteobacteria bacterium UBA2996
TTCCATGAGATGCTTGCTGGCCGGCGCGCAAGTGGGCTGCAGAACGTAGACGTCTGCACCCCGCACATTCTCCATGATCTCGACGTTAACTTCGCCGTCACTGAAGGTACTGACGATTGCCCGACCCATGCCCACGCCCAGTTTTGCCGAAACTTCGCCGGCCAGTTCCGGGTTGGCGTTACCGGTAAACAGCGTCAGGTCATCTATCGCCATCGGGTCTCTCGCTGTATTAAAAAGCGGCAGGGCATTTCAAAATTGGCTGGGGTGCCAGGATTCGAACCTGGGAATGCCGGAATCAAAATCCGGTGCCTTACCACTTGGCTACACCCCATCAGGCTCGTCGACAAATGCGGGATTCCGGTTAATTCCGTTGGCAACGAGGCCGCTCAGCCGCGACGGTAACTGCTCAAGCAGTTCTTCGCCGGCCCTGGGACTCGCCACGGCCAAAAAGGCTGCGCTGCCACTTCCCGTCATCCGCGCCGCCCCAAACTGTCCCAACCAGTCCAGACAGTCTCCCACTTCGGAAAACCGCCTTCTCGCCACCGGCTCCAGATCATTTCGCCGATCACCCTCAAACGGGCCCGGTATTCTGATTCGCGGGGTGTTTCGTGTCAATTCTGGGTCAGAAAATATGGTCTTTGTGGACACATGGACATCGGGCCAGACTACGCAAAACTGCCTTGATGGCAGTATTGCAGGGGTCAACTGCTCACCGATTCCCTCGCCCCAGGCGGAGTGACCTCGGATAAAGAGCGGCACATCCGCACCAAGAGATTGCCCGATCTCAGCGAGATCATCCTCGGTGAGCCGGGTTTTCCACAGTTGGTTGAGCGCCACTAGAACAGTGGCCGCGTCAGAACTGCCGCCCCCCAGCCCGGCGCTCACGGGAATGCGCTTGGTGAGTCGAATCCGGGCGCCGAGGCCGGTATCGCCGGCTTGCTGCAGGGCGCGCGCGGCCCGGACACACAGATCTTCCTGTGGCAACTCTGAACCGCCGTCACGGCAGATGCCGCTATCTTCTGTGACCTCAAACGAAAGCAGATCGCCAAAATCCAGCAATTGGAACAGTGTCTGCAGCTCATGCAAACCATCTGCGCGCCGACCCACGACATGCAGAAACAGATTCAGCTTGGCGGGAGCCAGCCAGGTCTTCATTGATCCATCTCAGTCACACCCGCGGGCGGCGTCCACTCATCTATATAGAGTTTCACCACTAACTGGTTGCCGCTAATCTGATTTCCTGAAGCCAACTCATCAATCACTTCCTTGGAGGCGCTAACGCGGATTTTTCGCGGCAACAGGACCTGATGGTGTGGCACATAGTCGTTAAATAAGATGGTCCATCCGCTCTGATTCAGGGAGATCAGTTTGCCCGTCTCATCGATCTCGATTTCGTGTACCCCGGGAGCCGGCATCCCACGAACCCAATCACCCAGCACCTCGAACGGCACATACCAACCCGTCGCTTTAAGCAGGACTTCACTGCCGGTAGCGGCGAAGAACTCCTGCCCTTGGCCGTCACGCAGACGGGCGCCGGCCGCATCGATATCCAGTCGAATCCGGCCACCGCCCAAAGGCCCGAATAGATCAATCTGATCATGGCCCTCCTGACGTTTCCAACGCAGGTTGGCACTGCCCCCGGTCTCGTCCGTGCGTACGCCAATCCGCCCGGAAAGATTCCACTGATGAATCCCGGCTACCTGCCCCTGATGTTCGCGCCACTTGATTTCCAGGTTGTTCTCTGGCGCCGGGGGGGCAGACGGGATACCCGCGCACCCCGCGAGCAATAAGACCAACAGCAAGACAAGGCGGTGAGGCACGGCGAGGTGACACGCGGTGAAGTGACGCACGGTCACTGACCGTATTTCCGCATCGTATCCTTGAGAACCGGATTATCGGGATCGGTCTGGCTGCCGTCCTGCCAGGCCGCAATGGCTTGCTCCTTGTTGCCTAATTGCCAAAGCACCTCGCCAAGATGTGCGGCGATCTCGGCATCCGGCCGCTGATCCATAGCGAGCTGAAGATACTCCAGTGCGAGATCCAGATCCCCGCGCCGGTAATGTACCCAGCCCAGACTGTCCAGAATGAAAGGATCCCCCGGCAACAGTGCCAGTGCCTTTTCGATCAGCTCCAGTGCTTCGGCCAGTCGATCGGTTTTGTCTGCTAGGGTGTAGCCCAGGGCATTGTAGGCATGCGCATTATCGGGATCGATCTCGATGAGCCGGCGCATGTCCTGCTCATGTTCTTCCACACGATCCATGATCGCAGTCACCAGTCCCCGGGCGTAAAGCAGGTCCGGGTGATCCGGAATATCGATCAGCGCCGCACTCAGCAGTTCCAGCGCTGATTCCGCTTGCCCACTGTCTCGCAGCACCTGCTCACGGGCAAGGTAGATGCGAACCTGCTCATCCTGGGACTTTGGGGTGACATCGGCAAGATGTTCAAGCGCTTCGGTGTGACGGCCGGCATCTGACAGCACGAATCCGATTCGCATCTGCACGTCAAAGTAAAAGTCGGCGGCG
>DDZY01000172.1:0-9645 GCA_002346525.1 Proteobacteria bacterium UBA2996
TATACCCCGTCTCCGGCAAAGTCCCGATACGCAGTCAGCGCGTCTCCAGACAGGCCATAACTCGATGCCATCAGGTCATCCGTTCCCATCCAGCAGATCAGACTGCGATGATGGCCAAGCGACACCGCATAGTGGATGATCTCAAAATCTGACATCATCTTCTGCGCGAGTTCTGCGCCTTTGTCCATCTGAAATGACAGCATCCCGGAGAAGTTGTCCATCTGCTTTCTCGCGAGATCGTGGTGTGGATGGCTGGCAAGACCCGGATACAGCACTTTATTGACCTTTGGGTGCGCCTGAAGAAACTGCGCCACAGCCATCGCGTTGGTCTCATGGGACTGCATACGTATCGGCAGCGTTGCCAGCCCGCGGTTGATCAGCCATGCATTGAAGGGGCTGATCACGCCGCCCACATGAATCTGGCCATCAGTCTCAATAGCGCGCATATGCTCTTCTGAAGCCAGTACCGCGCCGCCCATCGCATCCCCATGACCGCAGCAGTACTTGGTCAGCGAATGAATTACATAATCTGCTCCGAGGATCATTGGCCGGGTGGCCATGGGAGAGGCAAAAGTCGAATCGATCGCCAGCCGGGCGCCACGCTGATGCGCAATGTCGGCCACAGCAGCGATATCGGTAATGCGCATGGTCGGGTTGGCCGGCGTCTCTCCCCAGACCAGCGCAGTCTCGGGGGTCACAGCCTGCTCCAGCACATCGAGGTCGGAGAAATTCGCCGTTACGATTTCGATGCCCATGCGCTTAAGGTCATTGCGGGCAAGTTCTGCGGTGCCGGGATAGTTGGCATCGCTCATGACGAGACGATCGCCTGATTTCAGGACACTGAACAGCACCGCCGAGGTTGCTGCCATGCCGGAGGCAAAACACCGACATGCCGGGGCCTCTTCCAGCGCCGCCATTTTGTCTTCTAACTGCTGGACCGTTGGGTTGCGCCAGCGGCTGTAGATAAACGGCGCGTCTTCAGGAATATCATAAGCAGAAAAACCCACTGGCTTGTCCAGCACGAAAGTGCTCGACATCACGATGTTGGGAGCCGATGCCCGGGTAACCGGATCGGGTGCCTCACCCGCATGTACCGCCAGCGTGCGGGTTTTTCTGTTTTTCTGATCGTGCTGTCGCGCCATCGTGATCCCTTTAATGAATTGTCAGTCCTTCGCAGATCGCTATTGTGGGCGAGAAGATAAGTTCATCAAAAGACTCGATGTCGCATTTACGCTAGTGAAACTCGCATACCGGATTTCCGAGCACATCCATCAGCGGATCGACCCCCAACCCGGGTTCTGCCGGCGCGGTCATATAGCCGTCTGCAACCTGCGGTCCGCCACTGGCAATAGCGACGCTCGCGTATTCGTGAAATGCTGAAGACTGAAAATGAAATGCCTGCGGTGTCGACTGCGCCAGATGGGCAATCGCAGAGGTCGCGATCTCTCCTCCCCAACTGTCTTCGATGGTCATGACAATGCCCAGGTGAACACAAAGATCACGCACTTGTCGCGCTCGGGTAAGCCCGCCCATCCGGTTGATCTTCAGATTGATGAGATCCATCGCATTATCGCGGTATCCGCGCAACAGGATGGGTAACCCGTCCATACACTCATCCAGAATGAATGGGAGGTTGCTGTGTCGGCGTACTGCGAGGCACTCTTCGTAACTGAGGCAAGGCTGCTCAATAAAGCACGACAACTGCCGCTCCTGGAACATCCGCTCGACCGCACCCACCACACGCAGGGCTTCATGCTGCTTCCAACCGGTATTGGCATCTGCATCCACGACATCGCCCGGCTGCATCTCGGCGAGTACCCTTCTGAAGCGCTCTATATCGGTCTCAGGATGTTCTCCCACCTTAATCTGGAAATGATTAAAGCCCGACTGACGGTATTCAACGAAACGCTCCGCCATAAGTCCGGGATCAGCGCGTGCCACGACCTTGAATAGTTTTACCCGCTCCTGGAGTCTGCCGCCCAGTAACTGATACACCGGCATCCCCGTTGCCTTGCCCAGGATATCCCAGCAGGCCATATCGATTGCCGACTTGACGTAGGGATGACCCTTTAGGAGTTCATCCATTCTGAGATTGATCTTGTCCAGCTGGGTCGGGTCCTCGCCCATAAGGCCAGGAGCGAGCACCGACACACCCGTGCGCACCCCTTCGGCGTATGCGGCAAGATAAGAGGGTCCCAACGGACAACTCTCTCCCACACCCGTTAGCCCCTCATCGGTATCAATGAGGACAACCGTACTGTCAAAAGCCGAAAAGGACTGGGTCGACCAACTGTACGCACCCTCCTTCATCGGCAGGTCAACCTGAAATACGCGAATTCGGGAGATCTTCACTGGGCTCTCCTTTGCAATGAGTTCAAGTCCGCAAGCCTTAGGCTAGGTATCATCCGCTGCCGTTGTCTGTTCGGCATGCCGAGCGGCGGCTTGAGAAACGGCATCAGAATCAAGTTCGAATCCCAAGCCCGGTGCGTCGAAGACACCGAGTTGAGCGTCCTTTAGCGAAAGATCCGGGCTCGCAATCACATCTGAAGTCAGTAGGTGGTTCATATACTGATTGGCGTCATCCAGGTTGGGAATCGCAAGCCCTGCCTGATGCGCCGCGCACGTCGTGATGCCGGTCTCGTACAAGCCATGAAGACAAATATTAAGCCCGCCGATCTTCGCGGCGGCCGCCGCTTCCATAAGAGGGCCGATGCCGCCCGTTTCGTGCAGGCCAAGCACGATGAGATCCGCCGCCTGTATCTGGGTCACCTGGCAAACATCGACCGCATTGAATACGCATTGATCCGCCGCAATTGCAACAGGGCTTGCATCCTTGATCTGTTTGAGAGCGCTCAGGCTGCGATGATCACAAGGCTGTTCGATCATCTCGGGATTAAACGCTTTCAGGCGCTCAATCATCCGAATTGCGACAAGCGGATCCCAGGCTTCGTTGGGATCAAGGCGCAAACGGATATCAGGACCCACCGCTTCACGGACCTGTCTTACGATCTCAACATCGAGCTCGTCACCGCGACCCAGCTTGCAGTAAATCGTGCGGTGCCCCTGCTGCACCAGAGCCACGGCATCCCGGGCAAGGTCTTTCGGTTCCGAGCCCTGAATGAATCCGAAATAGTCCACGTATTCGCGCTGAGCGCCGCCCAGCAGTTCATAAACCGGCCGATCAAGTGCTTTTCCCTGAAGATCCCAGAGCGCCATTTCCAGCCCGGCCAGCACCTGCCCGCCAAAGCGCGGCGCGCTGCATGTGCCGCGAAACTGAAAGAGCGACTGATAACAAAGCGTCATCAGGCGCTCTCGATCAAAGACAGACTGACCCAACAGATGTCTTGCCGCCTCTTCGACAAAGGCTTGAACCCCTTTTGCGGTAGGTGTTGCCAGACACTCCCCAAGCCCCACGGCTCCGTTGTCCGCGTGAATCTCAACCAATAAGACCTCTGCGCCTTGCGTGACCCCCTGAGACCAGTAATAGGGCTGCGCATAGGGGACCAATAGCGGTGTAGTCTTAATTTCTTTAATTTTCATGAAGTTATAACCCTTTTAGGAGTTATTAAACGCGCAATTTATCCATATCCTACCCACTCAGCCGCAATAGTTTATCGTCTCTGAGGATCTGGGAACCCGCGTCCTTGCGGTCCATGTAAAAGGGCGGTTAGGATCAAGGGATCGTTCTGTGGCTAGTAATGCCCGCCGAACGTGGCTCCTTATAACGACCACATGGAGGATATGATGAAACGCTCAAAGATTGAACAGATCATTCATCAGGACACCGTCCTGAAGCAGGTGCTTACCGATCCACGCGTTACACGCCGCGATTTTCTTGCTGTCGCAGGTGCGATGGGCCTGTCAACTGCCATGGGCAGCGCCCTTTGGTCCGGCCGTGCACTGGCCGCCACACCAAAGAAAGGCGGGCATATGGTTTCCGGACTTAACGACGCGAACACCGGCGATTCACTTGATTGTGGCCTATTTAACGCCACGTACATGATCTGCGTTAGCCGCGCGTTCCGCGACAGCCTGGTGAACGTCGGCCAGGACAACAGCATGGAGCCAGCCCTGGCTGAAAGCTGGGAAGCAAGCCCTGATGCGAAAGTGTGGCGCTTCAACATCCGTCAGGGTGTTGAGTTCCATAATGGCAAGTCGCTCACCACAGATGACGTCGTCGCATCAATCAATAAGCATCGCGGTGAAGATACCACCTCATATGCGAAAGGGGTCTTTTCCGGGATCTCCGATGTGCGCGTGGACGGCAATACGGTAGTTGTTGAACTGGCTGACGGCAATGCTGACTGTCCGGCGCTCTTTACTGATTACCATTTCAATATCATGCCATCAAAAGATGGCGTCCCTGAATCGTTGTCCGATGCAGGGACTGGCCCTTACCTCCTGAAGGAATACAACCCGGGCGTAAAGACTGTTCTAGAGCGTAACCCCAACGCGTGGCATCCGGACGGCGGTGCCCTGGCTGACTCCCATGAAGTTCTCGCGATTCTGGATGATACGGCTCGCCAAAGTGCGCTGATTAGTGGATCGGTCGATGTCATTAACCGACCCGCATTAAAAGGTATCGCACGCCTCAAGAAAGTCAAAGGGGTCAACATTATTGATGTCGCGAGTAACCTGGCATTCACGCATCCCATGAGGATGAACGTGACACCTTTCGACAACATGGATTTCCGAACCGCGCTGAAACTTTCAACGCCGCGTCAGGAGTTCATCGACAAAGTGCTCTTTGGATACGGTGCGATGGGCAACGATCAACCGCTGGGTCCTGGATTTACCAGTTATGACGCCGACCTGAAGGTTGACTATGACCTGGACAAGGCCAAGCATCACCTGAAAAAGTCGGGTCATGAGGGCGTCACGATTGATCTCAGCGCATCAAACACCTCTTATGGTGGGGCCATGGATGCCGCTCAACTGTTCCAGCAGCATTGGGCCAAGATCGGCGTTAACCTGAACATTATTCAGGAACCCCAGGACGGGTATTGGAACAACGTCTGGAACGTAAAACCGTTCTGTACCTGCTATTGGGGCGCAAGACCGGTGGAAGACATGATCCTGTCAATCTGTTACCTGTCTGACTCGCCGTGGAACGATACGCTCATCAACAATGCTCGCGTTGACGAACTTGTGGTGGCTGCTCGGGGTGAGCTGGATCAGGCCAAACGTACTGCCATGTATCAGGAAGTCCAGCACATTATCTCCAAAGAAGGCGGAACCATCATTCCCGCCTTTGGTACTGATGTTGCCGCGACCCGGGATACCGTCGGTGTCGGTGAGCAGATCGGTGGCGGTTGGGAAATGGACGGTGGCCACTTCCTCAAAAGATGGTGGAAAGCTTAAGGACTTTTCCTTAGCCCACCCAATAAGCGGCCTTCGGGCCGCTTATTTTTTGCACTTGCATCACAGCACACCATATACCCATCCCGGCTGGGTTGCTGGCGCGTTACTGGCGGGTGGAGTAATCTCCACGTGTAAGTTGATTTTTTCGTCATATCGAGGTTAGAGGTATAGCCACTAACGTCACTGAGAAACAATGAACAGAATTCTCTTAATGGTGTTGCAGCGCTTTGGTCTCGGACTGCTAACACTATTTGTAGTGTCTATCATTATTTTCGTAGGAGTTGAATTCCTGCCGGGAGACATTGCAGAAGCTCTATTAGGACAAGGCGCTAGCCCTGAAAATGTCGCAGCATTACGCCATGAATTAGGCTTGGACCGACCCGCCCACATTCGCTACATCGACTGGTGGGCAGGTGTTATGCAAGGCGATCTTGGAACCTCACTTGCCAACCGACGGGATATCGCAGAGTTAATTACGTTTCGCCTCTCCAATACCCTTTTTCTCGCGCTAACGGCAGCAGTCATATCCGTTCCTCTTGCATTGATTCTGGGAGTTCTGGCAGCTCTTTATCGCAATGGTATCTACGATCGATCTGTGAATATCGCCACCTTGGGCGCTGTGTCGGCGCCTGAATTTCTCACAGCCTATGTGCTGATACTCTACTTCTCGGTAAAACTTGGCTGGTTCCCAAGTCTTTCTAACATCGATGTCAACACGTCGTTTATTGACAAACTGCATCAGGTCACTCTCCCAGCCGTCACTTTGATGGCAGTCATTCTCGCCTACATGATGCGGATGGTCCGCGCTTCCATCATCAATTTGCTGGCAAGCGCCTACATCGAAATGGCGCATCTCAAGGGAATGCCAAAATTGCGGGTTATCGTTAAACATGCGCTGCCCAATGCATGGGCGCCCATCGCAAACATTATTGCAATCAGTCTTGCTTATCTGGTCGTGGGTGTGGTTGTTGTAGAGGTTGTATTTATCTATCCGGGACTCGGTCAGTTAATGGTTGATTCTGTTTCGAACCGTGATATTCCCGTTGTCCAGGCCTGCGCCATGATCTTTGCCGGCACCTATATCCTGTTAAATCTGACCGCCGACATCGTCTCCATCTGTACTAACCCTCGGCTCCTGCATCCAAAATGACTGGCGGAGAAGCTACTTCGCTGGACCCGAAAATCAATCGGCCACGACGCACGCGCCTGCAGGGCGCGTTACGAGAGATTCTTAAAGCGCCGATTACGGCCAAATTTGGAATCCTGGTGATTCTGGTTTATGGATTCGTGGCGATATTTGCCCCGATTCTGACCCCGTACGGCGAAACCGAGATCGTTGGTCCCGAGTTTGACGTCTGGGGTGAGCAATTCATTCTGGGCACAGACGGTCTTGGTCGGGACATGCTGACACGACTCCTGTTCGGCGCCCGTAATACCGTGGGGATTGCCTTCATTACCACCTGTCTCGCTTTTCTGATCGGCGGCCTGACCGGCCTGCTCGCCGCGATTTATGGCGGCTGGCTCGACCAGATATCAAGCCGGATCGTAGATGTACTGATGGCTATTCCCCAACTCATTTTTGCGCTGATGCTGCTGGCGATTTTCGGTACCTCGATTCCAACATTGGTCATCGTGATCGCCACACTGGATGCCACCCGAATTTTTCGCGTAACCCGCGCAGTCAGCCTGAACGTCGTCGTGCTGGATTACTTTGAAGCGGCGAGGCTTCGGGGGGAACGGATTTTCTGGTTGTGCGTTCGGGAGATTCTGCCGAATATCACAGCTCCTCTGATGGCAGAGTTTGGCCTGCGTTTTTGTTTTGTCTTCCTGATGATTGCCGCACTCAGTTTTCTGGGACTGGGCATTCAGCCGCCTACGGCAGATTGGGGATCGATGGTGCGGGAAAACGCCGTGCTCATCACTTATGGAGATATCACCCCCGTCCTCCCCGCAATTGCAATTGCGATTCTGACGCTCGGCGTTAACTTCCTGGTGGACTGGTTCCTTCACAAGTCCAGCGGCCTCAAGGATGGGCATTAATGACGACTTGTGGCGTATGGGCTAATGACTAACCGACTGCTAGAAATCCGTAACCTTGAGATCGATGGCGAAAGCGATGAGGTCTGGCACGAGATCATTAAAGGCCTTGATCTCGACCTCGACCGGGGAGAAGTTCTTGGTCTGATCGGGGAATCGGGTGCGGGTAAATCCACGCTGGGTCTCGCTGCGATGAACTTTGTTCGGCCGGGATGCCGCATCCGTGGCGGCACAATCCGCTTCGACGGTCAGGAACTTACTGAACAGTCGGAGACCACACTACGCAAACTGCGTGGTGTCCGGATCGCCTATGTCGCGCAGAGTGCTGCAGCATCTTTTAACCCCGCACATCAACTGATTGACCAGTTCTCCGAGATCCCGGTGGTCCATAAGGTCAAAAGCCGCCAGGATGCGGAAGCCGATGCCAAGGATCTCTACCGGCGGGTGCTGCTTCCGGATCCCAACGGTATCGGGTACCGCTATCCCCATCAGGTCTCGGGCGGGCAACTGCAGCGGGCCATGACCGCGATGGCGCTATCCTGCCGACCCGATCTCATTATTTTTGACGAGCCCACTACCGCACTGGATGTCACAACGCAGATCGAGGTACTCACCACGATCCGGGACATTGTTCGCGAGTTCAACACGGCTGCAATTTACATCTCCCACGATCTTGCCGTGGTAGCACAGATGGCCGACCGCATCATGGTTTTGCGCTACGGAGAACTCGTGGAGGAATCGACTACGCGTCAAATGATGTCGGATCCCAAAATGGACTACACCAAGTCATTGTGGGCAGTCCGCTCATTCAAGAAAGAGGCCGAAACCGCCGCGACTGAGATCAATCCGGTCGTCAAGGTCGATAACGTTACCGCAGGGTACGGTGAAGAAGACATTCTCAAGAACGTCACTTTTGAAATTCACCGTGGACAGACTGTCGCCATCGTTGGCGAATCCGGCAGCGGCAAGAGTACGGCGGCCCGAGTTATCACCGGACTGCTGCCGCCGCGGCTTGGCGAAGTCCAATTCAGCGGTGAGGCGCTACCAAAGAGTTTCAAATCAAGAAACAAAGACCAACTACGTCACGTGCAGATGATCTACCAGATGGCTGATACGGCTCTGAATCCCCGGCAACGCATCCGCAATATCATCGGCAGACCGCTCAGTTTCTATCTCAACCTGAGGGGGAAACAAAAAGAAGAGCGCATACGCGAACTGTTATCCCTGATTGAACTGGAACCGGATTTATATATAGACCGGTATCCCGATGAACTCTCGGGCGGCCAGAAACAGCGGGTCAGCATCGCGCGAGCATTGGCAGCCGAGCCCGAATTCATTATCTGTGATGAAGTGACCTCTGCCCTCGATCAACTCGTTGCGGAAGGAATCCTGAGACTGCTTGATCGACTACAAAGAGAATTCAATCTCGCGTACATGTTTATCACGCACGACCTCGCCACCGTCAAAGCGATTGCAGATAACGTCGTGGTGATGCTCCAGGGCGAGATTGTGGAGCAGGGTCCGAAAACGGATGTGTTCTCACCGCCCCATCACGAATACACTGAACTGCTGCTGTCATCAGTACCGGAGATGGATCCGGACTGGCTCAATGAATTGATCGCGCACCGGGAAAAGCACGGTGTGATGACTTCAACATCAACTTCCTGATCTTCTCTGACGAGAAAAATAGCTTCAACCTCTGACATCCAAATTGGATGTGTGGAAAAGCTTGACGACGGTTTCCCGGATATCCCACCTCACCCGCTGCCCTTTACGCGTAAAGATACTGTCGCCCGGAATGCACTCGATAGGTGCTTGCCCTCCCGAAGTCAGAATCAACCGACCCTACAAAATGGTTTGCAGCTCATCTCCCAGTTCGTTGCAATCGAAGACACCTTCCGTGCAGCGCCAAACTCCCAGTCGGGCGGTACCGTCAGGACTCACATAATCGATGCGCCCTGAGGCAACCGGGTTGCCCTGCACAATCACATAGTCAGACGCCTTGTTGTCAAAGGGCCAGTGCTCAAGATCATCGAGCGGCTCGTCTCTTCGATAACGACGCATGATCCCTTTCTCTTTAACGATGGATCCATTCTCCTAAGGCGCAATGTGCGGCCCGTAGGGTGTTGTCGTCAGCACCTCTGCCCCGTCCGCACCCAGCAGAACGGTATTGGAGGTGAAGTAGTTTCCCCGGCCCGTTTCAGTAAACCACGACATCAGATGAAAGGTCATGCCCTCTCGCATCTC
>DDZY01000172.1:10035-11129 GCA_002346525.1 Proteobacteria bacterium UBA2996
AGATACCCGCAATGATGGCGACGGTACTCAGGCATGCCCGCTCCATCCACGACCGACTGCCAACCGTTGTAAACGTCTTTTGCTCTGGCGCCGACTTTGAGCGCCCTTAACGTTGCATCAAAAGCCTCGCCGCATATGTGCGCCATCTCGGCATCCTCATCAGAGATCCTGCCGATATTCACCAGCCGTCCCATGGGAGCGTTATAGCGGGCCACACAGCCCGCGATCTCAAGGAATACCGCCTCATGATGTTCACCATCCCCCCAAGTCGTGTGCTCCTCCGCCATGCGGTGAGACGGGCGCAAGAAGGGCCCAAAGCCGGGCGGTGTCCCTCCCGCACGGGTCATCGCTGCAAGACACTCGGCCGCGACATCCGCTTCTTTGGCGCCATCATGAATGGCGTTGATTGCGGCCTGCGTACCGGCGTCGGAGGCGACGGCGGCGCTTCTCATAAAACGCTGCTCTTCGATAGACTTCACCAGTCGCATCTCATCCAGCATCCCCGTGATATCCACCCAGGATGCGCCATCAATGCCCTGCTTGAGAGCCTCTCCCATCGCGTAAGACAGTCCTGCAGAAGCCGCTTCCAGACCGATGGTTTTACCGGAACTCGCGCCCTTGAGGTGCTTAACCACAACATCAGCTGCGCTCTCGGAATCCGAATGCCCGATGAAGGTCGCGTTTCGCACCTGATTGCGAATCGCCACGTGTTCCATTGCCCGGGTCACGAGCACCAGTTCACCTTCAGCCGCCACGATAAGCACGTGCGGCGCAAAATAACCCCAATGATCCAATCCGGTGAGATAGAACACATGCTCCGGCGCACTCAACAAGACCAGATCAAGACCGCGGACCGCCATCTCCTGGCGGGTGGCTGACAGACGACGGCTCAGTTCTTCGTCCGAAAAAGGGTTCGAGTGCATAAACGGGTCCTTTGATTATTGGATTTACTGTGCCACTTCGGGCGCGATTTAGGCCGAAACAAAACGCCCCGTTAGCCTCGTCCGACGAAAGGCATATCCCGGGCCATCACGTTCATGAAAAGCACGTTGGTATCAAGCGGTAACTCAGCCATGTGCAGCACACTCGTTGCG
>DDZY01000169.1 GCA_002346525.1 Proteobacteria bacterium UBA2996
TTCCTCGGCTCGGTCATGATGATGACGCGCCAGATCAAAGTCCCTCAGGAAAAGAGAAATGGCCCCCATGATCCGGTTCGCCTCATGATCATCCGGATCCAGTTCCAGAGCACGTGTCGCCGAGGCGTGGCAAATATCGAACCAATTCTCGGGATATGACTCAGGATCCCAGCCCGCAGCATTAGATAACGAGCATGCCCGCCAGGCATAGGCCCGGGCGTACGTCGGATCCGTCTCGATCGCCTTTTCAAATAGCTCCAATGCCTTGGACGCTTCAGACCGGGTCAGATTGCTGCGTCGATGGTACTCAAGCCCCTGCAGTACCATGTCATAAGCGGTGAGGTTTTCCGGTCGGGCATTACTAACCCGTTTGGCCTCGTTCACTTCGACCTTGCCCGCAATGGTCGCCACGATGGTTTCGATGATTTCATCCTGCGTATCGAAAATCTCATCGATGGTCGTATCAAATTTCTCAGACCAGACGGTCGACTCGTCTTGTGCATTGGTGAGACTCGTGGTGATGCGCATCTTTTTACCCATCTTTCTTACGCTGCCGTCCAGAATGTAGCGAACCCCAAGCTCCTTGCCGATCGCTTTGGGGCTCATCTGCTTGTCCCGGTAAGAAAAACTTGCATTAGCCGACACCACGGTCAAGCTCCTAAAGCGGGACAAGGCCGCGATCAGGTCCTCTGAAAAGCCTTCACAGAAATATGCCTGTTCCTCGTCTGTGCTGAGGCTCTTGAACAGCATGATCGCAAGAGAGCCGGACTCCGCTTTCTCGACTGCAACCTGGGGGGCTTCGGCCTGCTGCAGATACCGAACTCCACCTTGGCCTTTAATCACAAAATAGGCCTGAACCGGGTGCTCGATGTTTTTCAGCTCGAGTTTGCCGGCATCCTCAAACGACACCATGATCTTCTGGCTGATCATGTCGAAAACGGATTGCGAGACGCAGATCCCCTCCGGCTGCGCGGCCGCTTCAAGACGCGCGGCAATATTCACCGCATCCCCAAAGAGATTATCCTCGGTCACCATCACGTCGCCGAGATTGATCCCAACGCGAAACAGCATCCGCAGCTCGTCCGGTACATCCTCGTTGAGTGAAGCCATACGCGACTGCATCTCTACCGCGCAGCGGGCTGCATTGACCGGGCTGGCGAACTCCGCAATGATGCTGTCCCCGGCGGAACCGAAGATCTTTCCGTCATGCTCAGCCACAACGCCGTCTATCACCTGCCTCCGTCGACTGAGGTCACGCAGCGTGTGCTCTTCATTGGCCGCCATCATCTTGCTGAACCCCACCACATCCGAGGCCAGGATTGTGCTCAGCTTGCGTTCCACCGATCTGTCTCCTTATCACTCCAAGACTCTGAGGCCTTTTTCATTTTTGTGCCTTTGCGCAAAGCAGATTATAGAGCGCCTGATCTAACCGGGTTCACAATCTGTTCGTCCGCCGACGGGAGAGTCACGGGCGCTCCGTGAGGTGTATTCAGATAGGCTTCGCGCCACTCGGCAACACGCTTCTGAATTTCGTCAGAATCCAGGATGGTTTTGCGCGCCAAAATATTCTCCAGAGCGCTCACCCAGAAGCGGTAATACGAATCTGAAGGATCTGTCTCCTCCTCGGCCTGGACGCCATCGACGCCGCCAGTGGGATCTTCCGCTATTTTCCTAGACAGCGCCTCAGCCCACTCGTTCCACGAAAAGCAACCTGCCTCGTGAAGACCCACCACCAATGAAAAGACCTGCGCCTGGCACGGGCTGGCAAAAACCGGTCCCGAGCCGTCGTCCGGCAGACCCGGTAAGGCGGTTATGTCCATGTACAGGGCGGTCCTTATACCGGGTCGAGGTGCGGCTCCCAGAGATCGACTCGGACACCGAAGTTCGCATCCTCTCGGGTCTTGTCTGCCCAGACCTCCCGGGACGCAAACCGAATGCTATAGAGATGCTCTGCTTCGCGATACCCCAGCGCATTACGATCTGCAAACACATGTGCACCGTGATGACGTTCGATGACCCCTACCCTGCCCCGAACATACGACGGTATCCGGGTATGTCCCGCGGCGACCTCTACGCGCGCCCTTACCCGGTCGCCCGCCTTGAAACGGGGTCGTTTCTCGGTCTCCATCTCCACCGAGCCGCCTTTAAGAAGAATCCCCGCAACATCATCGGCCTGCAACGCCGATAATCCTAAAGACGGCGCATGAGACCGTGGTTTACCGCTGTGGAATTCCTCTTCTGACACCAGGCCCTTCTCCAGCAAAAGCGTTTTCAGCCCAACCCACCAGTTCTCGTAGTAATTGTGGCGCAAATAATCATCGCGGCTCTGCCGTTCGCGCGCATGGCGGGATTCATCGAGGTTCCACTGACCCAAAAACCCAACAGCAAGCGTTAAGGCAAAAATCCGCTTCTCCCAGTCTGCGTGAAAAACCGGCTCGGAAGACTCAGCCTCTGGAGAGATAGGTCCCAGACCCTCCAGTCCACCCAAGTCATGACTGCCCCGCATCACGAAACCTCTCCACCCGCACTGGGATCGTCGCTGGGGATATGAACCTGCTCGACTCCGATCATGCTGTTGCGGGTAACGATGTCGGCCAATTTCTCCTCTGACCATCCTTCGGTTTCCATGGGGCGCTGAGGCAGAACGAGATAGCGCATCTCGGCCGTCGAGTCCCAGACCTCGATCTGGATATCACCGTTCAACTCTGTGCCGAATTCGGCCAGCACACCGCGCGGGTCCCGGACTGCCCGAGCCCGGTAGGGAGCAGATTTGTACCAGACCGGAGGCAATCCCAGCACCGGCCAGGGGTAACAAGAGCAAAGAGTGCAGACGACGAGGTTATGGACCTTGTCTGTATTTTCGACAACCCGCATATGCTCGCCCTGCCTTCCGGTGAAACCCAGTGAGGCAATGGCGCCATTGGCATCCTTCAGCAGCCACGCTTTGAACTCCGGATCTGTCCAGGCCTTGGCGACGACCTGTGCTCCGTTGCGCGGGCCCACCTTATGCTCATACGTCTCAATTAGGGCATCCAGCGTCTCCTCAGAGACGAGGCCCTTCTCAACCAGTAGAGATTCGAGCGCCTTGACCTTAAGTGTGAGGCTATCCGGCGGCTCAGTATGGTCGTGAGAGTGATGATCGTCTGACATGGTCGTCAGTTTACATTGTGAACTAGCGACGGGCCAGTAACATGATGGGACGCTTACCCGAATCGTCCAGGCCTACTTCAAATACATCAAAATACTTTTGTGCGGCAGAAAGGAATCCCTCGCGGGTGTAATCATGATCGGAAGTTGACTCTGCCAGCTTTTGGATTTCAAGCGGGCAATCCGATATTTCAAGTGGATTCATAAAGACGAGATAGCGTGCGCACACCTTGGCAAGCCCGCTCATGATCGAATCATGGTCCCCCATCGACTTTTCAACTCGTTTGCTTCCCCAGTATATGTAGTGATAAGCACTGATCACTTGTACCAGATCGAAGGGTCCACCATACGCGCTTGGATTGGCAGCAACATCTTCGATTGAGGCCATTTGAATTTGTACATTCCTGAGCGCCAGCGCCCTGGCGGCGCGCTGAGAAACATCGATAAAATGTGGAAAAAGATCGATACCGACCGCGCACTCGCACTCGGGTCGTTGCGCAACACGAAATACGAAATATCCCTTGCAGCACCCCACATCCAGAAAGCTTTGGATCTGCAGCGGGTATAACGGCGATACCATGCGCCAACGCCGGGCAACCTTGCCCTGGGCAATGATTTCGCCCTTGCGGATCTGATACGTATGATTGGTCGGATAACCGAGCAGATCGTCGTTCAGGATATTGTTTGGATCGCGATCTGATTTCCTCAACCGATTAATCCATTGACGCCACTGATAACGGAATCGTGTTTTCAAATTCGGGCGCAACAAAATGCCTGCTGATGGTGATAGCCTCGACCTATTCACTTGCGTATTTCTTATTCCCTGATTGAATATGGACTCGCGCTTCGGTGTTCCACATGGCGTTGAACGGTATCTTCCCTGGAAGACGCACGATGCATCAAAACAAGGCGTGATCCCAATGTTATCCATTGAATTCTCTCATCCCCAGCACGCAAAAGGAAAAACTGTAGCGCACGTAACGCCGCTCAGATAACTGGTAAATCAATCTTACCTGATCCTAGGAGATACTCCTCTTACGAAATTGCGCCTTCTGAGTATGTAGAGATTCCTCACTGCCGTCATGCCACGAACCCGTCCATTTATCAATCGGTAGGAAGGTATTGCCATAATTGAGATTGAAGTACTGGTGGTGCAACTGATGATACCAATCACCAATTTTCACCTTGCACTTCGATCCTAACTTGAGATATTCGAACCCCGAGTGAGTCACTGTCGGGTTCAGCGCTTGGTACAAACCGGTCACAATGATAATAATCGGATGTACCGGAATGAACCACCAAAGGACAAAGGGAGAGAAATACAATAAATGCTCGATTGGATGCATCGAAATTCCACTCCAAGGCCCGATATCGACGTTTCGATGATGCAGACTATGGACTCTCTGATACATCGGGCGCCAATGCAGAAATCTATGGCCAACATAAAAATTGAGCGTAGACCAAAAAAACAAAACGTAAACTGACGCTATGCCCCACCAAAGATTGTCAACAATGGGTAGCCGCCCGGACGCGTAAATCCAGTAGCTAATCGCCTCGTACCCGGTCCAGATCGTTACCCCCGACGCAATACTCCAAAATATATTGTCTTTAATTTGGTTGCCCCACAAGAACGCTTTGGGATCGGTCGCCAGAGCTTTGCGATTCATCCTGTAAAGGCCACCTTGCTGCTTCTTCAGGTGCAACCACCAATGCAAGCCTCCGGCGAAAAGACACAAAAGCATGCAATTACGAAGCCATAGCAACGCAATCCAATCTGGAGAAAACACAGCCATTGTTTCTAGCGGCGGTGTGAAATACCACCAAATGGGAAACGCCAAAGCCAGATATATAAATCCCAAAGGGAATAAGATATCGAAGAACAAGTATCGCAACGCGGGCGCTATACGTAACGGCCAAGAGTAGAGCGGTGGGAGCTCTATATTTGCCGGCTCATAATCTCCAAAAGCGGAATTTTTCGAACTAGATCGCATTACCTAAAACTCAAAAACGCCTTTACCCGTCGTTTGCTTATCGAACAGTGCATAGGCTGCCTCGGCCTCGCTAAGGTCGAAACGATGGGTAAATATCTTATCAAGATCGATGCCGCGATCAGCAATATATTGCGCGCACTCTGCTTGTCCAAACGATGAGAACGTCCAAGATCCCATAATAGTAAGTTGCTTGCGATTGATGTCTTTCGAAACGTCTAACGTGACTGAACCGCCCTCACCTACGAAACAAACCGTGCCCCAAGTTCCGGTTGAACGCACCGATTGAGCGCGCACTTCAGGCACTCCACTGCACTCGATTGACATATGGGCACCCCTACCCTTAGTCAACTCCCTAATCGATTCGATAGGATCAGATTCACTGGCATTGATAATCTCATGCGCACCAAACTGCTCTGCCAGCGCAAGGCGCTCCTGCGATATGTCGATCGCAATAACACGTGCGCCTAGTTCTCTCCCAAACAACACTGCGCTCAATCCGACCGGGCCCTGACCGAATACAGAGAGAGTTTGACGGCCGGTCAAATTCATTCGCTTTAAGGCGCTGTATGCCGTAGTTGTTCCACAGGATATTGCGGCACCTTCCGAATACGACAATGATTCGGGAAGAGGCACTAATGTGTCCGCAGGAACTGACATATAGGGAGCATGTGCACCGTGGGCAGTAGCGCCATACACGACCATTCCTTCCGGACATAGTTGTTGCCAACCGCTGCGGCACTCACTACAGAACCCGCACCCACTGTAGTGATGCACCATAACTCTTGCGCCTTCAAACGCCGTCTTACTGGATAGATTGGGATCACGGGCCACTACGATGCCGCACGGCTCGTGGCCGGCAATGATCGGGCTACCATCGGTCATGATGCCCAACGATTTACCCCCTTCTGCCGCCCGATAAAAATGAAGATCACTGCCGCACATCCCCGATGCCTTAATCTGAAGCACAACTTCACCGGGCCCGGGGACAGGATCGGCAAATTGCATTACCTCGACTTTTCGGTCTCCGGGAAACACTACGCCTTTCATAGAGAGCTCCTAGTTTTAACTTCCTTCAGTTTAAATGCTCGTAGTTGAATCGTCATGAGTTGACGGCACACACATTGCGGATGCAGACTGAAGAACCAGTCACGTAATGACATTATTTCCAAATGAGTGAACTCCCACTTGACCAATTCATCACTTTTCGCCTCCTGCGACTGACAAATCAACTCAATAGACAGGCTGGGAAAATCCTCGCCTCAAAGGTGGGATTGCGTCTTCCTGAATGGCGTTGTCTTGCAATCCTGGGTGCATATGGGTCTATGCAAGTAAACCAGATCGCCACGAAACTGTCCGCGGACAAGGGGCTCATCAGTCGCTCTCTCTCATCTTTAGAAAAGTCGCGTCTCGTCAAAACCAAGCGTAGCGCCGAGGACAGGCGCCAAATAGTAATCGCACTGACTTCGCGAGGGAGAAAAACGGTGAGCGTAATGATGCCGATCATGCAAAAACGCCAACGTGTTCTGATCGACGCTCTGAGCAAAAAAGAGCAGAACGAGCTCCACCGGATGATCGACAAACTTCACATTGCTGTCGACGCTATTGATAATGAATTTGTCCAAAAGAATTTAAATTAGCAATCATCCCACAACAAACGGATTAGCCATCTCCTCTGCCGTAGATATCCAGACGCTTTTGGTTTGCAAATATTCAAGGATTGCTTCCTGTCCAAGTTCGCGCCCCAGTCCACTACGCTTATAGCCCCCAAACGGGGTTGTATAACTCACGGCCCGATAAGTGTTCACCCACACAGTACCCGCCTGCAGTCGTTTTGCCATAGTGAAGGTGCGGCGAATATCTTCGGTCCACACACCCGCCGCTAGACCAAACATTACGTCATTAGCGATTGCAACTGCTTCCTCATCATCTGCAAAAGGAATGACGCCAAGGACTGGGCCAAACACTTCTTCCTGCGCGATACGCATCCCATTACGCACTCCTGTGAATATCGTAGGTTCGACGAACCAACCATCACCACACTCCGGACGTTCGGCCTTTCCCCCACCGAGAACTGTCTCCACTCCCTCACCTTTGGCAATATCGATATAGTCCAACACTTTCTTATACTGTGGCAGATTAGTAACAGGTCCCACCTGAGTATCGAGATTCATTGGATTGCCCATTTTTGCTGTGCTGGCAAACGCTACGAGCTTTTCAACAAACTCGTCGTAAATATTTTCCTGTACTAGCAGTCTCGATCCAGCAACGCACGTTTGACCGGTTGCCGCAAAAATTCCTGCTACCGCACCCTTTACAGCATTTTCGAGATTGGCATCAGCAAACACGATATTCGGCGATTTGCCTCCCAATTCGAGACTGACTCGCTTAATGTCTTTTGCCGCTTCGGCGTAGATGTGCGCTCCGGTAAACGAAGAGCCAGTGAATGCGACTTTCTGCACTAGGGGGTGTTTGACCAACGGCTCGCCTGCCTCCGAGCCGTAGCCCGTGACAATATTCACAACCCCCTTCGGGAACCCGGCCTTCTCTACCAGTTTGATGAACTCCAAAACAGATGCGGAGGTGTATTCGGAAGGTTTGATCACCATGGTGTTGCCGGCAGCTAGGGCCGGGGCCAACTTCCATGCGACCAGTAGAAGCGGTGAGTTCCATGGAATAATAGCAGCGCACACGCCGAGGGGTTCGTGGAGGGTATAGGTAAACGACGCCTTGTCGGTTGGAATTACCGCGCCTTCGATCTTGTCAGCAAGGCCTGCAAAATAATAGTAAAAACTTGGCGCGTACTTCAGTTGTGCCGACATTTCACTCAACAGTTTGCCATTATCTTTTACTTCTAGCTCGCCCAACATCTGTGCGTTTTCGGCAACCAGTTCTCCGAGTTTCCGCAAAAGCTCGCCGCGTTGACTCGCATTGAACGCCGGCCACTCGCCATCAGAGAACGCTCGATGCGCTGCCTGGACAGCTCTCTCGACATCATCCTCCGTGCCACGTGGGACCAGACACCAGGGCTTCGCTGTATAGGGATCAAAACTTTCAAAGTAATCGCCTGTAGTAGGATCAACGAACTCGCCATCGATATACATTTGAAGCTTGGGCAGTGATTCAGACATCGGTTTCGTCCTCATGTTTATGTAATTTAGGCGGTTAATACCACGAGTCATCGTAAGATGATTTACGCGCTTCAATAAAGGCTCTTAGTTCTTCCTCGGTACCGGCATCTAGTTCCGGATCTTCGTGTTCACTAAGTAACCTTTTCCACGTATCGCGTGCGCGCGTCTCCGTATCCAATGCACCATTTTCGGTCCATTGCTCAAACGATTCCGAATTAGCCAGTTCCGCATTGAAATTAGCTGTTGCATAGTTCGCCATCGTGTGGCGAGACCCGAGCAAGTTGCTAGTGTTTTCATCGATGTCGATGAATGCTTCCCTGGCCATTTCGTTGTCATCAAATTCAATACCTTGCAAAATTCGTCCAAGCGCGCTACATCGTTCAGCGTCAATGACAAATTTTTCATAGCCAATGGTCAGTCCACCTTCGAGCCACCCGGCAGCCTGTAAGATGTAATTAGCACCTGCCAACGCAGCCGACTCCAGCGTGGAAGTTGACTCCTGCAACGCCTGCGCATCAGCCACTTTTGAGGAGGTCAACTGTCCACCGCAGCGAACTGGCAGTTTCACTCGCCGCGCCATTTGTGCGATCGCCATATTTGCGAGTGACGACTCGGGTGTGCCGTAGGTGGCGGCACCACTTCGAAGGTCCATGGTGGTCGCGAATACGCTGTAGACCACTGGTGAACCGGATCGAACTAATTGCGTGAGCGCAATTCCCGTCATTGCTTCTGCGTGCGCCTGAGCTAGCGTGCCAGCAATTGTGGTCGGGCTCATTGCGCCCATGACGATAAAAGGAGTGATCATGTTGGCTTGACCTGCGGCCGCGTAACGGCGGATGGTATCGGTCGTCTCCACGTTAAACGTAAGTGGCGATTGCACGGCCGTCCCGGCAAGCAATACTGCGTGTGTATCCAGGAATTCCTCACCAAACACAATTCGAGCCATGGAGAGCGAATCCTCGGCACGCTGCTCACTATTCACCAATCCCATCACGGGTTTGTCGGAGTAACGAAACTGCGAATACAGCATGTCGAGATGGCGCTTATTGACAGGGACATCGGACGGCTCACAGATGATTGCCGGATTATGATGAAGCCCTGGCGCAGACTGTAACAACCGGGTGAGATTGTGATGGTCAGCTAGGGTGCCGTAACGGCGCCCATTGTCCAGGTCAGTTACAAATGGGGCGCAATCGCAGGGCGCCAAGACGACATGATTCGCACCCATCGTTACATTACGCATAGGGTTGCGGGCATGCATCGTGAACACTTCTGGCGCGGTCGCGCATAACTCTTTCACGTGTCCACGGTCAAATCGTACCCGATCGCCGTCTACCGTTGCGCCAGCATCTGTAAAGATACGTAATGCATCTGGATCATCCTGAAAGCGAATTCCCACCTCGCACAGTATCCAGTCAGCGTGCTCTTCAATTTCTGATAGCCTGTCGTCGCTCAATATCCCATAAGCCGGGATATTGCGAACAATATTGGATCCTGGGGTTCGGGCAGGAGAGTGCTGTCCCGACCGCTCCCGTCCCAATCGCCGTCGATCCGAGCGCCTCGATTTAGGCATATCGACGCTTGAGGGAAGCGGATCACGAGTCATCGTTGAAACTATTCCGTGTCGAGAGAAGTTTGCTAAGCGAGGTCGGAATCTGGCCAGAAATCCCTGGGGTCTGTAATGTGGCCAGTTATCGCCGAAGCAGCTGCAGTCGCTGGCGAGGCGAGATAGATGAATGCATCTGGACTACCCATTCGACCACGGAAGTTTCGATTAGAGGTCGATAGGCAGGTTTCGCCGGCAGCGAGGACGCCATTACTTCCACCAGGGCAAGCGCCGCAACCCGCTGGCGTGATAAAGGCGCCGGCTTCGAGCAAGGTTTCAACGAAGCCCATTTTAGTTGCGTCTAAAAGAATCTGCTTTGATGCGGGGGTCACCATGAGGCGTGTGCTCGGTGCAACACTCTTCCCGCGCAGAATTTGTGCGGCGATCCGCAGATCCTCAAGTCGAGCGTTGGTACATGACCCCAAAAAGACCTGATCCACCAACACGTCTTTTAGAGCGCTTACGGGCACAGCGTTCTCAGGACTATGTGGTTTTGCGACCTGAGGCGCGATATCACTGATATCAATGTCGGCCATATATGCGTAATTAGCATTCTCGTCTGCTGAGAATGGGTTTAATCCCTCTTTGCATCGATCACGTAGGTAATCGATCGTCTTGTCATCGGCAGGGCACATAGCGAACTTGGCCCCCATCTCCACGCCCATGTTGGACATGGTCAGGCGACTCGAAATACTCATTGTGTCGACCAGGCTGCCGCAAAATTCGATCGCTTTGTAACGGGCAAAGTCGGTACCGTATAGACCCAGGAGGTACAGAATGATGTCTTTGGACATAACTGATTGTCCGAGGTCACCGTAAAGATTAAATCGAATAGTCTCGGGCACCTGCAACCACAACTGGCCGGTGGCCAGTACATAGCTCATATCCGAAACCCCCAGCCCGGTACCTGCTGCACCGATTGCGCCGTAGGAAGTGCTATGAGAGTCGGTGCCAAATACGAGTTGACCCGGAAGTACATCCCCCTTTTCCACCATTACCTGATTAACGATGCCGTCGTAACCATAGTGTCGGGATACACCCTTATTTAATCCAATTTCCCGCATGCATTTATGTGTTTCAGCCACCTGGATATCTGGGGCTGGAAAACGAAGCGTGCTAATGGATGAAACCTTATCGGGATCCCAAAACTTGGTGATACCGACTTCCTGCAATTTTTGTTCGCAACTCACCATAAACTCAATAAGAATGGCACGATCAACATTTGCGATTACAAAGTCCCCGGGGGTGACCCGCACTTGGCCGCTGGCGCGTGCGAGAATTTTTTCAACCATGGTTTGACCTGGCTCTAGGTCGACCACAGCGTTAGATCTTGCCGGCGCGGGGCACCCCTCTAACAATGACTTCAGGAGTCCACCCCGTGCGATAATTCTCCGCATAGTTTCCGGGTAAACAGGAAACTGCAATATGGTGCCGACCGTAAGGTTGCGGACAGTTCCAGCCACTAGATCTATTTCCAGCAGATCTCCGTCGGAACAGAGTTTGCTGATACCCTGACATGGCACACAAGGTATACCGATTGCTATACCGTTGCGAAAAAATAGTCGTGCGAAAGAGTCCGCCAGGACCGCCGAGGCGCCCAGACTCCGAATATTATTCGCAGCTTGTTCACGGCTTGAGCCACAACCCCAATTGTTACCTGCTACAAGGATATCGCCTTCAGAAAACTGTTCCGCGAATCCAGGATTTGCCGGAAACATCTGCGCACGAGTTTCCGGCCACGATTCAGGAAAAGGATAAGGAGCGATCTGGTCTGTATCAACGTTATCGCCCAGTTTCCACACACGACCTTGGATCAGTTGCATAAGTTGTACCGATTAAAAAAATGCGGTCCCAGAGAAGAGTCCCTGGGACCGCGCTCCTCCTGTACTTCCTTACAAAACTGCAATCAAGATTAAGCGAACCACCAACGTTCGGGTGATTTGTCCCCATCCATCGGCCAGTTACCTGCGATCCGCTCCGGTGTTCCCACCTTATCGCTCACACCCATAAGAGTGTTAGCAAAGACCGGTATGACCACAGCCCCTTCATCCCTACAGATCATCTGCATATCATGGTACATC
>DDZY01000083.1:0-7258 GCA_002346525.1 Proteobacteria bacterium UBA2996
CGAGCCCCAGGATCAGGATCCGTCTGTATCCCGCTCACAGGATCCAGCCGCCCAGTCCGGGCATAGCCCGGCGCCACCTCAGACGCTCAGTCCCGACGAACGTGCACGGCTGGAGCAGCAATGGCAGGAGCGCCTGGCAGGCGCCGCGCAACAGGCGGCACAGGCAGGACGGCTAAGCGGGACGCTTGCGCGCCTGGTCGATCATTTGATTGCCCCGGCGTTGCCCTGGAGACAACTGCTGGCGCGCTACATGAGCATGCGTGCCAGGGATGATTTTGACTATGCACGGCCCGGCCGCCGGGAAGGTGAGGCCATATTGCCTGCGTTGCGCAGCGGCACCGTCAATGTGGCTGTGGCGGTGGATACCAGCGGTTCCGTCTCAACGGCCGAGATGTCCGAATTTGTGAATGAAGTGGATGCGCTCAAAGGACAGGTCAAAGCGAGGATCAGTCTTGTCTGCTGTGACTCTGAACTGGCTCCCGAGTCGCCCCAGGTGTTTGAGCCCTGGGAACCGCTTGAAGCTCCCGAATCGCTTTCCGGGGGAGGCGGAACGGATTTTTCCCCCGTTTTCCAGTGGGCAGAGCAACTGGATGTGGCGCCGGATCTGCTGATTTACTTTACGGATGCCAAGGGCCGGTTCCCTGATGCGGCGCCCACCTTTCCGGTCATCTGGCTGGTGAAGGGCCGGGAAGCCGTGCCCTTTGGAGAGCGGGTCCAGTTGAACTGACTGAAGTCAAAAGCCCGCTTCTTTATAGAGCGTTTCGGCTCGTTGCGGATCAGGTGCAGTGCCGCGGCCCTGTTCCAGCATCTGCGCGAGCGCGACCATCGCTCCGGCAAGACCCTGACCGACCGCTGCTTCAAACCAGCGCACCGCCCGCACATCGTCCTGTGCCGCGCAATCCCCATCCATATACATAAAGCCAAGTCCGTGTAGCGCAGGCCCATAGTTCTGGTGGGCAGCATTTTTCATCCATTTATAGGCGAGCAATTCGTTCCGCACCACGCCCAGTCCGTTCTGATACATGATGGCAAGTCGATATTGTGCGTCTGCTGATCCGTCCTCTGCGAGTGGACTCAACAACTTCATTGCCTGGGTGAAATGCTTGGCCTCGAATGCCGCAATGCCGCTCGACAACTTCATGCCGGTTTCTTCTTGGGTTATATCCATACTCTCGGTCTGGATTGAATTTCCATGCGGAAAGAGTAAATCAAGCGAGTGGCATTGCGCCACCCTCACTGACGCTCACTACCCAATTGGGTATAGAGGATCTTTTCATCCCAGGTTTAAACTTTGCGCATAGTGCAGCATGTATCAGCCAAATTAACTATGGTCACTGTCTCATGACAATGCGTCAATACATCCAGAAGATTGCCACTGGCCCAGAATTGAGCAAGGATCTTTCCCGGGAAGAGGCAAGCGACGGGATGCGTCGAATCCTCTCCGGCGATGCCGATCCCGTGCAGGCTGCCATCTTTCTTATCGCGCTCAGGATGAAGCGCGAGACCATGCCTGAAAACCTCGGCGTGTTGGATGCGTTGCTGGAGGTCACTGAACAGGCAACGTCCGCAGTCGATGATGTTCTGGATCTGTCAGACCCCTTTGACGGATTCACTCGGGGAATGCCCGCAGCACCGTTTCTTCCACCCGTCCTCGCTGCCTGCGGCGTTGCGACCGTGGGAAATGGAGCGGAATCCATCGGCCCGAAATACGGCGCGACGCACCGTAAAGTACTTCATGCCGCTGGGGTCAATGTTGATTTAAGTTCAGCCCAAGCCGCCCGACAACTCGCGGATGAGCGTATCGGCTGGGCGTATGTCGATCAGCGGGCAGCATGCCCGAAACTGCATGATCTTGTTCCATTGCGCACCAAGATCGTCAAGCGACCTTGTCTGACAACGCTGGAGGTATTGCTGGGCCCCGTGCGCGGAGCCCGAAGAACGCATCTCCTCACCGGATACGTTCACAAGCCGTATCCCCCAATTTATACAGCGCTCGCACGTGCTTCCGGTTATAACTCTGCCATTATTGTGCGAGGGGTGGAGGGTGGAGTCATCCCTTCCCTGAATCAGCCGTCCAAGTTGTTTTGCTATCAGGGCGAGGAAGCGGATAAGGAAGTGAGGCTGGATCCTGCTGAATTCACCGTCCAGTCCGTCGGGCGTGCTGTGCCGTTGCCACAGGATTTGCCTGGGCAAAAGGCGGATGACGACATCCAGGGATCGATTGATGCCGATGCGTTGGCGCAGGCGGCCGCACAGGCAGGGCTCGGCGCTTTGGCAGGAGAATCCGGCCCCGTCCGCGAGAGTCTGGTGTACGGGGCGGCGCTATGTCTGATTCAGTTGGGGCGCTGCCCGGACGCCGATTCTGCTGTAGAAGCAGTCCGCGGCGCGATTGATGGAGGTCATGCGGCTCGACGGCTTCAGGCCGCCGCTCAGTAATCTCTCTGGCACGCGCTGCGCTCCAGTTCTTTTTTCTTTTTCATCATCCCATCAATGATCGGGGCGAGGATCAACTCCATGGCGAGCCCCATTTTTCCACCGGGGACGACGATGGTATTGCGGCGGGAGATGAAAGAGTCATGCAGCATAGCCAGCAAATAGGGAAAGTCGACATTAAATTTGGTGGGGTCACGAAAGCGTATCACCACGAAGCTCTCGTCCGGGGTGGGGATGTCACGGGCGACAAAAGGATTCGAGGTGTCCACCGTGGGGACCCGCTGGAAGTTGATGTCGGTTCGCGAGAACTGGGGCGCGATATAGTGAACATAATCATGCATGCGGCGCAGAATCGTTTCAGTAACTGCTTCGGGCTCGTAGCCTCGGCTCTCGGTATCACGATGAATTTTCTGAATCCACTCAAGGTTAACGATGGGTACCACTCCCACAAGCAGATCGACATGCTGTGCCATGTTGACTGACCCGTTGACGACACCTCCGTGCAAGCCCTCGTAGAAGAGCAGGTCGGTTTCGTCTTGTATGTCTACCCAGGGTGTGAAGGTGCCGGGCTTTTGTTTGTACGGGGCTGCTTCTGATTCGTTATGCAGGTAGTAGCGGATTTTCCCGCCGCCGGTTTCGCTGTAATCCCTGAACAGGGATTCAAGTTTTTCAAAGTGGTTGCCATCGGGGCCGAAATGACTGAGATCCTGACCGGATTGATGTGCTTTGGCGACCTCCTCAGGCATTTGGTAACGATCGAATCTATGGAAACTGTCGCCTTCGACAATGGCGGCCTTGAGGTGCTCTCGGAGGAAGATGTGCTCAACGGCCGTCTTCACTGTACTGGTGCCAGCACCAGAAGATCCGGTAACAGCAATGACCGGGTGACTTGTGGACATCAGGTTTCCTCCCAGCAGCAGCGCTTAGTGCAGCAGGCCGGCACGGTTAGGGGTAACGGCACGCAATATATGCAATTCGCTTCATCAGATTAACCGAATTTATCTGATTTGGTAAATAAGTTTATACTTATCGATTAAAACTGGAAGCAGCTTGAGGGCCCAAGTCGGGATCAAAAAAAGGGGGGGGGATGCATATCACCATACGGCAGTTGCAGGTATTTGAGGCGGTTGCCCGCCATCTCAGTTACACCCGCGCGGCAGAGGAATTGCATCTCACGCAGCCCGCCGTGTCGATGCAGATCAAACAAATGGAAAGCTCGATCGGTCTGCCCATGTTCGAGCAGATCGGAAAAAAGATTTATTTGACGCAGGCCGGCGATGCGATGCTCGTCCACGCACGGACCATTATGCGCCATCTCGAGGCCGCATCTGAGGAGATGGATGATCTTCGCGGAGAAGACTCCGGAAGGCTCAGAGTCGCGATTGCCTCAACGGTGAATTATTTCGCAACGCAGCTGCTTGCTGATTTTGCGCGGGAAAACCCGGCGGTAGAGATTTCTCTCGATGTCACTAACCGCGAATCATTGCTCAGATGACTCGAAGCCAATCTGCCGGATCTGGCTCTCATGGGTAAGCCGCCGGCCAATCTTGATCTGGTCTCGGAGTCGTTCATGGATAATCCGCTGATCGTGATTGCACCGCCTGATCACCCATTGGCGAAGGCCCGCCAGATCCCTCTGACCGATCTTGCCGAGGCGCATTTCGTGGTGCGTGAGCCGGGTTCCGGGACACGCGTTGCGATGGAGCGTTTCTTTTCCGGTCAGGGTTTCAGTTACCAGAAAAGCATGGAGCTTATGGGAAACGAAGCCGTGAAGCAGGGGGTTGAGGCGGGTCTGGGGC
This sequence comes from Proteobacteria bacterium UBA2996, assembly GCA_002346525.1. Classification (GTDB taxonomy): domain Bacteria; phylum Pseudomonadota; class Gammaproteobacteria; order Arenicellales; family UBA868; genus UBA868. Next base: position 4,233 of record DDZY01000083.1, read on the forward strand.
TTGCGGTGGTATCCGCCCATACAGTCGAACAAGAGCTGACCTTGCAGCGTCTGGTGAAACTGGACGTTGCCGGGATGCCGATTATGCGTCGTTGGTATGTGGCTTACCGCAAAGGTAAGCGCCTGTCACCGACTGCAGAGGCTTTTCGGCGATTTGTCATTGAGGCCGGCGCCCGACAATCCGGCATCGGCGGTTAGGGACGCTACCAATATCTGCTTATAACCCATAAAATCAGTTTATCGGCTTCAGGATCGGGACGCGATTGATCAGGCCCGTTGCGCCTGATCGGCAGAGAGCCGTTGACACCAGGCAGGGAGTGGACTCATGGCGGACAGAAGGCTTCAGGTATTTGCAACGGTAGCCCGCTTGCTCAGTTTCACCAAAGCGGCCGAAGCGCTGCACATGACCCAACCGGCCGTCACATTCCAGATTCGCCAGTTGGAGGACTACTTCAACACCCGGTTGTTTGACCGTACCCATAACCGGATCAGTCTTACCTCCGCCGGTCACCTGGTGAAGGGGTATGCCGATCAGATTATCTCGCTGTATAGCGAGATGGATAACGAGGTTCGAAAGCTGACCGGTGATGTGTTGGGCCCGCTTGTTCTGGGCGCCAGCACGACTATCGGCGAGTACGTCATCCCAAGTATTCTGGGTGAGTATCAGGCCAAGTTCCCCGATGTCGCGGTGCGGCTTCATGTCGCCAATACAGATGGGGTGATCCACATGGTGGAGAGCAACGAGATTGATATCGGTATTGTTGAAGGTCCGGTTGGCAACAAGAATCTGGTGTCCAAAGTCTGTTGGGATGACGAGCTCGTTATTGTGACTCCTCCGGACCACCCGCTGACTGAGCACTCGGTAAGCGGTGTGGACGCGATTCTGGAATATCCGTTTATCAGTCGTGAGGAGGGTTCGGGAACCCGTAATGTGATTGTCGACTACTTGCAGTCTGCCGACCGCGATATCTCGGATCTCAATCTGACCATGGAGTTCGGCAGTCCGGAGTCCATCAAGAGTGCCGTCGCGGCGGGTCTGGGTATCTCGATCCTGTCTATTGCCACTCTCGATAAGGAATTGGAGCTCGGTATGTTGTCCAAGTTAAGCCTCGATCCTCCGCTCACCCGGCCTTTTTCGATCGTTTATCAGCGTCAGAAATTCCGCTTGCGTGCGATGGATGAATTTCTCGAATTCACTGAGGCACATTGCGTCGAAAAACAGTCGGCGAAATAGTTTCGCAGCCGTATTTTCAGGCCGATCCGATGGCGAATTCCGACCAGCGCGAACTTCGGGCAGTGATAGACGCATTGACCGAGACTGAAGTGGCGAGCGTGCTTGATTTCGCCAGGTATCTCAGGGATCAACGGCCCTTAGCGCCCGAGCCGGTACCGGAGATCCTGGATATCCCGCGGCCTGAAGGCGAGAGCGTTATCAATGCAATACGACGTCTGACCCGAACTTACCCCATGTTGAACCGGGACACTTTATTTAATGAGGCATCCGGTCTGATGGCGCGTCACATGATGTACGGTGAGACCAGTGAGGACACGATCGATCAGTTGGAGACGCTCTTTAAATCCCGTTACGCAACCTGGCAGGCAGAATCTGCGGTCAACCCCTCAGCCAGCTGCAACGGTCAATCGGGCGGTTAGGACGGTGGTCGGTTGCTGATAACAACGCTCTGATCTGGGTGCACAGTGCTCTGTGGTATAAATCTTGGACAGCTAACAATTGATGGATGACATCAATGAACTCGGGATGGCCTGATGGTGGAACAACTGCACGCGGTTTCGGATGATGACGGTTATCGGCCAAATGTCGGCATCGTGCTGTTCAACAACACCGGCCAGGTACTGTGGGCCCGGCGGAGCCGCCATGACGGCTGGCAGTTCCCACAAGGGGGAATAGAGCAGGGCGAGACACTGGAGCAGGCGGCCTACCGCGAATTGTATGAAGAGGTCGGCTTACGTCCGCAGAATGTGGAACTGGTGGGCCGGACGCGGGACTGGCTACGCTACGACGTACCCGGCAGTTTGCGTTCGCGCAGCACGACATTCAAAGGGCAAAAGCAGGTATGGTTCCTGATGAAGATGCTCGCGTCAGATCACGCCATCTGCCTGGATCACAGTGATGCGCCAGAATTTGACCGATGGCGGTGGGTCGATTACTGGCTGCCCCCGCGTAAAGTCGTATCGTTCAAACGCAGCGTTTACGAACTTGCCTTGTCTGAACTCGAGCCGATGCTGCGCCTGGTCTGAATGGGAATCCCGCCGTATTTCCCTGCGGCACTAGTCGCCCCGAATTCGGGCAACCAGATCGGAAGTGGATCGCTCATAACGAAAGGGAATACTGTGCACGGTGCCACCACTTTCGCGCACCTGCCGAGCCCCAACGATCTCATCCGGTTCCCAATCTCCTCCCTTGACAAGGTGATCCGGCTGCAGCCGATGGATCAGCTCAAGAGGCGTATCTTCATCGAAACAGGTCGCAAAGCTGACGCACTCTAAAGCGGCGATCACGGCCAGACGATCTTCCAGCGTATTGATCGGCCGGCCGGGCGCCTTGCCAAGCCTGCGAACTGAGGAGTCCGAGTTCAGTCCGACCACCAGGGTGGCTCCCAGGGCTGCCGCTTCCTCCAGGTAAGCCGTATGGCCTCGGTGGAGAATGTCAAAAACACCGTTGGTAAATACCAGAGGACGCGGACGATTCTTGACGTGCTGCGTAAGCGCGTCCCAGTCAGGGAGAATTTTGTCGGCGCTGCTCACGCAGTCAGCGGCCTGAGACTAGATGTACTCAAACACCTTGATGACACGGACGACGCCGGTCACCGAACGTGTGGCTTCTACCGCAATGTCGGCTTCCTCTGGTGTCACCAGCCCCATGAGGTAGACGTTAGCCCGTTCGGTGACCACTTTGATTCGGGTGGATTCGACAGGCGCTGATGTTGCAATTGCGGTCTTCACACGGGTGGTAATCCAGCCGTCGTTGGCGCGGCTGTTCATATTTGTCTTACCCGCCAGTTCCAG
>DDZY01000083.1:7550-8629 GCA_002346525.1 Proteobacteria bacterium UBA2996
GGCTGTTCATATTTGTCTTCCCCGCCAGTTCCAGCCGGTTGATAACCTGTCGGGACCCCTCATGGGACTTGGCAAGATCAATGATGGTATCGATATCGCGCTGATCGGGCACCTCACCTGTCAGCAGTACCACACCGTTGTAGATAGTGACGTTGACGTGCTCATGTTCAATCTGTTCTTGTTTGTCGATAGAACGTTTGATATCAAACTCCATCTTGTTGTCATCCCAGTAAACGCTGGCACCTCTGCGGTCGCGAGCGACGTCGATCGCCAGAACGGTAGCGGTAGTGACGAGCACGATGCCGCAGCCGCTGACGAGGCAGGCGATGGCGAGCGCCAAAATGGAGTGTCGGAATGGTTTCATGGTTCTGGCAGAGCGGACTGGATTCATCAATGTTCCCCGCAATAATGCTGATCGATCAGATCACAAAAGCAGTGAATAATTATAGCGTGGGCCTCCTGGATCCGCGCGGTATTGTCAGAAGGAACGCGCAGTTCACAGTCTTCCTGCCCGAGCATGGGCGCCAGAGCGCCGCCGTCGCGGCCCGTCAGTGCCGTTATCGTGATCCCGCCTTTTGCTTGTGAGGCCGTGATTGCATTCAGGATGTTAGGTGAATTACCGGATGTGGTGATGACCACCAGGTGGTCACCCGGAGCCGCCAGAGCTTCCACCTGCCGGGAGAAAATCTGGTCGAAAGCGTAGTCATTGCCGGTGGCTGTCAATGTGGCGGTGTCGCTGACCAGGGCAACGGCAGGCAGGGCTTGGCGCTCTTTTAGGAAGCGAACCAAAAGTTCCGCACTGAAATGCATGGCATCGGTTGCAGAACCGCCGTTACCACAGAGCAGCAGTTTGCCACCGCTGTCCAGGGTGTTGAGCATCGACTGAGATGCGCGGCTGATCTCCTCGGCGAGCGCTTCTCCGCTCGCCAGGGCGGTTTTTGCACTGCTGTTAAAGTGATCAACGATCCGCTGGTTCATGGGGCAAATGGGATGAGAGCTTGAGGCTTTGTGTGAATTCTATAGCTTTCAGGGCCAATCGGGGTCCCAAGCGGTGCCAGATACAGGATTCAAAATGCATC
>DDZY01000083.1:8937-10635 GCA_002346525.1 Proteobacteria bacterium UBA2996
ATGCATCCTGGATCCATCGCCAATTAGGATCCGGCAGGGGCCCGCTGACGGCAAATACGTCAAATCTGCATGCCGTGTCGTGCCCGCTTTGGTGCCGCTGCAAAAAGGCTTCCGCGGCGAGTCGTAGCCGGGACTGTTTTCGGGGGTCAACGGTTTCTTCAGGTCGGCCGAAGGCAAGGCTTGCGCGGTATCGCACTTCTACAAACACCAAAGAAGTATCTTCCCGCAACACCAGATCAATCTCTCCCCGGCGCGTCCGATAGTTCCGGGCCACGAGGCGTAGCCCCCTTGATTGGAGTTGATCCAGGGCGAAATCCTCTGACCAGTGCTGCGTTGGGCGGTCCTTTCCCATCGTCGCTTTGCTGGTCGCTAGCGCGCGATCACCGGCGCGAATAGTTCAGGTATGCCTTGACGAAAAATGACCCAATCCGGGTGTCTTTGGATGATGCCGTCATTTTGCAGGGAAAAAGTGCCGCTGGCCCCGACATATCTCCAGGCCGAATTAGCCGGGCTCTTCGGTATTTGGCACCCAAGTCGATAGGCGTCCATGCCGAGCGCGAAGAGTCGATCGATCCCGGATCCCTGATAGCGGGCGGTGCCCGTGAGCGTGTTGTCAGAACGCTCAAAGCGGCCTGTCCGACGCACAAACCAGGGCATGTCGGAAAAGAGAATCCCCTCAAGATCCAGATCATTAACCGGGTCGGGTGTTCCTGTGAAAACAGCATTCTGTGAGTAGATCGGCAATTTGCCTGCGTGATGGAAATCGATCTGAGGTTTGAGCAGTCGGGCGGTGTTTTGATCCGCAAAAAGAAATATAACGTCGAGGTCCTGACGGATTCGCGGCAAGACGGTAATGGGTAAGGCATCGGTAAGCACGCTTTGCAGGGTTTTTGTTTGCTCCTCGGCTTGGGACAGGCCCAACATGCGGGAAATCATTTCGGAGAAATCACTGCGTGTTGAATCCACAATCACGGTATCTGTAATGATGCCGCCTTGATCCTGCCACGCTTGGGTTGCGGCATCGGCGGCTGCCTTGGTGGCTTGGGTCAAGGTATAGAGCACCAGGGCATGTTTAAGGCCGCGCGATCGGGCATGGGTGACGAGTGACTGCGCCTCGCTGCGGCGCGAGAGATCCACGAAGAAAGCATTGGGCGCTTTTGGAGTGTTATCCGAGCCCAGCAGCAGTGTCGGAACAGTCATCGTCGAGTGGGCCATCAGATTTGATACAGCATCCCGGCCGAGAGGTCCGATCACGAGATCGGCGCCCGCCTCAACAGCTGTCCGATAGACGTCTCCGATGGACTCGGTGTCTTCACCGAAATCATATAGCGAAACAAGCGGTCTGGAAGCAGGACGGTCACCGTCGTGAAGATGCATAAACCCGTCATGAAACGCCGATGCCGCTTTAGTGAAAGGAGAGGTCATCGGCAGTAGCAGGGCAATGCTGGCCGGGCTAGGCGAAGCACAGAGTGCGGGCCGCAGAGCCGTGGCAATGGCAGTGGCGCGATGCCCGGGATAGTCGGCAGACCAGTTGTCCAGATCACGCCGCAGCGCCTCAAGCTGCCACGCAGCATCGCTCGATACTTGTGCAAGGTCAATCCAGGCAATGTCGTCCTTTGTCATGTCGGGCTGCTGTTTCAGAAGACCGAGCTCGTCAAAAGAAAGCATTGAAAGCGCATTGAAGACCCGATGAAGCAA
>DDZY01000083.1:11039-14709 GCA_002346525.1 Proteobacteria bacterium UBA2996
AGACTCTGCAGTTTGAGATCGTTAAGTAGCAGCCACTGGCTGTTATCAAGCTCTCCATCTTCAACGCGGGCCAATAGTCGCCGCGTCTTTGATGAGTCCTCTTCCGCCAGTGCAAGAGCTGCTCGCATCAAAGTGTGCTGACGAACGATCCAGGGCCCGGCGCTTTGGAACTGCGCCCGGTTTAAGACGACTTTAGCCTCTTCCAGGCGAGTGGTTTGCAGGAAACGTTGGGCGGAGGCAAGGAAGAGCAGTTGTGCTTGAGAGTTCTTGGCGCTGAGCGCACGTTCCAGAAATGTCCATGCCGAGGTGGCAGGCTCGGCCCGCGCGACATCCCGGATAACAGGCGCCGAAGTGACTCCGCCCTGGTTGTCTGTTGGGGCTTGCGCTTCCGGCGCCGGTTCCGGCTCGTCTTTGGATTGCGCCTCTTGCTGATTGGGGAGTGCTGCGCATCCCGATAGCAGTATGGCAGCAAATGCTGCGCGAAAAGGAGCTGTCCGCCTGCCGGCACAGTACAAAGGCATGAATTCAGTATACCGGATAGACTTGACTTCACCGCGTCAGCAAAGTGGAGTGCATCGCGGCCGAACCGGTTGGATCCCCATTGTGAGTCATACCCCGAACGCTTCCCGAGATTCCGGCGTCCTGTATGTGGTCGCTACCCCGATCGGCCATCTGGGGGATGTTTCTGCCCGTGCTGCCGAAGTGCTTCATGCGGCCGATGTCATCGTTGCGGAAGATACGCGCCATACCCGGAAACTGCTCAATCATTTGGGCGTAGCTTCGCCCAAGCTCATTTCTTTGCACGAACATAACGAAGTGCGCCAGTTATCCAGGGTGATTCACATGGTGGCGTCAGGCCAGCAGGTTGCTCTCGTGAGCGATGCCGGCACGCCGTTGATCAGCGATCCGGGGTACCGCCTGGTGGACAGAGCAAAAACGCTGGCGCTCCCTGTGCTGGCCGTAGCGGGCCCCAGTGCGGTCACGGCTGCGCTTTCGGTTTCCGGCCTGCCGACAGACCGCTTTGTTTTTGAGGGTTTCCTCCCGGCGCGGGCTGAAGCCCGCCGTTCACGTCTACGCCTTCTTTCTTCAGAGAGTCGCACGCTGGTGTTTTTCGAATCTCCCAAACGGGTGGTGGATACGCTGGCCGATATCGCCGGGATTTTTGGTGAGGATCGACTGGTGTCTTTTTGCCGTGAACTGACAAAACGGTTTGAGTCGGTCGAGCGCGGTACAGCCGGAGCGCTAGCGGCGAAGTTTCATGCTCAGCACGAAAAGATTAAAGGCGAAATTGTTCTGGTTGTAAAAGGGATGAAAGAGGATGTGTCCGGCAACCCCATCGACGAGGGGTTGCTGATTGAGTTGCTGGCTGAGGCGTTACCGCCGCGTAAAGCGAGCGATATCGCAGCGCAACTGACCGGCGGGCGCAAGAATGATTTCTACAAACGCATATTGCAGCAAAACAAAAAAGACGACACCGATTCGTGATGCGAACTTGCACATTCATCGGGCTCGGTTTAAGTTGCTGTTTGGAGTCGGCCGGGCAACCGCGGTCCTGAAATCTGCTGCAGACCGCTTAAGGTTTGCGGCGGAGCGGGGCGGAGGAAAGTCCGGGCTCCACAGGGCAGGGTGCCAGATAACCTCTGGGCGGCGCGAGCCGACGGAAAGTGCCACAGAAAACATACCGCCGCGGATCTGTCGCAAGACAGTTCGCGGTAAGGGTGAAAAGGTGCGGTAAGAGCGCACCGCGTTCGCGGTAACGCGGACGGCAGGGTAAACCCCACCCGGAGCAAGACCAAATAGGGACCCTTATGCGCGGCCCGCGCCGGGTTCGGGTAGGTCGCTTGAGACGCACGGTGACGTGCGTTCCAGATGAATGGTTGTCCTAGACAGAACCCGGCTTACAGGCCGACTCCAGTTTTCTTAAAAAGAATAAACATCTTATAAGAGTTATCCACAGATCACTTTAAGTTTAATTGCTCCACACGTCCTCGGACCTGCTCCGGGACCGCCTGATCTGCCCTTCCCGGGAACCTGATTCTGGTCAGGCCATTTATTAAAAACACTGTTTTTTCAGTCAATTGAGGGTTGACAGTCGGATATCTTGATACCTATAGTGTCGTTCAGTGGGAATTTGTGGGAAAAACGGTATAAAGGGGCTGGAAAATGTGGGTAAAAAAATCTCGTGAACAGGTTTTTTCCCAACAGCCGAAAAAAGTGACACAAAAAGACCTGGAATTTTTTCTGATGCCGTGGATGGCGGCTAATCCATCCGAATCCTCATCCTCCTTTGGTGATTACCCGGCCCTTCACGGGGCCGGGATTTCTTTGGAGGCGTAACCCAAAACGGGTATGAGGCGTCTCGCAGCGTCAACGGCGGCAGTGAGTCGAAGCGCAGATAAGCAAGGTAGAAATGGAGGAGGTCAGCGTTAGCGATGTTTAGAGGGGCCAGCACCTTGAATCTGGACAGCAAAGGGCGATTTGCTGTTCCGACGATACATCGAGAACCGCTCGCTGAGCGGTGTCAGGGCCGGCTTGTCCTTACCGTCAACAACACCCGGGAGCGTTGTCTTTGGATCTATCCGCAGGATGAGTGGGAACGGGTCGAGCAAAAAGTGGTGGCGCTGCCGAGTTTTGATCCCGCCGCTCAAGCGTTGAAACGTTTTCTGATTGGTTATGCATCCGATTGCGAACTGGATAGCGCGAGTCGCGTCAGGATTCCGGCGCCCCTTCGTGAATTTGCGGCGTTGGAAAAACACATCGTACTGATCGGGCAGGGTAACAAGTTTGAACTCTGGGATGAGTCACGATGGAAAGCAAGATGTGACGAATGGCTGGCTGTGCAAACAGGCGAAGCGCGTCTGCCTGTAGAGCTTGAATCCCTCTCACTGTAGGGCAACCGAATCGTGCTGGCCGCACCCCACTCCCCCGTTATGACGGCAGAGGTGGTTAAGGCACTGGATCCCGGTGAAGACAGCATCCTTGTGGATGCCACCTTCGGACGGGGCGGACACACCCGTGCTCTGCTTGATCGACTGGGTGCCAAAGGGTGCATCTACGCAATGGATCGGGATCCCGAGGCATGTGCCATTGCCCGCGACTGGGCGCAGGGGGAACACCGGCTGAGAGTGATTCATGCGCCTTTCTCGAAACTCTCCGATGAACTGCTTGAGGCTGGAATCGCAGGACAGGTTTCAGGCATTGTGCTTGATCTGGGCGTGTCATCCCCGCAACTGGATGATCCCGGACGGGGATTCAGTTTTATGCGGGACGGGCCGCTTGATATGCGCATGGATCCCTCGCAGGGCGTTCCCGTCCAGGATTGGCTCGCCGACGTCTCAGAAGAAGAACTGGTTGATGTCTTAAGACGTTTCGGCGAAGAACGCTATGCCCGTCGTATCGCACGAGCCATCGTCGACACCAGGCATGCAGCGCCCCTGACCACCACCGGCGAGTTGTCGTCCCTGGTGGATGCCTGTGTCCCGACCCGCGAGCCTGGGAAGCATCCCGCTACCCGGACTTTTCAGGCGCTACGGTTGTTCATCAACCAGGAACTCGCGGAACTGGACGCTGTCCTGCCACAGGCGATTGAGATGCTTGAGCCGGGAGGTCGTCTCGTCATTATCAGTTTCCACTCTCTTGAAGACCGACGGGTCAAACGATTCTTTCACGA
>DDZY01000083.1:15083-19712 GCA_002346525.1 Proteobacteria bacterium UBA2996
CCATCCTGCGTCCTGCAAAACCCCAGCGGCCCTCTGCCGGTGAGGTGGCCGGTAACCCGCGTGCCCGCAGTGCAATCATGCGCTGGGCTCAGAAAACGCCCGGTGGTCATGCATGAAGTGGATTGGATTCTTAAGTGTGATCTCGCTGGTGTCAGCGCTTTGTGTGGTGGTGGTACGCCATCAGAACCGGCTTGAGTTTCTTGAGGTGCGATCTGCCGAAGAGCAGCGGGATCAGTTGAATGATGAGTGGGGTCGACTGCAGTTGGAGAAGGCAACCTGGGCGCGCCACAACCTGGTCGAACAGGCTGCGAGACAGGAACTGGGTATGGTGACACCCGGTCCCACTGATATTGTCGTGGTGCAGTTGGGGGCAAGACCGTGAAATTGACCGCCAAACGGCGAACCATCAAGAGTTATTCGCGTCTGCGGCAAGGCATTGTCCTCGGGGTGGTGGGTCTTGGAATGACCATTCTGGCCGCCCGTGCTTTCCAGGTACAGATTCTTGACAGTTCCCGGCTACAGGCGGAAGGAGCCGCACGCCAGTTGCGCAATATTGCGGTAAAGCCTGAAAGAGGTCGGATTGTTGACCGTAACGGAGATGTCCTCGCAGTCAGTACGCCCCTTGACGCCGTTTGGGCTCATCCCCTCACGTTGATGCATGCACCCGAAGAATGGCCTCAGCTTGCCGATGCCCTGGGCATGAGCCTGTCGCAGATCTCAAGTCTGCTGGATCGGTATCAGGATCGTGAGTTTATGTACCTGCGCCGGCACTTGCCGCCGGCAGAAGCGGCGCGGGTCGAAAGTCTGGCGATTCCCGGGGTCAGTTCATTGCGTGAGTACGGTCGCTATTACCCAGCCGGACCGATTACCAGCCACGTCCTGGGCTTTACTGACGTAGACGACCGCGGACAGGAAGGGATCGAGCGGGCGTTTGACAGCCACTTGGCGGGCGTCGAGGGGCGCAAGCGTGTGCTGCGCGACCGCAAGGGCAGAATCGTAGAGGATATTGAGAGTATTCGGCCGGTCTACCATGGCCGTGATCTGCAACTGAGTCTGGATCTCAGGATTCAGGTTTCCGCACAACATCATTTGGCCCAGAGTGTGCGGGATACCAGGGCGTTGGGCGCGTCGGCCGTGATGCTGGATGTGAACACCGGCGAAGTGCTGGCGATGACAAACGTTCCGGACTTTAATCCGAATAACCGCTCGGGTATGACGCCGGAGCATTTTCGAAATCGATCGGTAACGGATGTATTTGAACCTGGGTCTACCGTCAAACCTTTTACTGTGTCGATGGCGCTCGCCAGCGGGCGTTTCTCTGTAGAGACGCCTGTCTCCACGAGTCCAGGCATTCACTATATCGGCCGTGATCCGGTCAGGGATATCCATGATTACGGAGATCTGACCCTAGGAGGTGTATTGGTCAAGTCCAGCAATGTTGGTACGGCCAAGGTCGCCATGGAACTGGCGCCCGAAGAGTTGTACGGCATTCTCAACAAGGTCGGGTTTGGCCAGGCAACCGGCATTGAACTTCCAGGGGAGGTGGATGGCAGTTTGCTGAAACGGGAGCGTTGGCGGCCCATTGAACATGCGACCCTGTCTTTCGGTTACGGCCTGTCCTCAACACAGGTCCAACTCGCCCGCGCATATGCGGTACTGGCTTCAGGGGGTGTTCTGCGACCGGTGACCCTAAAGCGGCAATCAGGAAATGTTCCGGGTAAGCGCGTCCTGTCGGGCGACACCACTCATCAAATCAATGCACTGCTTGAGCAGGTTGTGAGCGCTGACGGTACCGCCAAGCGTGCAGCCGTGCCCGCCTATCGTGTGGCTGGAAAAACCGGAACCGTGCATAAGGTCAGCCCCGCCGGAGGCTATGAGGCAGATCGGTATCAGTCACTCTTTGTCGGCTTTGCCCCGGTGTCCGCACCTCGCTTTGTTCTGGCCGTGATGGTGGACGAGCCCCGCGGAAAATACTTCGGCGGCGAAGTGGCGGCACCGGTTTTCGCCAGGATCATGGCTGACGCCTTGCGCATGCACGGTATTCGGCCGGACGCCGATATGGATTCGGGCATCACGGTAGTCGCCAGCATGGCGCCGGGAGAGACCGGGGCATGAACATCACCATGATACCCCCGGCGCAGTCGCTCGGTCATCTGATTAACGGGCTGGTGCCGCCGCATACTGAATTGCCCTCAACACTGATCAGCCATCTGACGTTGGATAGTCGGGAAGTCTCCTCGGGCAGTCTTTTCCTTGGTGTGCCAGGGGAGAAAACCGACGGCCGCCGATTCGTGGACCAGGCGTTACGGGCCGGAGCCGCTGCGGTTCTCGTGGAAGGACACGAATGGGATGCGAGTCAATCCCGCACAAACTGTTTTCCGGTTGATGATCTGAAGAAGCAAGTCGGCCGGATTGCCAGCCGCTTCTTTGGGTCGCCTTCGCATGCATTGTGCGTCGTCGGGATCACTGGGACCAACGGCAAAACCACCTGCGCCTCTCTCCTTGCCCAAGCTCTTGAACTGCTTGGACACAGGAGCGGATTGATCGGCACTACCGGTTGGGGTATGACGGGCGATCTGCAGCCCGCGGGCCTGACGACACCGGACGCAATCACCCTCCAGTCGCACCTCGCTGATCTGGCCGAGCAGGGTGCTGACAGTGTTTGTCTTGAAGTCTCATCACACGCGATAGACCAGGGACGGATTGAAGGCATTGAGTTCAATTCAGCACTGTTTACCAATCTCAGCCGTGACCATCTGGATTACCACCACACGATGGAACATTATGCCGAGACCAAGTTGTTGTTATTCCGTCGGACAGAGCTGGAGAGCGCCATCATCAATGTGGCTGATCCCGTGGGATGCGCATTCGCCAATAAAAAATTATCGGCAAAGCTCTGGACCTACGGCGAGGATGACAGCGCTGACATCTTTCCGACTGAAACGGATGTTGGGCCTGGCGGTATCACGCTGTGTCTGCAAAGCCCTATCGGAGAGATATCGTTTACCTCCGAACTGAGGGGTCACTTTAACGTTGCGAATCTAAGCGCTGTAGCAGCCACGCTGATGGCGCATGGTTACAGTGCCGTACGCATCAGTGAGGTCATGGGCCAATTAGAGCCTGCCCCGGGCCGCATGCTGTTCTGCCGGGGGTCCGGTACGGGCCGACCGACGGTGGTGGTCGACTACGCACACACCCCCGATGCGCTCTCGGCGCTATTGGAGTCACTTCGCGCCTACACCGAGGGCGAGTTGTGGTGCGTATTCGGTTGTGGCGGCGAGCGTGACCGCGGGAAGCGCGCCGCCATGGGGCGTGCGGCCTCCCTCGGAGCAGACCGGGTGGTGTTAACGAACGATAACCCCAGAGGTGAGGATCCTGAGGAGATTCTTTCGGATATCGCCGATGGATTAAGTACGCCTGCACAGGCGTGCATCCCGCAACGTGACCTGGCGATTGCCCATGCTCTGGAGCAGGCAGCGTCTAGTGACCTGGTGGTGATTGCCGGGAAAGGTCATGAGACAAACCAGATCGTCGGCGATCAGGTTCTGCCATTCAATGATCAGGCGATAGCCGAGGAGATACTGAGGACGATGCCATGTTCCGCTTGAACGATGTTGCCAAGGTGCTTGGGGGAGAGTTAACTGGCGGGGATGCTGAGATCACGTCGGTCTCGACCGATACCCGGACATTAAAGCCAGGGGCTCTTTTTGTGGCTGTGGACGGAGAGCGTTTTCAGGGCTCTGATTTTGTTGCTGATGCCGAGCATGCAGGTGCTGCGGCGGTGCTGACCGGTCAGCCACATTCCAGCGCTTTGCCGGGCCTGGTCGTGGAGAACACGACAGCAGCGCTGGGCCAGCTAGCAGGCCACTGGCGCGGGCGTTTTGATATCCCGGTGATCGGTGTGACCGGCAGTAACGGGAAAACCACGGTCAAGGAAATGATCGGGGCCATTCTTGCCGAGTCCGGCGCGGTTCACGTCAGCCCCGGCAATTTCAATAACCATATTGGCGTCCCTTTGGCCCTGCTCGGCCTGCGGGAACATCATCAGTTTGCCGTCATCGAGATGGGGATGAACCACCCCGGTGAAATCGATTACCTGTCGCGATTGGTCAGCCCGACTACCGCACTCATTACCAACGCTGCGTTGGCACATCTTGAAGGCCTGGGCAGTCTTGCGGGCGTCGTTAGGGCCAAGGCAGAGATTTTTCATGGCTTACGTGCAGGCGGCACTGCCGTGATAAATGCCGACGACCGATTTATGGCCTACTGGGCAGCCAGGGTAAAGGAATTTCAGACCATCACATTTGGGTTGAAAAACCGTGCCCGGGTCAGTGGTGAAGTGACTGGGGATAGCGAGGGCCAGACGGTCGAAGTCCGCTTGCCCGATGATGTATTTGAAGTCCGGCTGAACCTTCTGGGCCGACACAATGCATCAAACGCGTTAGCAGCGGCGAGTGTCGCTTGGGCCTGCGGCCGCAGCCCCGATGAGATCCGTGCCGGACTGCAGCGGGTTGAAGCACAACCCGGCCGGCTGCAGCTCCGAGCCGGCGCTCGTGGTTCAACCCTGATCGACGATACCTATAACGCCAATCCGACCTCGCTCAAGGCAGCGATTCGGGCGCTGGCTGC
>DDZY01000083.1:20085-27975 GCA_002346525.1 Proteobacteria bacterium UBA2996
AAGAGTTTCATGCTGAAGCAGGGCGGGAAGCCCGCCAATCTGGTATTGATCTGCTGTTTACCTGCGGACCCCTTGCGGGTCTGGCCGGCGAGGCATTCGGGGAAGATGCACGGTGCTTTGATTCCTCAGAAGACCTGATCAAGGCCGCGCGAATACTGCTCAGCCCGGGTTTAACGGTTTTGATCAAGGGGTCGCGGAGTGCCCGGATGGAACAGGTGGCTGACGCACTGGTATGCGTTGCCCAGGACGGAGCCATCGCGTGCTGAAAGCTCTCTTTGAGCAGTTGGCGCTCGAGTACAGCGTGTTCAATGTATTTCGTTACCTGTCGTTTCGTGCCATCTGTGCCGTGTTGACTGCTCTCGTGTTCAGTTTTGTTGTGGGACCGGCATTGATCAGAAGACTCGAACGGATTGGGGCAGGGCAACCCATCCGTGATGATGGTCCGAGTTCGCACCTTGAGAAAAGGGATACGCCAACGATGGGCGGCGTACTGATTCTGGCGGCCGTTGTGCTCTCCACATTACTCTGGGCGGATCTAGGAAACCGTTTTATCTGGATTACGCTGCTGACCTCTTTGGCATTCGGTCTTATTGGCGGATGGGACGACTACCAGAAAATCCTTCGCAAAAACACTCGGGGTATGGGGTCGGGTCAGAAGTTTCTTTGGCAGAGTCTCGCCGCCTTTGCCGCAGCAGCCGCGCTCTACTTCACAGCCCAATCGCCGGTTGAGACTTCGTTGATCGTCCCGCTTTTCAAAGATGTCGCGCTGGAGATGGGCGTTGGCTTCATTCTTCTTACCTGGTTTGTTATTGCCGGCAGCAGCAATGCCGTAAACCTGACCGATGGCCTGGACGGTTTGGCAATTTTGCCAAGCGTCTTAGTGGCCGGTGGACTGGGCGTTTTCGCCTATCTCACCGGTCACGCTCTTTTTTCCGGGTACCTCGGCATTCCTTTTATTGCCGGCGCTGGTGAGGTACTGGTGCTGTGTGCAGCGCTTGTGGGTGCGGGATTGGGATTTTTGTGGTTCAACACATATCCCGCTCAGATATTCATGGGCGATATCGGCGCGCTTTCTTTGGGGGCCGCGTTAGGTACGATTGCAGTGATTGTCCGTCAGGAAATCGTACTCGCCATTATGGGAGGCCTTTTCGTCATCGAGACCGTTTCAGTCATGCTGCAGGTTGCGTCGTTCCGTCTTATCGGGCGGCGCATCTTCCGCATGGCACCTTTGCATCACCACTTTGAGCAAAAGGGCTGGCGCGAGCCCCAGGTGACAGTGCGTTTTTGGATTATCAGTCTGATCCTGGTGTTGATCGGTTTGGCAACGCTCAAGGTCAGGTAAAGCATTAATGGGCAACGCCTTGGCAACTACCCTACGCGCAGCCCCATGGTACCGGGCGGCCGTTTTTGGACTGGGCGCATCCGGTTTTTCAGCAGTGAAGTATCTCGCCTCGCTGGGAGTCGAGGTCGAGGTTCAGGATAGCCGCGACGTTGCTCCTTTTCACTCAGAACTGAACCGGCAACTCCCCGACGTTCCGGTGCAATTGGGTGAATTCACGGTACCCCGCCTGGGCCGCGGTGATCTCGCGGTAGTCAGCCCCGGTATCTCCCTGTCGGAGCCGGTATTTGAAAAGATCAGGCAACAGCAGGTTGAGATCGTGGGCGATATTGAGCTCTTCGTGCGCGCCTGCCCAGCACCGATATTGGCGATTACTGGCTCAAACGGAAAGACTACGGTCACAACGTTGGTGGGCCAGATACTGGCAGCGCAGGGGGTGAATGCGCCGGTGGCGGGCAATATCGGGATGCCGGCACTGGATCTTCTGGAAGGCTCCATACCCGAAGCCGTGGTGCTGGAGTTATCCAGCTTCCAGTTGGAAACCACCGATTCGCTTAGAGCCAAAGCGGCTAGTGTTCTGAATCTGTCGCCTGATCATATGGACCGCTATGCAACCGTTGCGCAATACCTCGATGCCAAGCGGCGGATTCTGAACGGCGCTACGACGGCGATTATCAACCGCGACGATCCAGCCTTGGCCTCAATGGATGCTTCCGGTGCTGCCGACGCGATATCGTTTGGCTTGGATGCTCCTTTGCGAGCCATCGACTACGGCATTGCGGTTGAT
Source organism: Proteobacteria bacterium UBA2996 (assembly GCA_002346525.1). GTDB lineage: Bacteria > Pseudomonadota > Gammaproteobacteria > Arenicellales > UBA868 > UBA868. The sequence goes on from DDZY01000083.1 coordinate 22,212, forward strand.
TCGGACGGTGGGGAATGGATCGTTCGGGGAGAAAGCAAGATCATCCCCGTCGCGTCATTGTCCATGACCGGACGGCACAACGTCATGAATGCACTTGCTGCGCTCGCGCTGATTGAGTCTGCAGGGTACCCGGTCAACCCATCAGGTCTGGATGCCTTGTTGGCGTTTCGTGGATTACCGCATCGATGTGAACCGGTGCTGGAGCGCGAGGGAGTGCTTTGGATCAATGATTCCAAGGGCACGAATCCGGGTGCAGCCGAAGCGGCGCTGGTTGGTTTGGATCGACCGGTCGTCCTGATTGCCGGGGGCCAGTCAAAGGATGCGGACTTCAGCACGCTGGCCCAAGCGATACAGCGATACGCCCGACAGGTGCTTTTGATTGGCGAAGATCGTATGGCCCTCGCGGAGGCGATCGGCGATCGGGTTCCCGTGACGCTGGCTGATGACCTTTCGCAGGCTGTGAGATTGGCAGCGCGTTGGGCCCAGTCGGGCGACGCGGTCTTGTTCTCACCTGCGTGTGCCAGTTTCGACACGTTCAAGGATTTTGCTCACCGGGGCGAAGTGTTCTCGGCCCTGGTTCGGGAATTGATCGGATGAGCGTAATCGGAATCAACTGGCAGATACCGCGCCGGTTGGCGAGTGCCGATCCACTCTTGTTGGTGCCCGTGGCGGTGTTGCTTGCCCTGAGCGTTGTGATGGTCTTCTCAGCCGCGATCGGTACCCATGGCGGAATTGGTGGCGGGATGACTGTTCTGGCCAAGCACCTGTTCGGTATTGTCCTTGGCCTTTCATTGGGTGTTGCAGCAGCATGCGTCCCGCTTAGCCTGTGGCAGCGTTCGTCCCGATGGCTGCTGGGCCTGGGAGCAGCATTGCTCGCCCTTATACTGATCCCCGGCATCGGACATGAGGTCAATGGCAGCACACGATGGTTGGCTTTGGGTCTCTTTAATTTTCAGCCTTCAGAGTTGATCAAGGTGCTAACGGTCCTCTTTCTTGCTGATCACTTTGTGCGCAATGCATCGGAAATGGATTCATTCCAGAACTGTATCCTGATACCAGCCGCGGTAATCGGCTCGATCGGGGTGTTGCTGCTGCTTGAGCCTGATCTTGGATGCACTGCCGTCATCATGATGGTGACGCTGGGCATGATGTTCCTGTCCGGAACGCCTCTTCGGTACATTTTGGGTGCGATTGCGGTGGCCGTCTGTGCCGTCGTGGTGCTGATCATGACGGCCGATTACCGGCTCGATCGGGTATCCAGTTTTATAGATCCCTGGGCAGATCCTTATGGGTCAGGATTTCAACTGGTTCAGGCCCTGATTGCGCTCGGCAGCGGTGAATGGTTCGGCGTCGGTTTGGGTGCGAGTGTGCAGAAGCTCTTTTATCTGCCTCATGCCAGCAATGACTTTCTGATTGCGGTGGTGGGAGAGGAGCTCGGACTGGTAGGGGTCGCGGCGCTGTTGTGCCTTTACGGTCTGGTCCTCTGCAGAGTTTTCAATCTGGCATCCCGGGCAGCTGCCGCCAAAGCTTATTTCGGCGCCCGGCTCGCGCAGGGGATCGGTCTGCTGCTGATCGTGCAGGTGATGTTTCATTTCGCGGTCAATCTTGGAATGGTGCCGACCAAGGGACTGAACCTGCCACTGATGAGTTATGGGGGCAGCAGCATGCTGATCAACGGACTGGCTTTCGGTCTGTTGATATCCATAGAACACAGCCTGTCAAAAGGCCGCGTGGGGGCGCGTTGACTACGGTGATGATCATGGCAGGAGGCACCGGGGGGCACGTGTATCCCGCGCTCAGCGTGGCTGAATATCTCCATGCTCAGGGTATTGAAGTTGTGTGGTTGGGTACCCGCAGAGGGCTTGAAGCGCGGGTGGTTCCAAGCGCGGGATTCCAGATGGAATGGCTTGAGATCAAGGGACTGGTCGGTACCTCCTGGGCGCGAAAACTGGCTATGCCCTGGATGCTGTTGAGGGCGGTGACCCAGGCGCTCGGGATCATGCGCCGTCGCATGCCGGATGCGGTGCTGGGCATGGGGGGTTTTGCGGCAGGCCCGGGAGGGATTGCGGCCTGGCTGTTGCGCCGACCCCTTGTGATTCATGAAGCCAACGCAGTTTGTGGTGTCACCAACCGGCTTCTCGCTCCTTTTTCTAGACACATGCTGACCGGTTTTGAGAATGTGAGACATCTTGGAACCAGGGCTAAGTGGACAGGTAATCCGGTTCGCCAGGAGATTGTCCGAAACACAAGCACCAAAGACCCTGCCAATCCAGCGCAGCCACTGCGCCTACTGGTGCTCGGGGGCAGTCAGGGTGCGCGTTCCATTAATGAATTGGTTCCGAGGGCGTTGGGGGATTCGCACTTCCGATCCGGGCTGATCATTACGCATCAATGTGGTCGGGATCGGAACGCAGAAGTGAGTCGAGCCTACGAAGATATACAAATCCCTGCGCGGGTTGTTCCGTTTATTGAGGACATGAGTAGCGCTTATCGGGAGGCTGATCTGGTTATTGCCCGTTCGGGGGCGATGACCGTTACAGAACTCTGTGCGGCCGGATTGGCATCCATATTACTGCCCTTCCCATTTGCCGCCTCAAATCATCAGGCAGCAAATGCGCAGGTACTTTCACGCGCAGGCGCTGCCGTTGTGATCGAGGCATCGATACTCGATCAGCATCGGCTTGCAAAAGAGATCGATCGTCTGCTCGGAGACAGAAACCTCCTGCTCGAGATGGGTTACGCTGCCCGCAAGCTGGCTCGACCGGATGCAACGGCTGAGGTGGCGGACTATTGCCTGGAGTTGGCGCATGCGTGAGTTTGTACGACATGTCCATTTTGTTGGCATTGGCGGTGCCGGTATGAGCGGCATCGCTGCGGTGTTGATCGATCAGGGTTACAAGGTCAGTGGATCTGATCAGGTGGACTCGACAGAGACCCGCCATCTTTCCCAAAAGGGCGCCCAGGTTTGGCTCGGGCACAACGCGGCTCACGTAAAGGGTGCCGATGTCGTGGTTGTCTCCAACGCGATCGACAGTCACAACCCTGAAGTCATTTCTGCGGCGGATCAGGGAATTCCTGTTGTCCCCCGGGCGCAGATGCTGGGAGAACTGATGCGCTTTCGAAACGGCATTGCCGTTGCGGGAACCCACGGAAAAACAACCGCAACAAGTCTTGTTGCAACGGTTTTTGCCGAGGCGCAACTGGATCCGACTTTCCTGGTCGGTGGCCTCGTCAAAAGCGAGGCAGGCAATGCCCGTTTGGGCAACGGCCGATGGCTGATTGCCGAAGCAGATGAAAGTGACGCGTCGTTCTTGCATCTGCAGCCCCATATTGCGGTGGTGACCAATATTGATACCGACCACATGGCGACTTATGGCGGTGACTTTGGTCAGCTTACGGATACCTTCCTGACGTTTCTGCACAATCTGCCGTTCTACGGTTTGGCTGTATTGTGTTCGGATGATCCCGTGATTCGAGATCTTCGGCCGCATATCCGGAGACCCGTTGTTACTTACGGTGTCGAGCCGGGGGCTGACTATCAGGCAACCGACATCCGCCAACACGGTACCCGCATGCAGTTTACCGTTACGTTGATGGGCGATGACCGTATCGAGGTGGATCTGGCTTTACCGGGACACCACAACGTCCGTAACGCCCTTGCTGCCATCGCCGTCGCAGACAAAGTAGGTATTACGCCTGACTCAATCGTAAAAGGGCTGCGCAATTTTGCCGGTATCGGCCGCCGCTTCGAGATTCTGGGAGAGATATTCCTCGACTCAGGTCGTGCACTGCTGGTCGATGACTACGCGCATCATCCGAGGGAGATCGAAGCAACTCTGGCAGCGGCAAAGGGGAGTTGGCCCGATCGGCGCAAGGTCGTCGTGTTCCAGCCTCACCGCTTCACCCGGACGCAGGAGCTGCTGGATGACTTCAGCGCATTACTGGACGACGTCGCCTGTCTTGTCATCACCGAGGTATACGCTGCCGGCGAGAAACCTATCGCGAGAGCAGATGGCCGGGCCCTGTGTCGATCAATTCGGGCGCGTGGGGGCACAGACCCGGTTTTTGTCTCCGATCTCCGCGGGCTAAAAGAGGCGCTTGTGCCTATCCTGCGCGACGGTGATGTGGTGCTGACACTGGGCGCAGGAGACATCGGTCGAGCAGCGCGGCAGCTGGTTGCGCCGCTACGCCTGCAAGAGGGGGCCTACGGGTGACTGACGCCATGACCGCAGGCAAGCAGACGGCATTCGTTGGAGTTCGCGGCACGATTCGTTGCCGCGAGCCCATGGCAAACCATACCAGCTGGAAGGTGGGCGGTCCCGCCCGGTACTTCTTCGAGCCCCACGATCGCGAGGACCTCAGTGCATTTCTCAAGGGGCTGGATGCAGCCGTGCCGGTGCTGTGGTTGGGTTTGGGGAGTAACCTGCTGGTCCGGGATGGTGGTTTTGATGGTGCGGTTATTGCTGCGCATCGTGGCCTTCGGGAGATCAGGGACCTGGGAGAGGGACGGTTCGCAGTTCAAGCGGGCGTGTCGTGTGCGCGGTTCTCAAGATTTGCCGCCAAGCACGGGTGGTCTGGCGCTGAATTTCTGGCCGGCGTTCCTGGGACGATGGGTGGTGCGCTTGCCATGAACGCCGGCGCATTCGGCTCTGAAACCTGGAACCTGGTCGAAGAAGTCGAACTGGTGAATCGCGCAGGAAGCTTTGAAAAGCGCCCGGCAGAGTCTTTTGCCGTCTCATATCGGCAGGTCGAAATTCCGCCGGCGCATTGGTTTACAACAGGCGTGTTCCGGCTGCAGCAGGGAACGGGCCATGAAGGCACCAGCATTCGGTCGTTACTGGACAAGCGATCCGAGAGCCAGCCCGTTCGACAGTCAAGTGCCGGGTCTGTCTTCAGGAACCCGCCCAACGACTACGCCGCGCGCCTGATCGAAACAGCAGGCCTGAAAGGTCTGCGTTTTGGAGGCGCACTGGTATCCATGCAGCATGCCAACTTCATCGTCAATGATCAGCAGGCTTGCGCAAAAGATATCGAGATGTTGATCGAAAAAGTACAAAAGACGGTAGCAGATCACACCGGCGTATGCCTTGAGCCGGAAGTGCGATTTGTAGGAGAGCATCCATGAGCGCTGACACGATCGACCTGCCTGACATCAGGCCTGTTTCCAGTACGCAGGCGGCTCCTGAGGCAGCGGGTACCGAGTCGGATGGGCAGAGACGTTGGCAAGTCATTGCCACTTTGGTGCTATTGCTGATCAGCGCCCTTATTGCCGATCAGGTTATCCGATCAGGCTACTTCACTATTGAGAAAGTGACGGTGTCCAACGGGCTTACGCATGTGGATCGGGGTATCGTCGAACGAACTGCCTGGCGCGGTATCCATGGCAACTATCTGACCGTGGACTTGAGCAAAATAGAGGAGTCTCTCGAAACGTTGCCCGGTATTTATCAGGCGATGGTGCGTCGTGTTTGGCCGAATGCGCTGGAACTCCATCTGGTGGAAACCCAGGCTATGGCCCGTTTCCAGACTCTGCAGAATCCGAACGGGACATTGACGGACAGTTATATCAACCTCGCACCCACCCAAACCCTACGGGCATCACCTGTGCTGAGAGGGCCCAAAACGCAGCGTCAGACGCTGGTCGATACCTTCTTTTCCATCATGCCTTTGTTGCAGGAGGCCGGCCTCCAGCCTTTGGACCTGTCTGTCAGTAAGGCAGGCCGCTGGACACTGGAAGTGCGTTCAGAGGGTCTCCTTGCGCAGG
>DDZY01000197.1:0-8480 GCA_002346525.1 Proteobacteria bacterium UBA2996
CGTGGGCTCATCTGGACATCGCCGGCACGGCGTGGCACTCAGGCGCAAACAAAGGAGCCACAGGACGCCCGGTGCCGATGCTGGCACGGTTCCTGATCAACCGCGCGGAGCGTTGAAGGAGCGCGTGGAGAATGGCCTGCCGAGTCGATTTCTATGTCCAGGCTACCGATGCCCCGAAGGGACATCTGACGCTGGCCTGCCGGGTAACTGAAAAAGCGTACCAGGCAGGTCACCGTATCTACCTGCGATGCCAAGATGCACAACAGGCCGCTCAGTTGGATGAATTGCTCTGGACTTTCTCGCAAAGCAGTTTTGTGCCGCACCAGTTGTCCTCTTCCGGCCGGTCCGATGCACCCGTTACGATTGGACACACTCCCCCCAGTTCCAAGAGCGCGGAAGTGATTGTCTCGCTGGCTGACGAACCGATTCCTGACGTGGATGGGTTCGCCCGGGTAGCAGAGATTGTGGGGCACGACAACACACAGCGCGAATCCGGAAGAAAGCGGTTTCGGTTTTATCGTGAACAGGGGCTTGATCCTGTCACGCATGAGATCCGGTTATAACAGGATCTGGATACAGTGAGCAAAGAAGAAAGTCGTGAAAAACTGATCCGGGAATTGCAGGATCTCGGACAATTGATCGCGCCAGACGATGGCCGCCCCTCTGAGGCTGACCCGCCTGATGGCCCTGCGCCATTACCCAAGCCTGTGACGGACACGTATGACGACGTTACTGCACAAACCAAGGAAGCCGATGTCCACGAAGGACCCGAAACGGTTGACATGTTCGTTGCTGACGGCCCACCCGGGGAGATCCTCCTCGCGACTAACAGTGATGCCCCGGAAATCGCGCCACAACCGTATGATCAAGGGCAGGATCAGGGCCCGGCCATAACACAGACTGCCCAACCGGCCGCCTCCGGACCGACCACGATTGACACTGACCCGGATGCCCTATCCAATAAAACGGATTCCAGAGACTCGGGCGACTATCTGGATGAGCTGGTAGATGAACTGGTCGGTGCCGTCGAAAAGCGGCTTTCGCTGCAATCAGGCGAATCGCTCCCGGAATCGTTGCGAGACCAACTGTCCCGTGATATCAAGGATCGTCTTTCTCCCTGGTGGAGCGAAGGCTGATCCTGACGCAGGCTTACTCCTTCATTGGCTGGGTGCCCGTTAGCCTATACTCCTGCGCCTTGAGTCTGGCCCTTTTCTTACGGCGTTGAAAGATACAACGATGAGCACAGAAGCCCTCAGCAAAACCTACGATCCGCACACGATAGAACGCACCCTGTACGAGATATGGGAAGCACAGGGCGCATTCCAACCTGCCGGTGACGGGCCTGCCTTTTGCATATCGATTCCCCCGCCGAACGTAACGGGCAGCCTGCACATGGGACATGCCTTTCAGGACACAATCATGGATGCTCTGATCCGCTATCACCGGATGAGAGGCCACAGAACCTTGTGGCAGGCCGGGACCGACCATGCTGGAATCGCCACCCAAATGGTGGTCGAGCGCCAACTCGACCAGATCGGGAAAACGCGCCACGATCTGGGTCGCGACGCCTTCATCGAGCGGGTTTGGAAATGGAAGCAGGAATCAGGCGGCGCAATCACCCAGCAGTTGCGCCGCATGGGCGCCTCGCTCGATTGGAGCCGCGAACGCTTCACCATGGACGACGACCTCTCACTTGCAGTGCGCGAAGTGTTTGTTCAGTTGTATGAGGAGGGCCTGATCTATCGCGGCAAACGACTCGTCAACTGGGATCCGGTTCTGCATACCGCTCTGTCTGATCTGGAGGTCCTGTCCCAAGAAGAAGCAGGTTCACTCTGGCACCTTCGTTATCCGCTGGCGGACAACAGCGGTTACGTTGTTGTTGCCACCACCCGACCCGAAACCATGCTGGGCGACACGGCAGTCGCCGTTCACCCAGATGACGAACGCTACCGTCATCTGGTCGGCAAGCAAATCCAGTTGCCGTTGACCGATCGGTTAATCCCGATCATCGCTGACGACTATGTTGATCCGGAGTTTGGCACCGGCTGTCTCAAGATTACCCCTGCCCATGACTTCAATGACCACGAAGTCGGCTTGCGCCATAAGATGCAGCTAATCAATGTCCTTGATCCCAGCGCTGCGATTGATCTGCCGGATTCACCCTATCACGGCCTGGACCGATATGCCGCCCGTGAGCGGATCGTTGCTGATCTGGAGGTGCTTGCCCTGGTGGAGCAAATCGACGACCACACCCTGATGGTGCCTCGAGGGGATCGCTCGCAGGCTGTCGTCGAACCCTATCTCACCGACCAGTGGTTTGTTCGGGCGGGTCCTCTAGCCGAGCCCGCCATCAAAGCGGTAGAAGACGGCCGGATCCGCTTTGTTCCGGAAAACTGGAGCCGAACCTACTTTGAATGGATGCGAAACATCCAGGACTGGTGCATCTCTCGGCAGATCTGGTGGGGTCACCGGATTCCCGCCTGGTATGACGACGACGGAAACATATTTGTCGGACGGGATGCCGATGAAGCGCAACAAAAGGCGTTCCAGCATCACGGTAAAGATGTCGTGCTGCGCCAAGACGATGATGTGCTGGATACCTGGTTCTCTTCCGCGTTATGGCCCTTTTCAACCCTGGGCTGGCCCAAGGCAACTCAAGATTTGACCACCTTTTATCCCACCAGCGTGCTAGTGACAGGCTTTGACATCATCTTTTTCTGGGTCGCCCGGATGATCATGTTCGGTCTCAAGTTCACCGACCAGGTCCCCTTTCATGAGGTGTATGTCCACGGCCTTGTTCGCGATGCCGATGGCGAAAAGATGTCCAAATCCAAAGGCAACGTTCTTGACCCTCTCGATTTGATTGACGGGATTGAATTGGAGGCACTGGTGGAAAAGCGCACCACCGGACTCATGCAGCCCCAGATGGCTGAGCAGATCGCGAAGACCACGCGCCGGCAATTCCCTGATGGCATTCCATCGTTCGGGACTGATGCCCTGCGATTTACTTTTGCGAGCCTTGCTACCCAGGGACGTGATATCCGCTTTGATCTGGGACGCATCGAAGGCTTTCGCAACTTCTGCAACAAATTGTGGAATGCGTCACGGTTTGTCATGATGAACACCGAATCTCTGTCCGGCCATCCTCTCCGTGACTTTGAAACCGGTCCAGCTGAGCGCTGGATTACCTCGCGGCTGCAGCAGGTCGCGGGCGAGATTAGCAAATCGATGGAGGTGTATCGTTTTGACCAGGTGGTACAGACGCTGCATGCTTTTACGTGGGATGAATACTGCAGCTGGTACCTTGAGATCGCCAAAATCCAACTTTCCGATGCTGGGTTCTCAGACTCGCGCAAAGATGGCGTTCGACAAACGCTGGTCAATACCCTGGACAGCGCATTGCGCCTGACCCATCCTGTTATGCCGTTCATTACAGAAGCGTTGTGGCAGCAACTGCGATCGCGCACAACGGGTGAGGGGGACTCCATCATGCATCAGCCCTACCCGCAACGGAACGAACAGCTCATTGACGGGTCAGCGGTCGAAGATCTCGAGTGGGTGCAGGCCGTAGTCGGGGGTATCCGTAACATTCGCGGTGAAATGAATATCGAGCCCAAGGTCTCTTTTCCCGTCACACTGCAGGGTGGGGATATCAAAGACGGAGAACGCAGCGAGGCTTTCGCCGGTTTGCTCATTGCACTCGCCCAACTGGATCAGGTTAAACACATTCCTGAGAATGCGCAGGAGACTGAAGAGTACGCTACCGCGCTCGTCGGCAACATGAAAGTGCTGGTTCCTTTGGGATCCATTATTGATCGCGACGCCGAATTGAATCGCTTGACCCGGGAAGTCGAAAAACTAGCGGCCGATCTCAAGCGCTGTGAGGACAAACTGTCCAATCCCAAATTTGTTGATCGAGCCCCGGCCGATGTCGTCGACAAAGAGCGTGGCCGCGCGGAACAGATTGGCCGGGATCTAGAGGAGTTGAAATCCCGTCAACAGCGCATCGCCCGCTTAAACTGAGCCCGTAGCGGGCTGGGATCCGGTCCGGTCGGCAACCGGCAGTCGGCCCACCAATGCCGTTAACGCGACGGCAGCTGCCTCAACGCGCAGCACCCCCTCGCCGAGAGACACCATTATTGCCTGGGTATGATCCAGTCGCGCAAGTTCGTCCTCAGAGAGTCCGCCTTCCGGACCCACCAGAAGGCGAATATGCTTGGCGCCCGATAGACTTTCCTTAATGATGTCGTTGCAGGACTCTCCCTGTTTGTGGGCAATAACATTGACGACGCCGCCATCAGTCGGGTGGCTGATCCACTGATCGAGACCCACTGGGGAATGTATAAGCGGCAACCAGGGTCGCTGGCTCTGTTTACAGGATTCGATCAATACCCGGCGCCATCGATCCTGCAAGTTCGTACGGGTCCGACTGACGCTTCGCTCAAAATTCACCGGGGTAAAGTCCGTTATGCCCAACTGCGTCGCCATATCCAGCATCGTAACCTGGCGGTCACCTTTCGGCAGGGCACTGGTCAGGTGAATCCGGACCGCCGGTGGTGCCCAGTGTTGATGCGTGCCAACGGCCAGATGCACCTCAAGGGGCCGCTTGATCACGTCACTGATCCGCGCCACCGCAGTACGACCGACACCGTCAAAAACCGATACCGAGTCGCCCACACGCAGCCGGCGGGCACGAACAGCGTGGACTGCCTCAGATTCCTCCAAAACGGCGGTGTCGCCAGTCGATTCCAACTGTGGCAGATAAAGCCAGTGGGTCATGAGGCCCCTCCATCAGCAAGATAGACGTCATATCGCACTGCCTTGCCACTGTGAACGATGTCGGGCGTTCCACCCAAAGGCGGCGCATGTCGGGGACGCTTGACGATCACGCGCCGTCGGGCCTGAATGCGGGCCACTTGAAGCAATGTCTCGGCATCAGGATCTTCCCCAGCAAGACGGCGTAACAGCTGCTGGGCTTTACGGGGTTGCGCAGTATGACGACTTCGATCTGGAAACATCGGGTCCAGGAAGATCACGTCGACCGTTGCCAGTGCACCGATTCTTTCAATAGCATCACCGCAAACCACTTCGAGCGCGCCCCCTTCGCGGCCGGGGCGAAACGCCGACGCGGCCTCCTCCAGCATTATCGCAGCCACCTCGACCCGCTCAATGGCGAACACGTTTTTGCCGCGCCGTACAAAATCAAACGTGTCGGCACCGAATCCGGCGGTGGCATCAATAACGGACTCGCATTGGCGTCCGAGGGCACGCGAGAGCAGGTCTTTCCCCGCAGCCGGGTATCGTCTTTTTGCTGTCTCGATGGTCAGGGCTCGAGCACGAGGCTGTGCCGTATCCCGCAATCCCAGTCTATCTTGAGACACTTCGAGCACCAGTCCTGAGACCGCATTGGGATCGCAGGATACCTTTATTCCAAGACGCAAAGCGAGTGCCTCTGCCCTGGGGATCGATTGCGCATTCAGCGCGACAACGGACACGTTCTCGTTCTGTGATATCAACGACTTTTGACTCTTTCCTGAGGTTGGGATAAAAACCATAGTCATATCCAATTTAACCACGGACATTTCTTGGGATGGGATTTCTCACAGGCAAACGGGCGCTGGTCACGGGGGTGGCTTCCAACCGTTCAATCGCATGGGGTATTGCCAAAGCTATGGCCCGAGAGGGTGCAGAACTGGTACTCACTTACGAAAATGACAAGTTGGGTGACCGTGCGAAAAAATTTGCAGCAGAGTTGGGATTTGAGCAAACCGTCCGCTGTGATGTATCGCAGGATAGTGATATCGAATCCCTGCGGACAACGCTGCAGACGCATTGGGAGCAGCTGGATATCCTCGTGCATTCCATCGCATTTGCTCCCAGGGAAGAGTTGGAAGGCATGTTCCTGGACTCCGTAACCCGGTCCGGTTTCGCCACTGCCCACGAAATCAGTTCCTACAGTTTCACCGCACTGGCACGCGCATTGCGTCCGATGATGGCGCCCGGGGGATCGATGCTGACCCTGAGCTATATCGGATCACAGCGTTCGATGCCGGGGTATAACGTCATGGGTCTTGCAAAAGCGAGCCTGGAAGCCAATGTGCGCTACCTGGCGCAGTCCCTTGGCCCTGAGGGCATTCGGGTTAATGGTATCTCGGCCGGGCCGATCAAAACGCTGGCAGCGGCCGGCATAAAAGGTCTCAAACAGATGCTGAATTTCTATGAAGATACGGCGCCACTAGGACGCGGCGTGACCATCGAGGAGGTCGGTAATACCGCGGCATTCCTGTGTTCTGATCTTGCATCCGGCATCACGGGAGAGATCACTTATGTTGACGGCGGGTTCAATACCGTCGGAATCAGCCCGAACGTAGCCGGCGGGGCCTGAACCGGAAAAGCCGAACCGGTCTTGGCCTTACAGGTTCTCCTCAAAGACTTCGACGTTGGCAGCCGAGCGCAGGGCACGGCTTGCGCCTGTGTACAGTTCTTCTCCGATCCGCGAGCCTATCAGCGATCTGACCTGCTCGCGTTCCTCGTCGCTGATCTCGTCCGGATTGCCTGAAACCACCTCAGCCAGCCGATACACAGCATAACGGCCTGCACCGAGTCGAGCGCCCCCGTAAACCGCCTGCCCCGCGATGGGCACCGGTGCCGCGTAAACGGCCTGTGCCACGCTCTGGTCATCAGGATCGGCAATGTCTTTAGCGTCCTGTGGAAGGTCATAGACGGGCAAGCCGGCCTCCTCCAGTACTCCTGCCCACGGCGCGCCCGCGCGAAGACGATCTATTAACTGGTTAACGGCATCTTCCTGTCCCGCAATGGCTCCCTGCGCCGCAAGAGAATCCGCAATCTCTTTGCTGACTTCCTCAAAATCCAGTTGGCGCTGGTCACGATAATCAGCAAAATGCACCGCGACCAGCAGATCACTGTCGATCTCGATCATCTCGCTATTCATACGATCGACGCGGACTTCGTCACTGAATGCCGCTTCCCGAACCACCGTATGAGTCGCGATCCCTTCACCGGCGTTACGCGAAAACCAGTCGGTGCGCTGGATCGGAAGACCAAGAAAATCAGCAGTCGCGTCAAGCGAACCGGGTTGCTCAAAGACCATATTCTGGAAGTCCTCCGCCATCACCATGAATTGCCCCTCGGCCCACTCGCGCGCCAGCAATGACCTGATTTCGCTGCGTACGTCAGCAAAAGGACTGATGACACTTTCCCGAAGATCCGTCAACATGACCGCGTGCCAGCCGTAATCGGTACGCACGGGATCGCTGATCTCACCGGGATTCAATTCAAAGACCACCGCCTCGAATTCAGGCGCCATCGTGCCGCGCCGGATAATGCCGAGATCTCCGCCCCGCCCGGCGGAACCGGGATCGTCTGAGTGTTCACGCGCCAGTGCGGCAAAATCCGTTCCGTCTCTCCCCTGGTTCACCAGTCTTTGCGCTTTATCGCGCGCCTCGGCAACTTCGACCTCCTTCGCGTTCCTGGGCACACTAATCAGGATATGGCTGGCACTGCGACTGCCGGGTCGGGTAAAGCGATCGGTATTGCCTTCGTAAAACGCCTGCTCTGCCTCGGCTGTCACCACCGCCTGAGCCGCCAGTGCATCGACCGACAGCGCAAGATAGTCAACCTGTATCTGGGGTGGCTGGATATAGCGATCTCGATTCTTTTCGTATTCGCCGCGTGCTGCGTCATCGCTGATCTGTACGGCCTCACTGAAGGGCTGCAGTTCAAGAATCGTGAACTGCGCAATACGCTCCTGCATCAATAGTTCAATGGCGCGGTCGGTCATGGCCGGCACAACCAACGAGGTCTCCCTCAAGCCAATGCGCAACTGATCCACCGCACCTTGCTGGCGCTGCTGGCGCTCAAATCCTTCCGCCGACAGTCCCGCGTTCTGGAGCAGCATTTCATATCTTGCGGGATCAAAATGACCCTCTGACTGGAACGCAGGAAAAGCCCCGATACGCTCTGACAATTGCTCGTTGGTAATGCGGTAGCCTCGATCTGACAGATATTCCGCCTGTAGTTGACTGTCAATCAGAGACTCGAGGACCTGGAGTTTGAAGGGCCTGCTGGCAAAAAATTCGGCGTCAACGTTACGGCCCATCATCTGAACAAGAGACCGACGCTGCTCGGAAAGCGCCTGCTGATAAACTGCCTCGTCAACATCGACCCCGTTTACTGATGCGACGGCAATCTTTGCCGCACCTTCAAAGTAGGAGTTGATGCCCCAGAGCGCGAAGGGGATCGAGATAAGAAAAACCAGGGCCCAGGCAATCCAGCCTGAGGCGCGTTCCTTGATAGCGGTTAGCATAATGGCTCAGTATTATTGTTGGCACGGGTCGGTTCGTAAATCGGAAGCACCGCCGGGAGACTTTACCCCAGCCGGTCCGAATTATCCCCGCTGCCGGAATATGCCCGGTGCCAAATAAGAAGTGGCGGAGCGGACGGGACTCGAACCCGCGACC
>DDZY01000197.1:8775-11243 GCA_002346525.1 Proteobacteria bacterium UBA2996
GAACCCGCGACCCCCGGCGTGACAGGCCGGTATTCTAACCAACTGAACTACCGCTCCGAAACTGAACTCCGTCCGCCGACGTGAACGGATTTCCTGACCTTCTTGGTGGGTGCTGTAGGGTTCGAACCTACGACCTTCGCCTTGTAAGGGCGACGCTCTCCCAACTGAGCTAAGCACCCCGAGAGGGGCGCGCTAGTTTACGGCATCCTTAAGGCCTTTGCCAGCCTTAAACCTGGGCGCCCTGGAAGGCGCGATCGTGATGCTCTCCCCTGTACGGGGATTGCGACCGACGCGACCTGCGCGTTCACTGACAGAGAAGATCCCAAAGCCCACCAAAGAGACGCTGTCACCCCGTGTCAGCGCCTCAGTGATAATATCCAGAATCGACTCGACCGCTGCGCCAGACTGACTTTTTCCCAAGCCCGTTTTCTGCGCGACCGCATCAATGAGATCAGCTTTATTCATGACTGTGTTCTCCCTTTACCTTGTTGCGTACCGTGTTGCGTTCTTCGAACGAACCCACATCCAGCCGGAAAGAGCGGGTCATCAGTACCGCCCTACCTTGCTTCAGAATGCCTGTATGCACTAGGGTTATACCAATCGTCTCAAAAGAGTCAACGACGACCTCGCGATCAAAGCGCCCTGCCGCCCTCAGTTAACCGAGAAACAACGCGAATAACCTCGTGCATTTGCCTTTGTGGCAGGCATTTCAAGGCGATCCGGAGAGTCACCCGGCGGCCCGATTCGCAGAGACCGCTTTGCGCCCCGCCGCAAGGGCGAACGGGCGTTTAGTGGGCTCGGGCCGGAGTCTTGGGTGTATCCGTTTCCGCGTTGGTCGATACCGGGACCCCTTCATCTCCTTCAGTGGCCTCGGGCATATTTTCCAGCGCCACGGTAATCACCTCGTCGATCCAGCGAACCGGAATGATTTCGAGGCCGCTCTTGATGTTGGCCGGAATCTCAACAAGATCTTTCTCATTTTCCTTCGGTATCAATACGGTTCCTATTCCGCCCCGGTGTGCAGCTAAAAGTTTTTCTTTCAGGCCTCCAATAGGGAGCACTTCGCCCCGTAGCGTAATTTCGCCGGTCATCGCGACATCTGACCGGGCAGGGATTCCGGTGATGGCCGAAATCACCGCGGTGCACATACCAATCCCCGCGCTCGGGCCGTCTTTAGGCGTTGCGCCTTCTGGCACGTGGATATGGATATCTTTGCTCTGGAAAAAGTCGGCGTCTATGCCGTATTGGGCCGAACGCGTCCGCACCACCGACATCGCGGCCTGGATTGATTCCTGCATCACATCGCCGAGTTTTCCGGTGAAACTGTGCTTGCCCTTGCCAGGCATCACGGCTGCTTCAATAGAGAGCAGTTCACCACCCACTTCTGTCCAGGCAAGTCCGGTCACCTGTCCGATCCGGTTGCCTTCCTCTGCCCGGCCGAAACGATGTCGACGAACCCCCAGGTACTTGCCCACATTTCGTGACGATACCTGCACGCGGGTTCGTGATGTATCCAACAGCAATTCTTTTGCCACCTTGCGGCAGATTTTCGCGATTTCCCGATCCAGACCGCGAACGCCCGCCTCCCGGGTGTAATACCGAACGATGTCGGTCAATGCCTGGCGATTGATACTGATCTCGCTCTCTTTCAGACCGTTGTTGCGCTTTTGCTTTTCCACCAGATACCGAGTGGCGATACCGATTTTCTCGTCTTCGGTATATCCCGAGATGCGGATGACTTCCATTCGATCGAGAAGCGGACCGGGAATGTTCAACGTGTTGGCCGTTGCCACAAACATCACCTCGGACAGGTCATAGTCGACCTCAAGGTAATGGTCGCCGAATTTATGGTTCTGCTCGGGATCCAAGACCTCCAACAGGGCGGAGGACGGATCTCCCCGAAAATCCATCGACATCTTGTCGACTTCATCCAGCATGAATAGCGGATTGCGGGTTCCGGTGCGGGACATGTTCTGAATAATCTTGCCGGGCAATGATCCGATGTAGGTTCGTCGATGACCCCGAATCTCCGCTTCATCGCGTACGCCCCCAAGAGACATCCGGACAAACTTGCGATTGGTGGCGCGCGCGATGGACTCGCCTAACGAGGTCTTGCCCACACCCGGAGGACCCACCAGGCACAGGATCGGTCCTTTTACCTTGTTGATACGCTGCTGGACCGCAAGATACTCAAGGATTCGTTCCTTCACCTTGTCAAGACCGAAATGGTCTGCTTCCAGTACCGATTCGGCTTTGGCAAGATCCTTCAGCACCCGACTTCTTTTCTTCCAAGGTACCTGCACCAGCCACTCAACGTAATTCCGCACTACCGTTGCCTCTGCGGACATCGGTGACATCATGCGGAGCTTTTTCAACTCGGACTCTGCCTTCTCGCGGGCCTCTTTAGGCATACCGGCTTCTTCAACTTTCTGCTGAAGTTCTTCCATCTCATTGGGCGCATCGTCCAT
>DDZY01000197.1:11593-13660 GCA_002346525.1 Proteobacteria bacterium UBA2996
TTCAGGTAGTACTCGCGTTGGCTTTTCTCCATCTGCTTCTTCACGCGCCCGCGAAGCCGCTTTTCCACCTGGAGCAGATCAATCTCCGACTCCATGATGCCCAGAATATGCTCAAGCCGCTCCCGAACGTCTCCCAGTTCGAGAATCTTTTGTTTTTCATCATTGCGCAATGTGAGATGAGCCGCGATCGTATCGGCCAGACGGCCCGGATCCTCGATGCCGCTGAGGGAGGTCAACACCTCCGGGGGGATTTTGGAATTGAGTTTGACGTACTGCTCGAACTCGGACGTCACCGTGCGCATCAGGACTTCTCCCTCGCGCTCGTCGAACTCACCCTCGGCTATCGGTGCCGCATCAACAACAAAACTGTCTTCTATCTCAACGTAATTGACGATCCCGGCTCGACAGACCCCTTCGACCAGCACTTTGACCGTCCCATCCGGCAACTTCAGCAGCTGCAGGATATTGGCAACGGTCCCGATGCCGAAAATGCTCTCAGGCGCCGGATCGTCGTCGGCTGCGTCATGCTGGGCTGCGAGGAAAATCTGCTTACCCGTCTGGACAGCTTCTTCTAGCGCATTGATGGATTTTTCCCGTCCGACAAAAAGCGGCAACACCATATGCGGGAACACCACTACGTCCCGAAGCGGCAACATCTGGTAGCGGGTACGGGGCGTGATGTCTTCAGTGGAGGAGTCGTCGCTCATAGCTTTGTCCGTCGGTTCAATTTACAGAGGTTGCTTCATGACCTAATGCCACGACTATACGCCGGCGGCATAAGATAAGTGTGAGGGCGCTATCACGGTATTTCAAGGCACGAACCCCAAATGATGCGCAAAAGGCAGCGATTACAGCCCCTGATGCAGCCCCGAGCCAGCCACGGGGAACGAGAGCCGAACTGACCCCCGGCTCAAATTGCGAAAATCAGGAGGAATGGCTGGAAACGCTTCTTTGCGATTCTTCGTACATGAAGAGCGGTTGCGCGCCGGACTCGATCACGTTGGCATCCACAGTTACGCGAGAGACATTATCCATTGAAGGCAATTCGAACATGGTTTCCAGGAGTGCTTTTTCGAGGATGGATCTCAAGCCGCGAGCACCGGTCTTCCGGGCGAGCGCCCGCTTGGCGATGGCGCTCAACGCATCTTCCCTGATCTCGAGCTCAACACCTTCAAGTTCGAAGAGCTTCTGATACTGTTTGACCAGCGAGTTCTTCGGTTCCGTGAGAATGGTCACCAGGGCATCTTCGTCGAGCTCTTCCAACGTCGCAATCACCGGCATCCGGCCGACAAATTCAGGTATCAAGCCATACTTGATCAAGTCTTCGGGCTCGAGGTCATTGAGGAATTCCGACACCCGTTCATCCTCGGTCTTGCTCTTGATGTCGGCACCAAAACCAATCCCGGATTTCTCAGACCGCTCCTGAATCACCTTCTCGAGTCCTGCGAACGCCCCGCCGCAAATGAACAGGACGTTGCGGGTATCGACCTGCAGGAATTCCTGCTGGGGATGCTTCCTGCCGCCTTGAGGCGGCACAGCAGCAACGGTTCCCTCAATCAGTTTAAGCAGCGCCTGTTGCACTCCCTCGCCCGACACATCTCTCGTAATCGAGGGATTATCCGCCTTGCGCGAGATCTTATCGATCTCGTCGATGTAAACGATTCCAACCTGGGCCTTCTCCACATCGTAATCACACTTTTGCAGCAGCTTTTGAATGATGTTTTCGACGTCTTCGCCGACGTAGCCGGCTTCTGTGAGGGTCGTCGCGTCTGCTATGGTAAACGGCACGTTCAGCTCGTGTGCCAGGGTCTCTGCCAGGAGTGTTTTTCCTGACCCAGTGGGGCCGATCATCAGGATGTTGCTCTTCGAGATATCTACCTCAGCGGAAGCACCATTGGTCTCTTCGTGCTCGATCCGCTTGTAATGGTTGTACACCGCTACCGAAAGTACCTTCTTGGCTTCGGTCTGACCGATCACGTAGTCATCTAGCCGCTCACAGATCTCGCGCGGGGTGGGATAGCGCGGACCGGCTGCATCCGTACTGTCGACCCCCTCTGCTTCCTCACG
>DDZY01000022.1:0-231 GCA_002346525.1 Proteobacteria bacterium UBA2996
CCTGATCGTACCGTTCTTTACGAGTTATCTCGTCCGGACCTACTCGTGGCAGATCTTCCTAAACGACAATGGCATATTCAATACCCTGTTCGCATTTGTAGGGTTAGGCCCCTTCCAGCTACTGAACAATTTCTTTGGCACCCTCGTGGGGTATCTCACCCTGTGTCTGCCTCTTGTCGTTGTGCTGCAGCTGATCTCCCTGGCCAACGTAGACCGCACATTAATCGAAGC
>DDZY01000022.1:547-4723 GCA_002346525.1 Proteobacteria bacterium UBA2996
GCGCACAATCTTGGCTGCGGGCGCTTGCGGACAGTGTTCCAGGTCATCATTCCCCTTGCCAAGATTGGAATCATCCTAGGCGCAGTCTTCACCTTTATCCTGACCTTTGGTGATTTTGTCAGCCCCTATTACCTTGGCGGCTCCAAGCCGCCCACCCTGAGCATCCTGATCATTGATACCACCAAGTCCGGTCAACAGTGGCCACGGGCCGCGGTTGTGGCAATCGTGATGATCGTGACATTACTCACGATCATGTTTGCCTCCGTCGCCGCGGCCTACAGGAAGCGAGCATGAGCCAAGACAATTCCAAGAGCCTGCTGCTGCGAGGCTACGTCGTGCTCGTCTTTATCTTTGTATTCACTCCGATCGTGACCAGCTTTATTTTTTCCGTCAATTCAGATCGATTCCCGACGATTCCCTTGGGGCACTTCACGACACATTGGTACGAGACCATTTTTGCTGATCCGGATGTATGGGACGCCTTTCGGGTGAGTGGGATCGTTTCCATCACGGTAGCGATCCTGGCTACGTTTATCGGGTTTTGCACGGCCTATACCGACTATCGCTACAACTTTACGGGAAAGGCGCTCTATCTCTCGCTCGCCCTCCTGCCTCCCACGATTCCGCTGGTGATCATGGGGCTCGCGATGCTCGCCCTGCTCGCTCGGATCAATATGTCCGGCGAGATTTACTCAATCATCGTTAGCCATGTGGTGCTGTGCTCCCCCTTTGCGATGGCGGTGATACGCATGCGCCTCGCCCAGATCAATCCCGACCTGGAATCCGCAGCGTGGAATCTGGGCGCTTCAAACTGGCGGGCAATGCGGGAGGTCATTATCCCGTTCTGTCGTCCGGCAATCGCCTCAGCGTTCTGCCTCACCGCGGCAGTATCCTTCGATGAATTCGCGGTCGCATGGTTCGTTTCCGGCCTCAACAAGACCGTACCGGTTATCATTCTGGAAATCCTGCAAGGCAACACCGACCCTCAGATTAATGCCATCGGCTCCATCGTATTTATTACGTCGATGACACTCGTCGTACTCGCGCAATTGATCCTGATGCGCAAAACCATCAATCAGACCGCTACCGGAATATAAGCATGAGCGACTCCTCTCCCTCGCGGCCTTTGGTGACTTTTGACGGGGTCTCCAAACGCTACGGCAACGTCACTGCCGTTCATACGATGAATCTTGAGATTTATGAAGGCGAGTTTCTGGCCATCATGGGTCCCTCAGGTTGCGGCAAAACCACTTCCCTACGGATGCTGGCAGGCCTCGAAGAACCCAGCGACGGCGAGATCCGCCTCGATGGTCAGCGGATCAATGAAATCAGCAGTGTCGAAAGAGACACGCCAATGGTTTGGCAAAGTCTTGCGCTGTTTCCTTTCTTAAACGTTCAGAAGAACGTCGAATTCGGGCTAAAGATGCGTCAAGTTCAGGCAGAGGAACGCCGGCAGCGTGCGTGCAAGTGGCTGGAGCGCATGGAGATCCTGGACTTGGCCGAACGGGATATCAGCCAACTTTCCGGCGGACAAAAACAGCGCGTGGCGCTCGCGCGGTCTCTTGTGACCGAGCCGCGTATCCTCCTGCTGGACGAGCCCTTAAGTGCACTGGACGCCAACCTGGTGGTCCGAATGCAGGGCGTCTTATCGCGGCTGCAAAAAGAGCTCGGGATCACCTTTGTTTATGTCACGCACAGCCAATCCGAAGCGTTCGCCATGTCCGACCGTGTCGTTATCATGAGCCAAGGGCGAATTGAACAACTCGGTTCGCCCAGGGAGATTTACCGCAGCCCGGCTTCGCGTTTCGTCGCGGATTTTGTTGGCGCGAACAACATCCTGTCTGGGACGGTCTCTCAAGCGGGTGAAGATCTCGAAGTTAAAACCACGCTTGGCGCATTTCGTTGCCGCACCCGCACCGGTGATGCCTTTGACGTTGGGGACGCGCTCGACATGGTAATCAGTGCCGATCTTGTTCAGATATCGCTGGAAGATCCCAATACCCAGAACAGCCTACGCTGCCGCTTTATCAGCGAGGAATTTGTGGGGTCGATCGTCACCCTCTTTGCCGAACTGGAGGACGGCTCAGACTTCAAAGTCCAGGCCCGGCAGAGGGATTTGGCCAATATGTCCCTCGGAGAAGAAAGCTCTTTCTTCGCCTCCTGGAGCACAACAGACGCCCATCTGATTGGCGCAAAGGAGTAGCCGTATGCTGGATCTGATTATCCGTAACGCCCGCCTGGTCGGTGAACAAGAAACGGTCGACCTCGGCTGTCTCGACGGACGCATTACAGAAAGACAGGGCCGCCTGGATGCCCCTGCCCGGGAAGAAATCGATGCTGCAGGTTTCCTCGTCTCGCCGCCATTCGTTGACAGCCATTTTCATATGGACTCCACCCTGACGTATGGCGCGCCCCGATACAACGAAAGCGGCACACTCTACGAGGGCATCAGCCTCTGGGGCGAAATCAAACCGCACCTGACCGAGGAGGATGTCGAGAGGCGGGCGCTCCTGCTGTGCCGCTGGGCCGTTGCGAGAGGCAGTCTAGCCATTCGCTCTCATGTTGATATTGGCGACCCTGCCCTCACGGCAGTTCACGCACTGCTCGAGGTCAGAAAGAAAGTCAGTCCCTGGCTGGACCTGCAACTGGTCGCTTTCCCTCAGGACGGCTACTTCCGGGACCCAAATGCTGTCTCCCTTTTGGAACGCGCGCTTGACCTCGGGGTGGACGTCGTGGGAGGCATCCCGCACTTTGAGAGGACCTATGACGAGGGGCGGCGCTCGGTTGAAGCGCTCTGCCGAATTGCCGCAGACCGGGGCTTGATGGTGGATATGCATTGCGACGAGTCTGACGACCCCAATTCGCACCATATTGAAACCCTGATCTCCATGACTGCGCAGCTGGGAATGCAGGGCCGGGTGACCGGATCACATCTTACCTCTATGCACTCCATGGACAACTCCCTCGCCGACAAGCTCCTGGGGTTGATGCAGGAAAATGAGGTCAATGCGATTGCCTGTCCCCTCATCAACATCACCCTGCAGGGACGCAAAGATACCTACCCTAAGCGTCGCGGACTTACCCGGATCAAGGAGATGATGCACCGGGGTATCAACTACGCCGTCGCGCACGACTGCGTGATGGACCCCTGGTATGCGGGCGGCAGCCACGACATGCTCGAGGTCGCGCATATGGGTCTTCATGTAGGTCAGATGACCGGAGTCCACGAAACGGCAGACATGTTTAACGCAGTTACGGTTAACCCCGCGCGCACACTGCAACTTGAAGGTTACGGGCTTGATGTCGACTGCAACGCAGACCTCGTGGTCCTGCAGGCAAAAGACCCTACTGAGGCAATTCGATTAAGGGCGAACCGGCTGTTTGTCGTTCGCCGCGGAGAGGTCATCAGCAGAACGCCTCTTCTCGAGAGCGAAGTCCATTTTATGGGCGAGGACGCTCTCACCCGTTTCTCGGTGAGCGAATTTCAGTAACGGAACACCGCTGATCCTAAAAAACGTTAGGCGCTGCCGGCCGAACAGAACTGTCCGATCGCACGCTCCAAGCGAGCCAGTCCCTCGGCGATATCATCTTCCGGGATAATGAGTGACGGCGCGATGCGCAATACACTCGCGCCCGCGACCAGTACAAAAACGCCTTCATCCTGGGCGGCATACATGAGATCCCGGGCTTTGCCCTGCCACGGCTCTGCCAGGATACATCCCATTAGAAGTCCCAGACCCCGCACACCGGAGAACACATCGTATTTCTCCCCCAGCGCACAAAGCCCGGTTTCGATACGGTGCCGCCGATCCATGACACCCTGGAGCACAGCCGGATCGCTCACGATATCGAGCACCGCGCTTGCGACGGCGCATCCCATCGGGTTTCCACCCCAGGTACTCCCATGCGTTCCGACTTTTAAGGAGGCGGCGACATCGGCTGTCGAAAGTGTTGCTGCCACAGGGAAACCCCCACCCAGGCCTTTTGCTGTCGTCAGAATGTCGGGGATGACATTGAAGGATTGATAGGCATAGAGCGTTCCCACCCGCCCCACACCCGTCTGCACTTCATCCATGATCATCAGTGCGTTGTGCTCATCACAAAGCCGTCTGATGGTTTCAAGAAATGCTTTGTCGGCAGAAATGACACCTCCTTCACCCTGCACCGGCTCTACGA
>DDZY01000022.1:5015-5241 GCA_002346525.1 Proteobacteria bacterium UBA2996
CTTCACCCTGCACCGGCTCTACGATCACCGCGCAGACATCGTCACCGAAGGGCTCGGCAAGTGCCGCAGCATCGTTAAAGGGCAGATGCTCAATCGCGCCAGGCAAGGGGCCGAAACCCTCGCGGTAATTGGCCTGCCCTCCGGCGGTTACCGTAAAGAGCGTCCGCCCATGAAAAGCATTGTCGAATGCCAGGATTCGGTTCTTCTCCTTACCGTGATGGTCGAA
>DDZY01000022.1:5572-9720 GCA_002346525.1 Proteobacteria bacterium UBA2996
CGGGCCAGTTTAAGGGCGGCTTCATTGGCCTCTGCCCCGGAATTACTGAAAAAGACCTGATCCGCGAATGTGAGTTCCACCAACCGCCGGGCCAACTGCAGCGCCGGCTCTGTGGCTAGAACGTTTGATGTATGCCAAAGTCGGCCCGCCTGTTCTGTCAGCGCAGCGACCAACTCCGGGTGTGCGTGACCTAAAGCGTTCACCGCAATTCCGGCCCCAAAATCAATGTACTCCCGGCCTTCCTGATCCCACATTCGTGAACCCGAGCCGCGCACAGGAATCATTGCGGCTGGCGCATAGTTCGGCATCATGTACCGGTCGTACCAGTCGCGCTCTACTTTTGACATTGTCTGGGGAATCCTTTGGCGATATCTCAAGGAGAATTTTATCCACCTTACATCAAAATAACATCCGGCGTCACTCGACCCTCGGCCTCGGGGTTGATAGAGTGCAACCCTCACCCCAATACCGTTATGAAAAAAATCCAAAGCCCCAAGACGCCTGCCGATGCGACCCGAGCCATCATCAATGGCCGGACCTCCGCCGAACACCACGGAGCAGTGAATACCCCCGTCTACCATGCCTCGACGATTCTTCATCCGGATGTTGAGTCGTTTGAGACAAGGCACGACCCCACCACCGATCGGCGGAAAGTGATTTATGGATTACTGGGCACTCCGACCAGTTTCGACCTAGAGGAAGTCCTCACGGACCTGGAGGGCGGTCACGATGCGGTCCTCGTGCCCTCGGGACTCGCTGCAATCAGTGTCGCGCTACTCTCTTTTCTCCAGCCGGGTGATCACGCCCTGATCGCCGACACGGTCTATCCCCCCACGCGATCTTTCTGCGATCAGCACCTGGTCCGCATGAATATTACCGTGGACTATTACGATCCGCATGCCGGCGCCGCAATAGAGACCCTGATTCAACCCGACACCCGGGTGATTTTTCTCGAGTCACCGGGCTCGTTTACCTTCGAGGTGCAGGATATTCCCGCCATCACCAAGGTAGCACGTGACCGCGGAGTCACCACAATCCTGGATAACACCTGGAGCACTCCCTTATTCTTCAAGTCATTCAGTCATGGCGTGGATGTGTCGGTGCATGCGGCCACAAAGTACCTTTCGGGGCATAGCGATGTTGTGATGGGTGCAATTATCTGTGCAGAGCACGCCTGGGATCATGTCAGGCGCACCCACCGCCATCTCGGTCAATGTGTGGGTCCGGATGATGCTTATGTGACGCTTCGCAGCATCCGTAATCTCTCCACTCGACTGAACGCGCACCACAAACAGGGAATGGCGCTGGCGCATTGGCTCGCCGAACGCGAGGAGGTCGCTGAGGTACTTCACCCGGCGCTGCCTGCTCACCCTGACCATGCCATCTGGGAACGGGATTTTCTCGGCGCTTCGGGCCTATTCAGCATCGTCCTGCATCCAAAGTCGCGTGATGCGGTTCTTAAAATGGTCAACGGAATGGAGCTTTTCAGGATTGGTGCAAGCTGGGGGGGTTTTGAAAGCCTGATGATTCCGGTTTACCCAGAGCAATATCGAAGTGCAACACACTGGGACTCATCAAAATTCACCCTCCGTATCCATGCCGGCTTGGAGGATTTCGATGACCTGACTGCCGATCTTGAAGCCGGATTTGAGCGCCTCAACCGGTCACCTGGATCGGACTAAAGCCAGCGACAACAGGCGCGGACAATTTCATGAAGCTGTTAGATCAATTCGAGCGTTACCCGCTTACGTTCGGGCCCACACCCATTGAATCACTTCCCCGCCTGACCGAGGCGCTTGGAGGCGACGTAGCGATCTATGCCAAACGAGATGACTGCAACTCAGGACTGGCGCTGGGTGGAAACAAGTTACGGAAACTCGAATACATTGTCCCTGATGCCATCGCCTCAGGAGCCGATACCCTGGTTTCGATCGGCGGCGTACAGTCAAACCATACCCGAATGGTCGCAGCAGTTGCAGCCAAGCTCGGTATGAAATGCCGCTTGGTGCAGGAGAGTTGGGTACCGCATGACGATGCGGTCTATGACCGGGTTGGCAATATCATGCTGACCCGCCTAATGGGCGCTGACTCCCGCATTGTCGAAGACGGCTTCGACATCGGGATCCGCCAAAGTTGGGAAGATGCTATGCAGGATGTACGCGACAACGGTGGCATCCCTTACGGAATCCCCGCAGGTGCCTCTGTCCATAAATTCGGTGGCCTCGGCTACGTGGGTTTCGCCGAGGAAGTCCGCGCCCAAGAGAAAGAACTGGGATTCCGTTTTGACTACGTCATTGTCTGCGTTGTAACGGGATCAACTCAAGCCGGAATGGTCGTGGGATTCAAGGTAGATAATCGTGCCAGTCGAGTGATCGGCATCGATGCCTCGGGGACAGTTTCCCAGACCCGTGACCAAGTTACCCAGATTGCCCGCAATACGGCCAAACTCATTCAACTGGGTCAGGAAATCACCGCAGAAGACATACACATTAACCCGGATTACGCCTATCCTGCCTATGGTGTTCCCAGCACGGAAACCAACGACGCAATACGTCTCGCGGCAAGGATGGAGGGAATGATCACGGATCCAGTTTACGAAGGAAAATCAATGCAAGGAATGATCGACCTCGTAAAACAGGGATTTTTCCCTAGGGGATCGAAGGTGCTGTACGCCCATCTCGGAGGCGCCCCCGCCCTCAACGGCTACAGCTACACTTACCGCAATGGTTAATCTGTGCCGTTGAGGAAAGTAGTTTGGGTCTTGATACAAAGTTGCAGGACGAGTGTGAGCAGTTCATCGATGACTTTGAATCACTGCTGTTGTCTACCTTAAACCCTGATGGCTCTCCGGACCTCAGCTATACGCCGTTTGTTGATCACGACAAGCGGTTTTACATCCTCACGAGCCACCTCTCGGCGCACACGGGCAATCTGATAAAGGATCCTCGTGCTGCAGTACTCTTCATCGAGAGCGAAGAAACCGCCGATCAGATCTATGCGCGCAAAAGACTGCGTTTTCAGTGTGAGGCAGAGCGGTTTTCCCGTCAGTCGCCCACCTGGGACCAACTGATCCCGGTATTCTCATCAAGATTTGGCGAACTCATCGATGTCTTGAGTTCGTTACCTGATTTCGAACTCTTTGCCCTCAAGCCGTTAAGCGGTCAGTGGGTCAAGGGCTTTGGCAAGGCATTTGATTTTCGGGGCCGAATAGAGTCAGATGCCGCCCACCTGAATCCCAAAAAGGATAGAAATCAGGAACGCTGACCCGACATGGCCCGCTTGCGGCCGGCTTTCTTGGTGCGGGCCCCTCGCGGCGCCTCTCCTTTCCGCGCCAAAAGCCGATCCCAATCGGGAGCCTTCAGTTCCAAACAGGTTCCGGCACTGTGTTGCCGATCAAGACGGAATGGGCCGTAACGAACCCGAATGAGACGGCTCACCGTGCACCCGACACTCTGCCACATGCGCCGCACCTCACGGTTGCGCCCCTCCTTCAACACCACCTTGAACCACCGGTTCGCGCCCGACCCGCGGCCGGCCTCAATCGACTCAAAGCGACACAGCTGACCACTCAGTCGCACACCAGTCAAGAGCCGCTTGAACTCCTGCTCACCAGGACTGCCTCGCACCCTGCAACGATACTCCCGGTCGATACCGCTAGAGGGGTGCATCAATCGGTGCGCAAGTTCCCCGTCTGTCGTGAATAGGAGCAGGCCCGAGGTATTGATATCCAGCCGACCCACAGAGATCCAGCGACGGCCGCGAAGCCGGGGTAAAGCCTCGAATACCGTGGTCCTTCCCCGTGGATCGTCTCGCGAGCAAATCTGGCCGACCGGCTTGTGATAGAGCAGGAGCCGAACGGAGACGGAGGCCGTGGACTTCCATGCCACCGGCCGATTATCGACCTCGACCCGGGACGAGCCGCCTATCTGCTGACCGAGTTCTGCAAGCTGGCCATCGACGGTGACGCGCCCGTCGCGAATCCAGCGCTCGATCTCGCGGCGAGACCCAAGCCCCGCCCGGGCAAGCGCTTTTTGAATCCGTTCAGTCAAATTCCGAGGTTAACGCTGCCTTGGTGACGGGATCTGCGTCAGGTTCCAGTATTTCGGCCCCACCAGCCACAGTACCACCACCGGCATCTTCGTCAGCGG
>DDZY01000022.1:10085-15183 GCA_002346525.1 Proteobacteria bacterium UBA2996
ACCGGCTTCATCATCCTCCGTCGAGGGCGCGATACCCGGAGCAAGTGAAACGGGCATCTCAATACCCAACTCGCGCGCAATATCAGCAAGCTGCCGCTCATCTTCAAGATTGGGCAATTGTTTCAGGGAGGTCAGGCCAAAGTACTCAAGAAAACCTGGAGTGGTGACGTAAAGCGCGGGATGTCCCGGGACTTCACGGGTGCCAGACTGACGGATCCATTCACGATCCAACAGGGCCCGCATGATTTCCGTGGTAACGGTGACCCCCCGGATATCTTCTATGTCCCCACGAGTCACGGGTTGCCGATAGGCAATGATCGCAAGTGTCTCCAGCAGCGCGCGGGAGTAACGCGGGGGCCGGCTCTCGCGCAGCGCTCGCAATGCAGGGGCATGTGCCACTTTTGTGTGGAAGCGAAAGCCTCCGGCAACCTCGACGAGTTCCACCCCCCGGTCGGCATAGTGCGAACGCAGGGTAGCGAGAGCGGACTGGATGGCATCCTTGTCTACCTTCTGGCTGAACAGAATCTGAAGCTCTCGGATACTCAATGGCCTCTCCGAAGAAAACAGCGCGGCTTCAATAGCGTTTTCGATGTCTTTCGAATCGCTCATGCGGATTTCGCCTTGACGTGGATCTGCGAGAACGCCTCGTTTTGTGCGACGGTCAGGATTCCGTCCCTGATCAATTCCAGAATTGCAATAAAACTAACTACCAATCCTTTTCTCCCCTCTTCGCTCGTGAAAAAATCTCCCAGCGCGACGTATTCTCCGCTGCGTACACGATCAAGAATCTGCGTCATACGCTCCCTGACCGATAAGGTCTCCGGCACCATCTGCAGATGCTGACGCCTGGCTTCTGCCATCATGGCAGAGCGCATTGCTGCGACCAGATCGTCCAGGTCGACCTTGGCTTCTACTTTCGGCGGATCCGGATCTTCTACGCGAGCATAGACAAGATACAGGTCACGCTCCAACCGTGGACGATCGTCCAGGGTCTCGGCGGCGTTTTTGAAGCGCTCATACTCCTGAAGACGCTTGATTAACGCGGCCCTCGGATCTTCTTCATCCTCCTCCTCCTCGGAATCAGGGCGCGGCAGCAACATCCGTGACTTGATCTCTGCAAGCATAGTCGCCATCACCAGATAATCAGCCGCCAGGTCCAGACGCATCCGCTGCATCAAATCGATATAGTGCATATATTGCCGGGTGATATCGGCAACCGGCAGGTCAAGGATATCGATATTCTGCTTTCTGATCAGATACAACAGCAGGTCCAAGGGGCCTTCAAAACTCTCCAGAACCACCTCAAGCGCCTCTGGCGGAATGTAAAGGTCCGCCGGCCACTGCTCGAGTGCTTTTCCTGCTACGACTGCCCGCACACCGTCCTCAGGGTTGCCCTGATCTGGAGTCGTTACCGCGTCGTCACTCATGTGTACAGGGCTCCCACGGCAGCTCTCACCTCGTCCAAGGTCTCTTCCGCGACTTCGCGAGCCCGGGCGCACCCCGATTCGATCACCTCCCGCGCCCACACTGGATTCTTTTCGAATGGCGCCGCACGTTCACGCAGTACCGCCTGCTCCTCCAGCAAAGCATCCAGCAGGGGCTTCTTGCAATCGACGCGGCCGGTAGGCCGCATACCGGAGAGGATACGCCGGGAATGAGGCTCAGCGGACATAAGAAAAATCAGACAGCACTGAGGGCATTGATTGAGGGTTTCGGCGAAAACTACCTGTCAGAGATTGCAGGCTCAATTTTACCCGATACACGCGCTTACCTGAATGATTATCCTGGACTTAACCCGCACTTTCGGCAGAGTGATCGCGCACGACTGATTGATCGCGGACCTGCTCCAGGCAGGCAGACAAATCGCGCCCTCCCGGCAGTGTCATCTCTCCTCCGAGCTCATAGAGCGGCTCCAGGACAAACCGTCTAAGGTGCATCCTCGGATGCGGCAACGTCAGACGCGCGGTTTCCATCTGGACCTGATCAAAAAGCAGGAGATCCAAATCGACTACTCGGGGTCCGAATTGCTGCTCTGACCGTACGCGACCCAGGTTTGCTTCAACAGCCAGGAGCTTTCCAAGTAATGCTTCCGGTTGATAGGTCGTCCGAAGCCTCGCGACTGAGTTGATAAAGTCCGGCTGGTCGGTGTTACCGATGGGTGTCGTGCGGTAAAAGGAGGAGGCCGCCTCGACATCGATCCCACTGTCCTTATTCAACTGATCGAGCGCATTCGAAATAGCAGAACGCGGCTCTCCAAGATTACCCCCCAACCCGATCCAGGCTAATGCAGATTCGGCAGACGCGCTCATCGGACGTTTCCATTCGGGCTTTTGGGGCGTCGGGGACGTCTCCGCCTCTTTCGCGGGGTGTTACCGGCATCCAACTCCTTGATCATGTTCCGTCGGCCCTGTTCATCGCACTCCTGAATGTCGGTCCACCATCTGGCAAGGTCAGGATCGACTTCGCCCGACTGTGATCGCAACAGCAGAAAATCATAAGCGGCTCTGAAGCGACGATGCTCCAGCAATTTTTCAATCATTCGGGGGCGCCGGGTTTCAAGCCGGCTCTGCATATCCCAGATCTCAATGACCACCGTACCCACCCTTCTTGGAATCATGACCCGCTGAGTCTCCCGACCAAGCACATCAAAGGCAGCCCGCTGCAGAATCTGCGGGTGGTTCTTTCGCCTATCCTCGTGGCGATCACACTGGTGTCGCACCGCTCTCCAGAAAAGGCACGCGAAAAGGAATGCCGCAATCACGGGTTTTTGCTGGGCGATGCGCCGATCAGTATTCTGAAGCCCGTTTAGAACAATGCCGGTCTTGGGGTCTAAGTCCGCTTCCCCGTAAGAACGGGCGGCCTCCGGAAAAAGTTCCGCAAACAGGCCGAGCTCCCGTAACAGCCAGAACGTTGTTACGCCGTGGCCGCTATGAAAGAGCTTTAAGACCTCATCGAAAAGCCGCGCAGGGGGAACATGCCGAATGAGCTGGGCATGATCCCGGCACAGATCTTCCAATACCGAGTCCAATGACAGATCCAACTTGGCCTTGAACCGCACCGCCCGCAGCATTCTGACCGGGTCCTCATTGATCCGGGTGACAGGATCTCCAATAAATCGAAGCCTGCTGGCCTGAATATCCGACAGCCCGTTGACATAATCGACCAGCGTGTCGGTACTGATGTCGTAATAAAGCGCGTTGACGGTGAAATCCCGCCGGTAGACGTCCTGATCCCGGGTGCCGAACACATTGTCTCGGAGAATCCGTCCAAATTTGTTCTGGGTGGCATCTTCTCTCTTGCCATCACCCTCATTGCCTGCCCGGTAGGTGGATACTTCGATCACTTCCCGCCCTACTCGTACGTGAACAATTCGGAACCGTCGGCCCACTATCCGTGACCGGGGGAAGACCTGCCGCACTTCTTCCGGGGAGGCATCGGTCACGACATCGAAGTCTTTGGGGCGCTTGTCGAGCAACAGGTCTCGAACACAACCCCCGACCAGATCCGCACAATACCCTGCTCCAACAAGGGATTTCACAACCTGCCGAGCACCCTTGCTGACATTCGACGGACTCAAGCCATGGACCTCAGGCCTGAGCATACGTGGCGCGACAGGGTCTTCCCGCTCGGGGTGACCTTTCGCAGCGAAGGACTTCAGCAATTTCTTAATCAGGGGATTCTGGTACCCGCCAAACACTCCGCATCGGGTTTTAGGCGGGGATAAACGGAGGGTCAACTGACACCGCGAATTCTAGCATCCTGCGATGGCCAGTCGGAGCGCAGGCGTGACCTGTTCAGGTGCTCATCAAACTATTTTCGCCACAAAGGGTTTTTGGTAGTCTGCTCCCAGTCCCCATTGTCCAGAAGGTAAAAATGCAGAAGATTGATCCGAATCGTACCGATCTCGCCCACGAGTTCAAGGCAAGGCCCTATGGACCGCACAGTCCAGACCTTCAGAAGGTGCTCGGCGTCATGCGCTGGAGAGAGACCCCCGGCAAGTATGTTCTGGTGGAAACCCCTGCACCTAAACAGTGGGTGTTGGGGCGCCTGCCCGCGAGACGCGGTGAACCGGTTGAACTTTATGACCAACCTGTCTTTGATCGCCATGAAGACGGCTTGTGGCATCTATTCAAGATCAGATGGGAGGAGCACGCCGGGCAACGGCTAGAAACGCAATGACACTGAATCAGCAAAAGGGGCTTCTGGCATACGCCGACGAGATCAGCCGGCAACCCGGCGAGCTCATAGAATTCAAGGTGAGTTCCCCCACCCCGGATCCATTTGAGCTCAACATTGTTCAGATCCGGTGTGGTGATGATGGTCCAGGTGGGCCGGGTCTAAAGCAGACTCCGATAGACGCTTCGGCCAATGGATCCTATCCCGCTCGTTTTCAAAAGACCCAAGTAGGCTCCTTCGTGAGAACCGCATCGAGTGCAGTATTCGCACCCAAGGCTTTTACCTTGCAGGCCATGATCTACCCGACAGGCCCACACCTTGGCGATCAAGTCATTGCGAGTCATTGGTGCCCCGTAAAAAAACAAGGATACGCACTGCTGATCCAGGATCTTGGGCTTGCTTTTAGGGTGAGCGGGGCTGATGGCGTCCTGCACACCCTGACATCGGGTCTGCCTCTTATTTCAAGTCGGTGGTATCTCGTCGCGGTGTCGATCGACCCTGATAAAGGGCAATTGAAGCTGTACCAACTCATCAGGGAAAAGGGACTCGAGCTTGAAAACCAGAGCTCCGTCGTTTCATCTCACTTTGGCACACCTCTTTCTAAACTGGACGCGGAATTCTTGATTGCCGGCTGCGCCGCCCTTGACGAAGACAACGACCCACTCGTCTCCCAGATCTATAACGGAAAGATAGACGGCGTCCAGCTTCACGATGCAGCAATGGACCTAGCTTCAGTTGAGGCATCGATTCTGTCACCACAGCAGAGAACTTTGATCGCCGCGTGGGACTTTAGCCAAAAAATAGAAAGCGGCCAGGTCATAGATGTGAGCGGCAACAACCATCACGGTCGAACCCACAATCTTCCCACCAGAGCTGTTAAAGGCTGGCGTCACGACGGAACCGAGATGAACTGGGCGCACAA
>DDZY01000022.1:15558-29865 GCA_002346525.1 Proteobacteria bacterium UBA2996
AAACCGATGTGTGCTGGCAGGTCCCTGGGGATTTTCCAAGCGGCGTTTATGCAGCACACCTGCAACAGGGCTCGGAGGAGTTTTACGTCCCGTTTTATGTTCGACCCCCTCGTGGCAAACCTACCGCACGCCTGTGCCTGCTGGTGCCCACTGCCAGTTACTACGCTTATGTGAACCACCACATGAATGTCGATTGGGGTTCACTCATCGAGCACTCTTCCACCTGTTTTGCCACCCTGACCACGGCAGACCTTTATCTGCAGAACCAAACCCCCTTTGGCCTAAGCATGTACGACGATCACAACGACGGATCCGGCGTCTGTTATGCGTCGCGCCTTCGGCCGATGCTTCGAATGGGTCCGCACGAGGAATTATGGCAATACAACGCGGACAGTCACATCACCGACTGGCTGGATGAGAAAGGCTACGCCTTCGACGTGGTGACTGATGATGACCTGCACGCCGAAGGATCGAGCCTCATTGAAGGATACGACTGCGTGATGACGTGCACCCACCCCGAGTACTATTCCCTGCCGATGATGAACGCCCTGCTTTCCTATCAGCATCAGGGCGGGCGGTTTATCTACATGGGGGGCAATGGGTTCTACTGGCGAGTCGCCTATAGCCCGGAGTTTCCTGGCGCCATCGAAATGCGCCGGGCGGAAGATGGCATGCGTAGCTGGATTGCCGAACCCGGCGAATATCACATGAGCTTCTCGGGAGAACTGTCAGGGCTGTGGTCCCGATCCGGAATCGCGCCCCAAAGGCTCTGCGGCGTGGGGTTCTCTGCCCAGGGATTTAACTTCGGCCGGCCATATCACCGAACCGCTTCCAGCCACGATCCGCGATGCGCATGGATATTCGATGGAATCGCTGAAGACGAGCCGATTGGGGATTTCGGGCTGGTTTTTGGCGGCGCAGCAGGCAGCGAGATTGACAGTGCGGATGTCCGTAAGGGCACCCCCTCTCACGCCCTGGTTGTTGCCACAGCAGACGATTTCGGGGCGGACTTTCACTGGGTGGTTGAGGACTATCATCACGCCCATTCAGCCGTCAACGGAGAGACCTGTCCGTACGTGCGTTGCGATATGGTCTTCTATGAGACCGAAAACGGGGGTGCCGTCTTTTCGACGGGATCAATTGCCTTTGCAGGCTCTCTATCCCACAACGATTACAACAACAACGTCAGCCAGGTGCTCGAAAATGTTGTCAACCGGTTTCTGGATCCAGATCCTATCGGGTGAAGTGAACCATGCGAGTGACTTCCCTACACCCTCTCTTCGGTGTCGAAATCTCAGGCGTCGCCGCTGAGAGCCTCTCCGAACCTGCCCTGGCCACCGAAATTCGGCACACCGCACACGAACACGGCTTCGTCTTGTTACGAGGAATTCGACTGACCGCAGATAGCGCAATGACACTGGCCCGGCTGCTGGGCAATCCAGAAATCGGGTACCGGCCTGAATTCACGCATGACCAGTATCCCGAGCTCGTTTTATTGGGGAATATGGGTGAAGTAGACGGCGGTGTAGCCTATCTGAACACTCAGGGAATCGAATGGCATACCGATGCGACTGGAAAAGGCCTCGCCCCCGGCGTGACGATGCTCTACTGTCTGAAGACGCCGATGGAGGCCGGAGATACGCTTTTTGCCAGCACCGACGCGTCTTACGCAGCCCTGGATGACGATCGGTTATCCGCTTACGAAGATCTTGAAGTCGTACACAGCTTTAACGTGCACAATGACAAGGTCGCATCGTTTGCCGGTACCAACGTCAGCGTCCAACAGGAGACTCTACGGAATCGCTACCCCGACACCACCGATCCAGTGGTGACCATTCACCCGTTCACAAAGAGACCCTGTTTCTTCATAAGTCACCAATTGGTCAGAGAGGTCGTAGGTTACAGCCAGAAAGAGGGACACGACCTGGTGATGCACTTGGTGCGTTACATCACCGAAGAGCGGTTCGTCTTCCGACATCGGTGGAATGAAGAGGACCTGATTATCTTTGACAATATCGCCTGTCTTCACAGTGCCACAGAGTATGATTATGAAGATCAGGATCGGCTTTTCTACCAGATCATCATATCGGGTCAGAATAAAGCGCAGCACGGGACAAGAGATTAAGTAAAAAAATCTTGCAGATATTCCGCCAAATCCGGGTACCATAGCGGCGGAGTAAAAGATGATTTGGACTACGTCTCTCAGCAGAGCTGAGCAATAACTCGCTCCCTTCGTCTAGCGGTCAGGACGCTGGCCTCTCACGCCGGAAACAGGGGTTCGATTCCCCTAGGGAGCGCCATCCAATCCCCAGCTCGGTCTCGCCAACCTTGGGGACTCGGCTAAAACAGCAACGCCTCGCTTAAAGTGTTTGAACCTGGTTTCGGCCGCTTTCTTTTGCTTGGTATAAGGCTTGATCAGCGCGGTTCAGCGTATCACCTGGTTCTTCCCCCGCGCGGTGGGTGGTGATCCCAGCACTCACAGTCAGTGGGATCACTTGGCCGTCAAAATTCAGAGGATTCTCTTCAACCGCGCGACGAACGCGTTCGGCAAGCTGTTCGAACGCTGAATCTTTTTTGGACTCGTTGGATTCTTGTACGAGATAAATAACAAACTCTTCTCCCCCAAAACGCCCGAACTGTGCCCCATCACTTAAAGCGGCCCGAATCCGGTGAACCACGTGCAGGATTGCGGCATCCCCCGCAATATGACCAAAAGTGTCATTGACCTTCTTGAAGTGATCAATATCCAGCATTGCTACGCCGCATGATGCAAGGTCAGGATCCAATCGATCCACATCCTGGCAGAATCTGTCATACCAGGTGCGGCGGTTCAGGCATTCCGTTAAGGGATCGTGTTCTGCAAGCCATGTTGCCTGCTCGAGAGCGCTGTTCTTCTCCCGTTCCTCCGTATTCACACGATCCAGCACGGCGTTATAAAAAGTTGCTATATGGTGTGCCTCAGTCTGGACATCGACGGCCACGGGCTTTGAAAAATTCCCCGTGCTTGCCTGGTAACTCATCTGCCGGATGAGATCGAGAGTCGAGGTTTGCGCATCGTGCTCAATAATGTTCAATCCGACCACTTCAGCCTGCGGGGTAACCCTATAGGAAACGAACTTTCCGCTTATAAAGAAGAACAGCAGGGCAAGGGGAAACACATATCCACCGACAACGATAATGCCCAGGGCTTGAATCCCCAGAAACGAGAGCATGTTTAGACCATCAGGCGCCGGAACAAACAGTGCCACGGCGAGGGTTCCCCAGATCCCTGCACCGAGATGCACTGGAATGGCTCCCACCGCATCGTCCAACTTGAATTGCTCTAGCAGTTCTCCTACGAAAATAACAACCAAGCCCCCGACAAATCCAATAGCCGCAGCCATCCAGGGAAGTACGGCATCACAATTTGCCGTCACCGCCACTAGCCCGCCCAAACTCCCATTTAGGATATCGAGTGCGCGTGGCTTTCCATACCGCACGCGGGTGAGCAAAAGAGTCGACACAATACCGAAGACTCCCCCAACAATTGTGTTCGTCACGATAATCGGTACTCGGTCTGACGCCGCAAGCGTGCTTCCCCCGTTAAATCCCAACCAGCCAAACCAGAGAAGAAACACGCCAAGTGAGGTCAAGGTGACACTATTCGGCTCTATTCCTCTCTCATCGTCGAAGCGTCCGATCCGCGGGCCAATATGAATAATCGCGGCCAACGCGACCCATCCCCCAACTGAATGAACCACGGTAGAACCGGCGAAGTCATGAAATCCCAAATTGGTCAGCCAAGCCCCTTCTCCTCCAGAGAAAAACAGTCCACCCCAAATCCAGTGGCCCACTATCGGATAGACCAGGAGCACCATAAAGATTGCAACGAAACAGTAGCCATAAAATGACATTCGCTCTGCCACCGCTCCCGATAGGATTGTCGTTGCGGTTGCGCAGAACATCGCCTGGAAAATGAAGACAAGGTAGGTATAGGAATCCAAAGATTCCATTAACGAGAAAGGTTCGCCAATCCATCCACCCAGAGAGGGGCCGAACATGACGCTGAATCCAATCAGTGCAAATCCAACAACGCTGATCGCAAAATCTACGGTGTTCTTGATTACAACGTTGATCGTATTCTTAGCCCGAATTAATCCGGCCTCAAGACAACTGAATCCCGCCTGCATGAACAATACCATGCAGGAGCAGAAGAGAATCCAGACCATGTCAATCTGATTCATTTGGAGCATCCTTTATCCGATCCCGATCATTCCAGAACGCACGATCAGTATCCGGCGGCGGCGCGGCCTTGTCAAAGCCTTCCTCAGGCCCCAAGAACCAATGAGGGGCGGCGCTCTTCACTAATTTGTTCTCAGAAGACGACGCAACGGGAAGACGCCCATCAAAAGTACAACTCCCAGAAGCGCTAGCACCATCAGACTGCTGCTGAAGTGACCATGAGCACTAAACAGGATACCGATCAATACCGGCCCCCCCACCCCTCCGACTTCTGCCGCAGAAAAGAAAAACCCTCCCGCCGTACCAGATCGTGTGGCCCCGACTCCAGGGACTTCGACCAAGGTGAGGACCAGTACGGTCATCATGGAACCCGCCGCAATTCCCTCGACGACGAGCGTGACATAAAGCCAAATGCCGTGCGGTTGGGCAAGCAGGGAGAGACTGGCCAAAGTAGAACAGGCAAATAGCAGAGTGAGCACCGCAAATCGCCGGGACCCCACCGCCATCCGCGGAAGCGTTAACGCGCTTAACACGCCGACGGCCACGGGTATCGTAGCAAGGGCACTGGCTCTATTTGGGCTAGCGCCAAAGTTTTTAAGTATCTCAACCAGCCAATTGCCCATTCCATGGTTTATTGCGAATACGGCCACGCTCATCGACAGGATTAATCGCACTGCGGGAATCCTCACTACCTCCGCCAGATCAGACAGGCCGATCTTTTCTTCGCTCCCAACCGGTGTCGCGGCGTCGCCTCGTGCCACCAGCAGCCAGAAAACTCCCGAGGCGATGCATATCCAGCCCCAGATCTGAAGAAGCAGGCGCCAGTTCCCGTCCAGCAGAGGGAGAGCAACTGATTGAGTCAGGCCCAGAGCGGCAACCGCTCCGATCCCCGGGCCTGTGATATAGATGCCCATCGCGAGTCCCCGGTGCGCGCCTTCAAAATGCTCGCGAACGACTTTGGGCGCACCCGCAGAAATCAGGGGACCCCCAAGACCAAACAGCGCCACAGCAACCAGCAGTTCTGTATATTCCCCGGCGAATCCCCTAAAAATTCCGGAAAGCCCCATAATCGCAGCGCCGATCGCTAATCCCCATCTGGCGCCGATACGATCCAGAAGCATGCCGCAGGGGATCGCGGCAAAAATATAGACGAACTGCCAAGCACCCATGACGGTGCCCATTGCGCTATGACTGAAACGAAGGTCTGCTTCGATCTCTGATACCAGCGGTGCCAAACTCGCCATACTCAGCCCGAGAGCCATATAGCAAAACCACAAGCCTGCCAGCATCCACCAGCGGCGAGCTCCGTATTCAGTCCGAGTCAACTATCCCGGCACCTGCGCCGAACTTTAAAGAATGTTCCGACTCCGGAACCAGCAACCGGTCTGAGAAAGTCTTCAGCTGAGCAATAATATCCGGGCTGGCGCAAAGCCCTTTGAGGCGGCAGACCTCTTGAAACCGCGCTTCTTTCTCAACATCAATCAGCACTGTGCCCTCGCCGTCAAACCCGGACTGTTCTGTCGACAGACGGATCACCCCTTTGTCTATCCCGCTGGAAGTTCGGTGCTCAAGCTCTTTGCTCACGCAGGTTATCTCTGCACCTGGGCCAGAAATAAAAACTTCGTCTGGCGTAACTATCCTTAAATACCGTTCTCTTCGAAGAAGACGGTGGGAAAGTACCAGCGCCGCCGCCACCAGGCGCGGGCTCTCTGTTTCCGGCAGCAACACTTCCTCACCGGCTTGGGGCCAGTCCAACTGGAGTAAATCGCAAGCCGCTGTAGCCAAGTACACCGCAGATACTCTGCCTGAGGAGATTGCTTCGTCTGTGTTCAGGAGGTCGGGAAAGCGTGCCTCAGTCCGCCCTTCATCGAGGGTGGCAAGCGCCACATGGACTTCGTATTCTCCCGGGAATCCGCAGATCTGAAGCCAGATAACGGGATCGATCAGATCCTCCGCTAGCCCCAGTGGGAGTCCAACGCCGCGACCGGCTTTAACCAGAAGTTGACTGAACTCCGTGGAGGACTGGCGCATCAGGCATTTTGTGGCGCTACCGAAAGCCACCAATCATCTGCCCAGGGCTCATCGAGTTCGCTCATCAACGGAGCACCCTGAAACATCGTGATTCTCGTCCACAAAGATGATTTTGGATCGAATTTTGCCGCGCCAAAAAAAGAAAGCTTGAAACGCAGGATATTAAGCGGAGAGCAGCCTTCAGCGATCAGGTTATCGCGGATCTCGCCATAAGGATATCGCCCGAGAACCTGGGCCCGGCGCGCGAGGTGGCGGTATTCGGGGTGCTCCTGAAGGAACACTCTCAGGCTCTGGTCTGGGTCTGAACTCCGGAGCGTGTCACGAAACGCGGCCATATCTCTCGCGATCGCGACTGGCATCTCCTGATCAGCTCCCGGTTCTTCAGCCCTGCGGCCAAATCTGGGTTCAAGCTTGTTTTCAGAGACATACCAAAAATGGGCATTCTGCGCATCTGCTGATAAATCAAAGTCGTCCGTCCAGCCATACTGGCCGTCCAATCTCTCCAGCGTCGCCCTCACCGTTTCTGTAACGTGGAGCGGCTCCGGATCATGGGCATGGAACATCTCATCGAGGCCCTCTGCCGCCTCCGGGTAGATCTCAATAAGCAGCGCGCACAACAATTCCTGGCCATCCAAGTCGAAACTGGCCTCAGCATGCCGAAAGAGTGCATCCCACAATTGCCCAGCGCGCTGTCCTGCATCTGCACGCTCAAGCCAATGCCGGATTTGGAGAAGATCCTGCAGTAATTCCTGGTTGCGCTGTTGATAGTCTGCGTCCGAGGTCTGCCACTCGCATACGTGCTGGTAAGCCCGTTGCTGAAGCTCAAGGGCACGCTTTACATCGTTCAGCGAAATATCTTCCATCGACCGGACCCTTGCGAGAGCGCTCTCGCGGGCATGGAACCAATGATGCAAGAGTTCGGGGTGGCTCACAACAAAGGGCGCCATACCCAGGCCTGTTGCATTGCCTATACCCAGAGATCTTTTCAAACTGGGTGCCAACACAGCCGGTGCTCCCCCTGCACGACAAGAAGCAATATGCTCGAGTTGGTCGAAAGTAAACTGTCGGATCAGAAATACCGTCAACATCTCGGCCTGGAAAGAATTCTGCGTCTCCTCGCGCGACGCAATCCGGGAGCGGTCACTGATTCCAAACTTGCCATTACCGTACACGGCCGTTGTCCGCATTAAATAGCCCACTTCATTAAGCCTAGTCGGCTCGGGCTGCTCTCCCCGAGCAAGACAGTCACATACATACTCAAAAAGGCGCAGGCTGCGGTTGGCGCGGGAGATGACTAGGTCTGTCGCCTCGAAACGTCCTGCTTCCTGCAGAGGCGCCTGTGCCCTGAGTCGATCAATATCCGCTTGCGAGGGTATCCCGTCAAACAGGACAAACGCCGCGTCCCAGGCCGAAGCGATGACGCGGTCGGTCCTGTCTTCATCTGCCAGAGGGTTAGCGAATGCGATCAGGGAATAGGCCCGATCAGGAAGTTGCGCGGTATACACGGCCGTTCCATAGCCATTCTCGTCAAGCTCAAAGTTCCCCCGCTTCATCTGCCAACTCTCGCGGGACATCCGACGCAGCAACAACCGCATAAAACTGAGACGAGTCGGAAATGCAGCGCCCATCCGGTCCAGTTTACATACCCGCTCTGGCGGTCGGAGCCCCGTAAGGTCGCCCGACTTGCTCAGATAAGGTTTATCCGCGGTCGGGTTTAGTTGATTCGGTGCGACCGACATCTCAGTGCTGTCTCTCTTTTTATGCCGATTAGATTAATTGCTTCTAGCTGACAACTCTTGACTCAGGACAATAGTCCGGCGCTCAAGCCGCAACAAACGATTGCTCAAAAAAACGCAGCCAATTATTCCCCATCACCGCGGCAACCGATTGATCATCAAATCCGACTTTCTCAAGGCCTGCCGCAATATTCGGGAAGTCACGACTATCCCTGAACCAGGGAGGCTGTGCCGGAAACCCGGGCTTGTCTGCCGAACCCTCACCAAAATCGCGCTCAGTGGTCCAGCGACCGTTTCGCATCCACTCGACAACGCTGTCAGGCTGATCCTGACAAAGATCCGATCCGATACCCAGATGGTCAATCCCAAACTGATCTGCGGCCCTGGCGACCATTTCGCAGAAGCTCTGCAAGTTGCAGCCACTGCCTTCGTGCAAGTGGTGCGGATAAAGTGAAAACCCGATCATTCCGCCTGTTTCCGACAATCCTCGAATGACCTCATCCGACTTGTTGCGCAGTGCCGGATGCCAGAAAGAGGG
The DNA here is from genome assembly GCA_002346525.1 of Proteobacteria bacterium UBA2996. Classification (GTDB taxonomy): domain Bacteria; phylum Pseudomonadota; class Gammaproteobacteria; order Arenicellales; family UBA868; genus UBA868. The sequence goes on from DDZY01000022.1 coordinate 24,085, forward strand.
ATTGGCATGAGTGATGGCAATAGGCCGAGAGGACGCTTCGATGGCCTCAAGCGTTGAGCGCTCGGCGGAATGACTCATGTCTATCACGAGCCCCACTCGATTCATCTCCGCGATGACCTGTTTGCCCATACGGGTGATACCGGGATCATCGGACTCATAACAGCCCGTGGCAAGCAATGACTGGTTGTTATAGGAAAGCTGCATGAAACGGGCGCCCAACTGATGGCAGACCTCAACCAATCCGACGTCTGCTTCAATCGGCGAGCAGTTCTGGAAACCGAAGAAGATCGCGGTGCGGTTCGATTGCCGCGCGGCCAGAACATCCTCGGCAAAGCGGCCTGGCATAATCAGGTCACTGTAGTCGAGAAATCGGCGGTTCCAGTCCGCCACATTGGCGGCTGTCGCGCGAAAGTCCTCGTGATAGCAGATTGTTACATGGACTGCATCCAGCGCCCCCTCGCGCATCTGCGAGAAGATCTTTCTCGACCAGTTGCAGTACTGCAAGCAGTCGACTCTCGCGTCTATCAGCGCCGCATTGTTATCAGACATGTCATAACCAATCGGTTTCAAAAGGCAGGCTGGACATCCGCTCTACCCCAGACTCGGTGATGATAACCTGCTCTTCCAACTTGACGCCTTCACGCCCACCCTCAACACCGATAAAGGACTCTACGCAGATCACCATACCCGGACTGAGCACACCCTCGTATCCCTTGGCTGCCAGGTCCACCTCATGTTTGATACTGGGATATTCGTCTGCCAACCCGACGCCATGCATCAGCGAGGGGTATCGGTTCGAAAGAAACTCTTGGGGGATTTTCCAGCAACGCTCCGACACTTCATGGAGTGTGAGGCCGGAACGCAAAACCCCGATATTCGTCTCGATCTGCTCATAAGCTGCCGAATAAAGACGGCGCTGCTCATCGCTCGGGCGGTCCCCGCACAACCAGGATCGGGAAATGTCTGAGCAGTAACCATAGGGTCCGATCAAGTCCGTATCAAAGCTCACCAAATTGCCTTTCTCAATCGGGCGCATGGAGCATTCGCGAAACCAGGGATTAGTTCGCGGACCCGACGACAGAAGACGAGTTTCGACCCACTCGCCGCCCATGCGGATGTTCGTCTCATGCATTTTGGCCCATAACGCATTTTCAGTAATGCCTGGTTCCAGTGCTTCACGCATGGAATCACAGGCCGCCTCACAAGCATCCATCGAGACCTGCATCAGTGCCAGTTCATCCTGGGACTTAACGGCCCGCGCCCGCTCAGCTATGCCTTCGCCTTCAGCCAAAACCAGGCCTCTCTCACGAAGCGCATCACAGGCCGTAAATGAGAGTCGATCGATACCCAGACGCCGGTCATCGCCTCCATAAGTACGCATCAAGTCATCGATTTCGTCTGCGAATTTACGGGCACGGGCCTCACAATGAGAGCCGGCGGAAAAGAAGTAGAAAGACGGCATCACCCGGTACTCATCCACCCCCGGCAGGTCCTGAGCCAAGTGTGGATGATTGGCATAGTCGTAGAGCACCACGGGACCTTCCAGCGCAACGAACACGCAACGGGTTTCATAGTGTGAACACCAGACCTGCATGTTCGTCGCGTCAGTTGCGTACCGCGTATTGATCTGGTCAAAAAGGAGCAGTCCGGCAACTCCCGTTTTTGCCATCTCCTCCCGAAGACGGGTGAGCCTGTATAGACGGACTCCGTCGAGATCCACTGGAGGATCACTGAACTCCATTGCGCCGTGCTGACGGGCAGCGCCTGATCTGCTACGGACTGATTCGATAGGCATGGTTATTAAATCGCAAAAATACCGGGGCGCGGCTCACCAGCCGTCGTGACAACCTATCTTACGCAATCCCGCAACGCACGACGCGGCCTAAAATGTACCCCGGACGACAGTCGCCAATTCAGATCTCAGCCCTAATTGGGCGTTGTGGCCTGTCTGGTAGCGCATCGCCCCATAGGCGCAAAACTCCAGCGATTTTGACTAATTAAGGCTAAGTCAGTCCCAGGCCGCTGTTTCGCAGTGGAAAGCGCAAGCGCCAATATTCGATCGGGCCAGCGAAAAGTACTCAATAACCGGTATTTCATTATCGAAGGAAAATCTTCTTGTTCTTCGCCGCGTTAGGCTGCCGATTTCGGGGATTCGCTTCTTCCATCAGGGAGAACGAAGCGTCGCCTGGGGTGGAGTCGTCAGCGCGGTCCGCACGCCGGAACGGCTGACCGCCCAGACCAGCACCAGACTCAGCAGTATCGAAATGGCGATCACAGAGAGTTGCGGGACATATTCAAGCTCAAGCACCCTGGTAGCCAATAGCCAACCAGTCAGGGTCGCAGCCCCCGCCGCGATGACCCCTGCAACCAGACCGATGACCGCAAATTCGGTGTTCAACGCGCGCATCAGGCGGGAGCGATCGCATCCAAGCACCTTCAGCACCGCGGCCTCACGCACCCGAGCGTCATGACTGGATTGCATAACTGCAAACAACACCGCCGCCCCCGCGGCAAGTGTGAACCCAAAGACCAGGTTCAGCGCCACGCCAACGATTTCCATCAGGTGCCGAACCTGTCGCAGGATCGCTCCTATATCAATGATGTTCACCGTCGGGAACTGTCGACTCAATTCCACAAGGACATCCTGTTGTTCTTCCTCAAGACGAGCCGAGCTCAAAAAACTGTGTGGTGCATCCTCAAAAACGCCTGGTGGAAAAAGCACGAAAAAATTTGGATTGAAGCTTTCCCACTGAACTCTTCGCAGATTTGCGATTCTGGCATCAATCGTTTCTGAACCCACCCGGACACCGATTCGATCTCCCACCTTTACCCTCAACGGCTCCGCCCAGCTCTCAGCCAGCGAAACAACGGGTTCTGACGTCCCGGGCTGCCACCAGTCTCCTGCGATGAGTGTGTTGTCGCGGGGCATCTCCTTGGCCCACGAAAAATTAAGATTGCCCTCGATCCGGGACGTGGTACGCGGATCGGGATACGCCTCCGCGGTCGGTACCTGGCCATTTATCGTGACAAGGCGCCCAGTAGCCATCGGAATAAAGTCCAGGCTCTGATTCAGGTTCTCCTGAAAAAACTGCGCTATCCTCTTTTGCTCATAATCCTGCACATTCGCGAGGAAAAAATTTGGAGATCCGGGGGGCACCCGAGATTCCCAGCTGTCGAATAATTGTCCACGCACCAGCGACAGCGTCACCAGCACGGTGAGCCCCAATCCCATCGCCGCAATCTGAAAAGTCGTCGAGACCGGATCCCGATATAGCCGACCCAGCCCAAAACGCCAGGATACGCCCACGCCTCGCGCGCTGCGCTTTAATAGTCTGATCAGCCCGAAGCTGACCCCCATCATCACCAGGAGCGCACAAACAATACCTGCCAATACATAGAACACCAACCGACTTTGTCCGGATTGCTGAACAGCAAGCAGGATCAATACCAGGGTTGGCGCTAAATACCACAGCGCATCTGAGATCAACGGCCTTTGGATCTCAGTCCTTCGGAGCACCTCCATCGGAGCGACTCTCAACAATCGGGCCAATTGCGGCCCTGAAAAGCCGATCAGCAGCACAAGGCCCAGAATGAGACTGACCATGACCGCACCAACGCCGGCTTTCCCTACGCCAAGCGAGAACACTTCACCCAAAAGACGGGTCATCAGCTCCTGAGCACCAAAACCCAACGCGGCTCCGAAAAACCCCCACACCACTCCCATCATCACAAGAGTCTGAATATGTATCAGCAGGACCGTTGGCCCGGTCGCTCCGAAGCAGCGTAGCAACGCGGCATGACGACGACGTCTGTCGACATACCGCCTGGAGGCAACCAGGATCGCGATCCCCGCGATAAACAAGGTGCCCAGTGACGCCAGCCCAATAAATTCCGTGGATGCACCCACCGTGGCCCCAACCTGCTGTTGGGCGGATTCCAAATCAACGATTCGGATTCCCTCGAACGCGTGCGCGTCCAGAAAGTCCCGGAAGCGGAGCACCTCATTCACAGGACCGGCTGCGAGAAGCGCGTGGGTCGCGCGACTGGACGGCCCCAGTAGTCCGGAGGCTTCTACATCCAACTGATGCGCCAAAATCCTTGGGCTAAAACTAAAAAATTGACCGCCCCGGTCAGGTTCATACTCCAAAACGGCTTCGAGATTCACTGAGACCTCCCCAATATCCAGGCGGTCGCCGAGGCGCAGCCCCAGGGTCGTGAGAAGCCGTTTATCTACCCAGGCGTGGCCACGATCCGGTCCGTACGCGGCGCGGGTCATCTCGGCTCGATCAGACTCTCCCCGTAGACCCAGGGTTCCCCGAAGCGGATACTCGGGGGTGACGCCCTTTATCGATGCGAGCAGAGTCTGGCCGTCAATAAAAAGCACCGTTGGGAAAACTACCGTCCTGGCGGTAGAGAGCCCCGCGGATCTGGCTTTTGTCTCAATCTCGTCTGGGACTCGTGCCCTCGCTGTCATCTTTATGTCTGAAGCGATTACTTCCCCTGCTCCTCGCTGAAGGCTGTTCTCTACCCGATCCGAAAAACTGCCCACGGCGCTGACTGCCGCGACGGCCGTCAGAAGCGCACCCCCCAAAGCAAGCATCTCACCCGAACGCCAGTCACGCCAGAACTGACGGGTACCATGACGCAGGGAGAATCTCATTGACGGGCTCCGCTGACCCGCCCTTTCTCGAGACGGAGATGCTGGTCGCAGCGCTGGGCCAGGGCCATGTCGTGAGTTACCAGTACCAAAGCCGCCTGACGGGTACTGCAGAGCGAGAACAACAACTCCGCCACCTGATCGGAGGCGGCATCGTCCAGGTTTCCAGTGGGTTCATCTGCAAAAAGAATCTGGGGCTCGATGGCGAAGGCGCGGGAAATGGCGACACGTTGTTGTTCGCCTCCTGACAGTTGCTTGGGATAGTGGTCACATCGGTCTGACAGTCCAACCCGATCCAGCCAGTCAGCTGCTTTGTCCCGTGGGGCATCATCTCCCGCCAATTCCAGTGGCAACATGACATTCTCGAGCGCCGTCAGCGTATCTACCAGATAAAATGACTGGAATACAAAACCGACGCGTCCCGCTCTCAGTCGCGCCCGACCGTCTTCATCCAGCACACCGAGATCACTCCCCGCGAGGATAATCTCGCCCTCACTGGGCTGATCCAGGCCGGCCAAAAGGGCAATCAGCGTTGATTTGCCTGAGCCGGAGGGGCCCGTCACTGCCAAAGCCTCGCCTGGGACGACCTTTAGTGAGACGTCATTTAAAATCGTGAGCGTTCCTGCCGGACCTTCAACCCGCCGAGACACATTGTTGGCCTCCAAGACAAACTTTTCCACCTGGTTATTGCTCCTTGCTTCATTTCTGTTTGGGGCATCCGCAGGCGCGTCGCCGCCAACTATTCTCATCATCGGCGACAGCATTAGCGCCGCCTATGGCATGCCTGTAGAGAAGGGATGGGTCAGCCTTATCCAGAAGCGCCTGCCACCCCAAACCCGGGTGATCAATGCTGCAATAAGCGGCGAAACAACCGCCGGGGCGTCACGAAATCTTCCCGGCCTTCTTGATCAACACCGGCCGCAAATTGTCATCCTCGAGATTGGCGCCAACGATGGCTTAAGAGGACATTCTCCCGCCGTCATCGAAAGAAACCTTGCTGATATGATCAAGCAATCGATGCGATCAGGTGCACAGGTTCTCCTGACCGGCATAGACATTCCTTCGAACTATGGACCCGCATATCGAGACGCATTTCGATCGGTCTATACCAAACTCGCCGCGGA
>DDZY01000076.1 GCA_002346525.1 Proteobacteria bacterium UBA2996
AAGAACATCACCTCAGAGAAGATGAACCAACCCATTCCCATCCGGAACGACGTATCGACCTGCGCGTCGTAACGCCCGGCCTCACTCTCTCCCGCGACCTGCCCGAACCAGGAATACAGCATCAGGATAATGATCACTGCGCCAGCGATCATCAGCCAGACCCCGGGGGCGAGATGGTGCAGATCCAGAATGAATCCGAGCGCGAGCAGGAACAACCCCATCGAAGTAATCGTAGGCCACTTGGTCGGGTCAGGCAGATAGTAACCGCCGTGTGCTGAACTCATGTGTTGCGTCCTCTTTTCTAATCTAAGAATATTGATGTATCTATTTATTTAAGCAAAAACCTGTTTTCAACCGGTTAGCAGCTATCTTTAGGAGTTGGCTGGTTCAATGTCTTTAGCGGGATACACCGCGTATGACAACGTAATTGTTTTTACTTCCTCTGGAAGAGCCGGATCGACCACAAACGTGACCGGCATGATTTTACTCTCCCGGGGCGCAAGTTCCTGACGGGTAAAACAGAAACATTCGGTCTTTCTGAAGTGCCGCGCCGCACGCGCCGGCGAGACACTCGGCACCGCCTGTCCCGCAGAAAGTGTATCGGTCAGGCTATGCGCCGCATAGGTCACGGTCATCGCCTCACCAGGATGGACCTTAAGGCGAACCGTCTCAGGCCGATCCACCTGCCAGGGTATGCCGCTTACATTTACAGCGAACTCAACCGTCACAGTACGCGAGCGATCTATTTTAAGAGGCTTGGCACTCACTTCGGACAGGGTCGCACTCTTGCCGTTCAGGCCAGTGATCTCGCAGAAGATGTCATAAAGCGGCACCAGTGCATAACCGAATCCGAACATCCCCACGACCCACAGCGAGAGCCATCCCGCCACACGACGATTGCTTTTTTTTCGGCAAGCCTCAGTCATGGTGTATCACCGATCCTCGGATCACAGGACATACTTGACGATACTCCACGTGAAGACCGCGACCACGAACACCACCAACACGGTAACCGTCTTACGGATGCCTGCTTTTTGTGCATTATTAGCCACTGTTGTCATCAGATTCCTATTTCACCTCAGGCGCAGTAGCAAAGGTGTGGTACGGCGCCGGAGACGGCACGGTCCATTCCAGTCCTTCCGGATTTTCCCAGACTTCCGCACTGGCCTTCTTGCCGCCGCGAATGGCTTTTAATACAACGACCAGCAGAATGAGTTGGGAGAATCCCAGCACGAATCCGCCAATGCTGGAGATTACGTTGAACTCCGCAAACTGCAGGGAGTAATCCGGAATACGCCGGGGCATCCCGGCGAAGCCCAGGAAGTGCTGCGGAAAGAAAGTCACATTAAAGGCAATGATAGTAAGCCAGAAATGCCACTTACCGAGGGTTTCGTCATACATATGGCCTGTCCACTTGGGCAGCCAGTAGTAGACACCGGCGAACATACCAAGCACCGAGCCGCAGAAGATTACGTAATGAAAGTGCGCGACGATGAAATAGGTATCGTGATACTGAAAGTCCGCCGGTGTGATGGCCATCATAAGACCGGTCAACCCACCTACCGTAAACAAAGCGACAGTGGCGATGGCATACAGCATAGGCGTTTCGAAGGTCATACTGCCCCGCCACATCGTTGCCATCCAGTTGAATATCTTCACGCCAGTGGGGATTGCAATCAGCATCGTGGAATACATGAAGAAGAGTTCACCGGATAAGGGCATACCCACGGTATACATGTGGTGGGCCCAGACGATAAAGGACAAAAAAGCAATGCCGGCCGTCGCAAAGACCATCGACGTATAGCCAAAAAGAGGCTTTCGAGCAAATGTCGGAATGACCTGGGAAATGATGCCAAAGGCTGGAAGAATCAGGATGTACACCTCGGGATGACCAAAGAACCAGAAGATGTGCTGGAACATCACCGGGTCGCCACCCCCGGCGGGGTCAAAGAAGGCCGTACCAAAATGACGGTCTGTGAGGAGCATCGTCACCGCGCCGGCCAATACAGGCATAGCGGCGATCAGCAAGAAAGCCGTGATCACCCATGTCCAGATAAAGAGCGGCATTTTCATGAGCGTCATGCCAGGAGCGCGCATATTCATGATAGTGGCAATGATATTGATAGCGCCCAAAATGGACGACATCCCCAATATATGGATGGTGAAGATTGTGAGATCCACACCCATACCACCCTGCACCGATAACGGTGGATAGATTGTCCATCCCGCTGCCGGACCGCCGCCGGGCACAAACAGGGAAAGAATCAGCAAAGAGGTTGCGAAAGGCAGCAGCCAAAAACTCCAGTTGTTCATTCTCGGCAGCGCCATATCGGGCGCGCCGATCATCATTGGAATCATCCAGTTGGCAAAACCCACGAACCCGGGCATGATCGCACCAAAGATCATAATCAGTGCATGTACCGTTACCATCTGGTTGTAAAAATGCGGATCCACTACCTGCAGGCCAGGCTGGAAGAGTTCTGCCCGGATAACCAGCGCCATGGCACCGCCGACCAGAAACATAATGAACGAGAACCACAAGTACAGTGTGCCGATGTCCTTATGGTTGGTCGTAAACAGCCAGCGGGTGATGCCCTTAGGCACTTCGTCGTGGTGATGATCAGCGACTGTCGTAGTCATTCGTAAACTCCTGTCTTTCTAACTTCTTTCAATGAGCAATAAGGATGAATCAGATCGGACTTAGCCGCTGTTTCGCCGGCCGGCCAGCCAAGCCTGGTACTCGGCTTCCTCGACCACATCGACCACGATGGGCATATATCCGTGATCCTTGCCGCACAGTTCTGCGCACTGCCCCCGGAAGGTGCCTGTTTCATCTGCACGTACCCACATCTCGTTGATGAATCCAGGAATGGCATCCTTTTTGCCGCCCAACTGTGGAACCCACCAGGCGTGGATCACATCTCGCGCGGTTAGCAGGATTCGGACCTTCTTTCCGACCGGAATCACCATATGGTTATCGACTTCCAGAAGGTAATTTTCACCCTTGGTTTCGGTGCCGGTGATCTGGCTTTGTGGCGTGGTCAACTTACTAAAGAAGTCAACGTCGTCTTCCATATAGTCATAGTGCCAGCCCCACTGGTAGCCGGTCACCTTGACCACCATATCTGAATCCGTCGTGTCCTCCATCAGCAGCAGTGCTTTGGTAGAAGGGACCGCCATCACAATCAGGATCAAGGTCGGGATCACCGTCCAAATCACTTCGGCTTTCGTTGAGTGCGTGAACTTGGCAGCCTGAGCGCCTTTGCTCTTGCGGAACTTCACGATCGAATAAAACATAATGGCGAAAACGATGATGCCGATCACCGTAACGATGTACATGATCAGCATATGCAGGTCGTACTGTACGCGTGCGATCTCGGTAACGGGCCGAGGCAGATTCAAGCCCCACTCAGCCTTTACGCTCGCGGGCACTGCCCATAACACCAGCGTGCTAATAAGGGCTGATCCTGCACCCAGAAGATGCTTCAGTCGATTTACGATCATTTTGGTTTCCCTGAGAGTGTGCATTTGCAATTGAAACTTTTCTTAAACGAATCCTTAATGGTATCGGCGGACCCTAAAGCGCGCGCTGCAGCTCTTTAGCCGTTTTGATCCTGTCCTCTTCTGTCAACGCCGCCCCGATTTCCATATAGTTACCATGCGAACCGACCAGCAGTCTGCTTGGGTACCAGCGACCGCCCGCCGCTAATCTCACTTGAGTCCAGTAACGGTTCAGCTTCCCTGTTTTTTCCCCGTGCTGACCTCTTTGGTGGAGCCTGACATCATCTCCTTTCGCCTCAACGAGATCATAAAATCCGGCGCGTTTTTGCAACGTCAAAAAGACCGCCGCCAAGACCGCAATCTCAAGGCCAAGGAAGGGCAGGACGGGCCATGCACCCAGCGTTAACATGAATACGCCGATCGAAGCCGCGACCAAACCAAAAGTCAGCACAAGCACCCTTACGCCGCGAAGTGAAAGCGAGCAATCGGGTCTAATCAACAGACGAAAATCTCGCCCATCAGGGGCGGTCTGAAAGAAAGTCATTTGCTGCGCTAAACACCATGGCCGGGAAGTCTCATTACAATCGCGTTGAGGAATCCTCATCCGGCCGATCAAGGCTCTAAATCTGCGGCGAACACTAGCATAACTGTCGCTGGACCATCAAGCATGATCGCCTTATCTTGACCGGGATCACCGCTTATAACCCAGCAATTTACTCTGTGAAATTTTGCGGGTTTCAAGAGCAATGTATACCTACGGTAAGCTGCGCTTTATTGGGGTAAATCCACCCGCACACCAGTGTTGCTCGCTTCTGGCCTATTTGAGGCCCAAGCCACCGCGTAAACGACCTCAAAAGTCGCTTGCAACCTCCCCTGCTGCTGCGCGCTGGAATGGTAAGCGTCGGCAAAAGCCTGCCACCGGTTTTTGCCTGTGAGGCTACGTCTGCGGCCTGTCATCGCGTTGGTCGCGCCCAGAGCCCGAAGGTCATCAACAAGCTTGCTCAGTTCACCGTAACTGAAGAACAGCATATCAACGTCAACCACCGGCTCGGTAAATCCCGCGCCAAGGAGAGCATCACCCACGTTATGCATATCGGCAAAAGGATGGACATGCGGATGATCATCGATCTCCTCCCAGGCCGCCCGAAGCTCCTTGAGCGTATCCGGGCCCAGTGTCGAAAAAACTACTACCCCCCCAGGTCTGAGTATCCGGTGCACCTCCTGCAAAGTGACAACCGGGTCACACCAGGGCAACACCAGATTAGCAAAAACGAGATCGAATGTTGCCTTGGAAAACGGCAAAGCATTAGCGTTACCCAGAATCGGTACCCATTTTCCAGCCGAGGCCTGCGGGTGAAGAGGCGCAGGGAATATATCCAACCCCACAACGCACGCGTCAGGAAAACACCGGGCGAGCGCCTGCGATTCAATCCCTGCACCACAACCCAGATCCAGGATCACCTCTGGCACGAAATTCAACAGGCCAAGGCGCCCAACCAGTTCTTCGCCGGATCTTCTTGCGAGGATGGCATCTTGCGGATCAAAACGACCCGCGCGCCGAGACGCTCGTCGGACCGATCGGAGTTCAAGTTCCACCCGTGCCTCTTTCATTTTTCAAGCAACATCCAAACAAGGATACATATTAACCGCGCGCTGTGAATAAGAGCACAGCGTTGCTATTACTCTATCCACTACATTGTGCCGATGGCGTATCCATTTTCTTCGGGAACCCAAATACCGCCTCTCAACGGGGCAACTTTCATAAGAATGGTGGGACGGGCGGCACTACAGTGGATGACCCCGCCCTATTGCCTTCTTTGTTACGATCAACTGGAGTTTCAAAGCGGCCTTTGCCAGGACTGCTGGGAAGGGCTGCCATTTATCCGTGGTCCGCAGTGCCAGTATTGCGCTAGAGCACTCACCCGCC
>DDZY01000115.1:0-2616 GCA_002346525.1 Proteobacteria bacterium UBA2996
CCACACAGGTGCAGGCTCTGGTCGAGACCAACCAGCAGCGCCTTGAAGGGCTGCGCGCCACCATCAGCGAACAACTCGGCGAGATGCGTGAGGCCAACGAGAAAAAGCTCGAGGAAATGCGGCGCACGGTGGATGAAAAACTGCAGGGCACGCTGGAAAAACGGCTTGGGGAGTCTTTCAAGTTGGTGCGCGAACAGCTCGACGCGGTGCATAAGGGTCTCGGCCAGATGCAAAGCCTTGCGACCGGCGTGGGCGATCTTAAAAATGTGCTGACCAACGTCAAGGCCCGCGGCACCTGGGCGGAGTACCAGCTGGAAGCCATCCTTGAGCAGGTGCTCACACCCGAACAGTTCGATCGCAACGTGGCGACCCGCGAAAACTCCAGCGAGCGCGTCGAGTTCGCGATCCGCCTGCCCGGCAGAAGCGATGACCCCAACGACTGTGTCTGGCTGCCGATCGACTCAAAGTTTCCCCAGGAGGATTACATCCGCCTGACCGAGGCGGCCAAAAACGCCGATGCGGAGGCCGTTGCCCAGTCCACCCGCGAACTCATGCGCTCGGTAACGCAGTCCGCCAAAACCATTGCGGAAAAATATCTCAACCCGCCGCATACGACAGACTTTGCCGTGCTGTACCTGCCGACAGAGGGGCTTTATGCCGAGGTACTGCGCCAGCCGGGCATGGTGAGCCAGTTGCAGCAGGATTACCGGGTGGTCGTGAGCGGGCCGACCACCATTGCGGCGCTCCTTAACAGTCTGCGCCTTGGGTTTCGATCGCTGGCGATTGAGCAGCAGGCGAGTGAGGTCTGGCAGGTGCTGGCAGCGGTCAAGACCGAGTTCGGCAAGTTCGGCGAAGTGCTCGACAAGGTCAAGAAGCAGCTTGCCACCGCCAGCAACACTATCGACCAGACGCAGACGCGCACCCGGGCGATGGCACGCAGGCTGCGCAAGGTCGAGCAGCTTCCCTCGGGCGAAAGCGATGAACTGCTCGAGTTTCTTCCCGAAGAAGAATACGAAGACTGAGCGGTATGCGCTTTAAGGGAAAATCCGCCCTTGTCTGCGGCGCCGGCGGCGGTATCGGGCTCGCCACGGCACGCGGGTTGCTGAGCGCGGGGCTCGATGTTGCGCTCGCCGATATCAAAGACGAGCCCGATGAGCTTGCCGACGGCCCCGGCCAGGCAAGCTATTACCAGGGGGATCTCAGCAACGAGAACTTTGTCCGTTCGGTGGTCGAGCAAACCGCTTCATCCCAGGGCGGCATCGATTATCTGGTGAACACCACCGGGGTGCTGTGGTTCGGGCGCGATACTTCTGTTACCGAGATGGACATGGATCTTTGGGACCAGGTGTTTGCGGTCAATCTCAAATCCTTTGCCTTGAGTGCGCGCCACGTGGTGCCGCACATGCAGGCAGGCAACGGCGGGGCAATGGTGCACATCGCGTCCATTGATGCACTGCGCGGGGATGGCAAACCCCAGGATGCCTACGGCGCGGCCAAGGCCGGCGTGATCCGGCTCTCAAAATCGCTGGCGATTCAGTTCGCCGCTGACGGCATCCGCTCCAACAGCATCCTGCCCGGGCCGGTTCGCTCACCGATGCAGTCGCGCTGGGAAACCAACCCCGAGGCCCTGAGTGCATTAAGCGCCCATGTGCCGCTCGGCCGGGTCGGCGAGCCTGAAGACATATCAGCGGCCTGCCGCTTTTTGCTCTCGGACGATGCTGCCTTTATCACCGGCACCGAACTCGTGGTGGACGGCGGCTGTACCGCTTTGCCCTGAATCTGACGCGTGGATACCGAAATCACGGACGAATTCCAGCAGGTGCTGGATCTTTTAAGCGTTGCGACTCCGCCGGTGGTATTTGTCACAGGCTCTGCCGGCACGGGCAAATCCACCCTGATCGATGTGCTGCGCCACGAGCTCGATAAGAACCTCGTCGTGGTCGCGCCCACCGGGGTTGCGGCGCTTAACGTGCAGGGCCAGACAATCCATTCGCTTTTTCAGCTGCCCCCCGGACCCCAGCCACGCGCCAAGCGCATCGCCGGGGCCGCCAAGGACGTGGTCGAAAAAATGGAAGTGCTCGTGATCGACGAAGTCTCGATGGTCAGGGCAGACCTTCTGGACGCCATTGACGATTCGCTTCGCCTTAACACCGGCAGGGCAGGCGCTCCCTTTGGCGGCAAGACCTTAGTGCTGGTGGGTGACATGCATCAGCTGCCGCCGGTGGTGGCGGGTGCCGAGGAGCAGCGTCTCTTTGAAGAACACTATGAGTCGCCGTATTTTTTCAGTGCGATGTCCTTGCGCGAACTGCCGATGGTCACGGTGACCCTGACCCGGTCTTTTCGTCAGGCCGATGCCGAGTTCATCCGCCTGCTCGATCACATCCGCGCGGGTACCGATCTGGAAGATACCGTTGAGCAGCTGAACCGTGTGGTCGAAGAAGAAATGATCCCTGAGGAAACGCGCCTGGTGCTGACTTCCGTTAATGCCCGGGCGCGCCAGTTTAATGAGCAGCAGCTCGCGCAGCTGCCCGGCGAGGCCTGGACGTTTGATGCCGAGGTCAACGGCGACTGGCTCGATAACGAATCGCAACTGCCCTCGCCGGCAGAGCTTCGGCT
>DDZY01000115.1:2940-3654 GCA_002346525.1 Proteobacteria bacterium UBA2996
TCGATGCGCAGGTAATGTTCACCAAGAACGGCGAGGAGTGGGTTAACGGCTCGCTTGGCCGGGTGGTGCAGCTTGAGGAAGACTTCATCGAGATCGAGCTCTTGGGCGATGAAGACCTTGGCCAGCATGTTTTCGTCGAGCGCGAATCCTGGGAGCGTTACCGCTATCAGTGGGATGAAAAACGCCGCCGCGTCGAGACCGAATCCATCGGCAGTTACACACAGTTTCCCTTCATCCTGGCCTGGGCGGTTACGGTGCACAAGGCGCAGGGTCTGACGCTGGAGCATGTCCGCATTGATCTTGGCCGGGGGATGTTTGCGCCGGGCCAGGCCTATGTTGCCTTGAGCCGCTGCCGCACCCTCGACGGCATCTCGTTCAACCGCCCCTTGAGTTCGGGTGATATCAAGTGTGATCCGGTGATCCAGTCCTTTTACCGCTCCATCGACGAAAGCGGGGCGGGTGAAGCCGCCTGAGCGCGAGCAGTAAAATCAGATCCATCACCCGCCGCGGTCTGTGGCAATCCGGCCGCCAATGAGGAGAAATTCCATGGCCTCCCCGATTCCTTCCATTGCCCTTGCACCGTATCCGCGTTATTCCGAGGACGAAATGCGCTTGCGTGCCAAGGCGCTGTACGACACCCTCAATACGCGTCGCACCGTCCGCGATTTTTCTGATGCGCCAGTGCCACGCGAGATCATTGAATCCTGTATCAAA
>DDZY01000181.1 GCA_002346525.1 Proteobacteria bacterium UBA2996
TTCCCAAATCTCTTTAAAGTCTCTCTTTATCATCAACAGTCCGCCTGTCGTGTTTATTGGGTGATCCAGGAGTAACTCGAAAGGTGAACCCCGAAAACGATGCCGTCCTGGCTATTGGTCACCAAATATACCTGCGCTTTGACCAGTCCGGTCATAAGCCGTCACAACTACGGTGAGCCCGATTAACTCTTTAAACGCACAGAGTCGACGATCAGTGGGCGAGCCTGGGGTATTGTGTGGGCATAAAGTGGGTTTTGTCCCACTTTTGGAGTCTATTTGAATGATTTTTCCTATCATATGTTTCTATTTCTTATACATAATTTATTAAAAACTATTATTTTAGGATATATCTCGTGATGTAAATATTGCCCACATTAGTCTGTAATTTTTCTATTTAAAAAAAAAATCTTTACAGAAAGTAAAAATATCTCTAAGTTTGGTGGGAGCGCAAAAAGGACGTCCTTCTCTAAGCGGCATGCTGTTCATCCAGCAGACCGCAAATACGAAGGTGCCGCTTCGCTGGCTATGCTCCTCGGGAGCAAATCAGGAGGAAAGAGAGGAAAGCAATGCAGACACAGACATCATCTGGTCCACAGGATTCGATCCGGTCTTTGTTGACAGACATCGAAAATTTCTGTCGCTCCTACGATATGGCAGAGACCACATTCGGCCGTCAGGCCGTCAACGATGGAAAACTTTGCCAACGGCTTCGCACCGGCAAAGGGATAACGATCAATACGGTTCACAAGATTCAGGACTTCATAAGAAAAAAAACGACCCTATCCAACCCGCTTTCACTGGCGCCTCATACCAGGACACATACTAGTAAGGCAAAACAGCATAGTGAATCTCACTTGCCTTCCTTATCCACGGAGAGAAATGACGTGGCCGCGGAGAGTGTCACCTTCAAGAAACGACCGTTTCGTTTTTATGACAATCGCCAGAAGTACCTTGGGTTTGTAAACACCTGTGACGAGAAATGGAAGGTGGCAGAACGCGCAGCACACGAGCTCTCTCACGTACAGCCTGTGCCCCCGGCGCTCAGGATTTTTGATGCCGGAGTAGGCGATGGATCGGTATTGAGTTATCTCTTGCGGGCCACCCATCAGAAGTTTCCAACTATCCCATTTTTTGTCGTCGGAAAAGAAATCAGCCTCGAAGACGTGAGGCTCTGTCTTGATAACCTACCGGACCGATTTGCCGAACACCCGGCCAGTGTTATCTGTATTACCAACCTCTTCTATAGCGAGGCACCCTGGCTGATGCCCGGGAACATAGATGCGGCGGCTGCCCTCAACTGGCATGAAATCTCACTACAGGGATCTTCGGCACAGGAATACGGAGAACAACTCAAAGCGATCGACGACATTCTGGTCGACGGTTGGGAAGTCAAGGTGAGCGAAAAAACCGGAAATCCGCGTTATGTCAGGCCGTCGGTACTGGTAATCTTTCGGGAAGACAACCGGTTTCTGCTTGACTCAGTAATTCCACGCCGAGGGCAGGTCTCCGGTGACTATGACCTGATCCTCGCAGCACAACCCTGGCGGGCGCGGATGAGCGCGCAGTTCAAGGCGGAGAAAGTACTCGCACCGCTGGTGCGAAGTTTGGGTCCTGGGGGAAGACTGTTGGCCGTGCAGTCTGCTGGGGGGGATCCTGGAATGGAACTCGTCAACCTGGTCTGGCCCGACGAAAATCCTTTTCAAGTCAATCGGCATGAACTTCTAAAAGCGCTGAAGGACAAGCTCGGACGCACTGCTTCAAACTATAACTTTAACGCGGCCTCAGACAACAAGTCGATCATGAAGTATGAAATGAAGACGCTGCCGAACGAGATTATGGGCGGGATTGGCACATCAACCTTATTCGCAGCCTGGAATGCTTCAACCTACGTTGCCCAGATAGAAGATGACCGACTGCAGCCAGCAGTTGCGTCCGGGGCCTACCTTGAGGCAACCGAAAAAGTTCTACAAAAACATAACGGGATTTGGTTCAATGACGAAACTTTTGTGATTTCCCGTAAACGTAATTCGATTGCGCACGGCGTCTCGCACAATCATTCATCGACCGGTCATTTGCCCTCTGGCAAGTGATCTCTTTGGAAAAAGCTCAAAACATGAAAGACCACTATTATTTTGACAATGCGGCAACCACCCTGCCGAAGCCGGAGCCGGTATACCAGTTCATGGATCAGTTCTTCCGAAGCCATGGAGTGAACCCAGGCAGGTCGGGGCACGAACTCGCCGTGGAGGCCGAAGCCATGATCGTTCAGACACGACGCATGCTGGGCGAGTTTTTTGGATTTTCGGGAGATCCAGCGCGCGTCACATTCTCTCAGAACGCGACCGACTCCATGAACGCAGCGCTGTCCGGCATGCTGGATCCGGGTGATCACATGATCATTACAAGAATGGAGCATAACTGCGTACTGCGACCGGCCAACCATTTTGAACGCGATCACAATGTCTCGGTCACCCGTATTGGTGCCGATGCCAATGGATTTGTGGATCCAGACGAAATTGCCAAAAGCATTCAGCCCAACACCCGGGTGGTGGTCGTGAACCATGCCTCCAACGTGACCGGCTCTCTTCAGGACGCCGCTGCAATCGGCAAACTGGTCAAGGAGACGGGCGCCGCGTTTATCCTGGATTCATGCCAAACCGCAGGCGTGGTACCCATCGCCATGGATGACTGGGGTGTGGATGTGCTGGTCTACACGGGCCATAAAGGCCTCTTTGGACCCATGGGTATCGGCGGTATGCTGGTAGCGGAGGAAATTGAAATTCGGCCACCGCGTACCGGTGGCACAGGTGTCAACTCCATCTCTCCGTTTCAGCCGGATGAATACCCCTATCGAATGGAAACCGGTACCCATTGCCTGCCCGGTATTGCCGGCCTACATGCGGCCCAGATGTGGTTCGCTGAGCTGGGTCGCGTCCACGGCGCGGATGCAGACAGTACGCACGGACAGGCCTGTGCCGCAGCACTGGCACACATTCACGAGCAGGAACTCAGCGCCACTTCGCACCTGCAGAATGCCTTCAACAGCATTGATGGTGTCAAGGTCTACGGCCCCGAGATCGGACAGCCTCGCGTCTCGACCCTGTCGATCAATATCAAGGACCTGCCTGCAGACCAGGTCGGTGCCATGCTTGACGCTGACCATGCGGTTTGTGTTCGACCAGGGCTTCACTGCGCTCCCGATGTGCATGAACTGCTTGGCACCGTTCCCCAGAACGGCACCGTTCGCTTTGCCTCCGGCTACTTCACTGATGATGAAGACCTGAGGCAGGCGGTCAAGGCAGTGAGGGATCTTGCTGAGTACTAGCCGATCGCTAACTTCTTTGACCCAGCAGCTCAACACCCCAGGCAGGACATTCCTATGAAAGTTGCGGAAAGTGTGATTGATCTGGTCGGCGGCACACCACTCGTTCGACTCAACAACATCGTCGAACCGGATATGGCGACGGTGTATGCCAAAATGGAGAACCTCAATCCGTCAGGCTCTGTAAAAGACAGAATGGCCATAAACATGGTTAAGCGGGCCGAGGAAGCGGGTCTTCTCAAACCTGGCGGCACTATTGTCGAGAGCACTTCGGGCAACACCGGGCTCGGGCTCGCCATGGCCGCCGCCGTCCGCGGGTATCGCTGCGTCTTCACCATCCCGGACAAGATGAGCCAGGAAAAGATCGACATGCTGAAGTCCTACGGGGCTGAGGTCATCGTCACAGAGACGGCGCTCGACCATCATCACCCTGACAGCTACGTCGAAGTCGCCAAGCGGGTCGCCCGGGAAACGCCTGGCGCCTTCTATACCGATCAGTACTCAAATCCGCACAACCCCGAAGCGCACTACCTCACGACCGGTCCTGAAATCTGGGAAGCCACAGACGGCAAGATCGACTCTTTGGTGGCGGGCCTGGGTACCGGCGGCACGATCTCGGGCACCGGAAAATATCTCAAGGAAAAAGCGGCAGAAGCCGGGCGCGAGGTCCGAGTCGTCGGCCCTGATCCTTATGGCAGCATTTACAAAGAGGCGCATGAGAAAGGCGAATGGAGCGAACCCTCACTCTACCGGGTTGAAGGCATTGGCCATGATTTCATGGTAGACACACTGGATTTTTCGGTCATCGACGAGGTGATAAACGTCTCCGACCGCGACTCCTTCCTGATGGCGCGCCGCCTTGCCCGACAAGAAGGCATCCTGTCCGGCGGCTCAACCGGAACCGTGTTCTTCGGCGCCCTGCAGGAAGCAAAAAGACGGGGGCCGGGCAAAATCGTCGTCGCCATTGTCTGTGATGGGGGCGATAGATATATCAGCAAAGTCTTTAATGACGAATGGATGCGCGATATGGGATATTTCGCACCGGACAGTCATCTGGGTACCGTTCAGCAACTGCTGGATGCACGCAACCAGGAAGTCGCTTTTGCGGGACCTGAAGAACCCCTGCACCAAGTCATTGCCAAGATGGCCGCAGCCGGCATCTCGCAGATGCCGGTCGATTCCGGGCAGGGAGACCTTCGCATGATCGAAGAGCTTGACATTCTAAGAGCGGTCGCAAGCGAAGAACACGATCTGAACGACAGCGTGCGGGATATAGCTCGCCCACTTGAAGGGCGGATCAGACCTGATGACAATCTCAGCGATATTCAGCAGATCTTCGAGCAGAACAATGTCGCTGTTGTTGTCGATGAAGGTCGCGTTCTGGGGATCATCAACAAGATTGATCTGCTTGAATTCATCAACAATCACAGTCATCAGACAGCCTGATACACCGCGGACTGTCATCGAAACTACGGAGAAGCACATTGAAATTTGATACCAAAGTCGTCCGCGCGGGCATCAGCCCTGATCCCACCACCGGCTCGATCCTGCCGCCGATCTATGAAACTGCTACCTATGTGCTCCCGGAAGTCGGCCGCGACCTGGGTTTTGACTACACGCGTTCATCAAACCCCACCCGACAGGTATTGGAAGAGAACCTCGCCGCAATTGATAGCGGCAAGTATGCCGTGAGCTTTGCCAGCGGCATGTCAGCGGTGGATTCGTGCTTCAAACTTCTATCGGCGGAAGACCATATTGTGTGCGGTGACGATGTCTATGGCGGTGTGACACGTTTGCTGGATAACGTGACCGCCAACCAAGGTATTGATGTCAGTTATGTCGACACCACCAACCCCGATGCCGTTCGAAAGGTGATTACCTCCAAGACGCGAATGCTCTGGATTGAGACCCCGACCAATCCGTTGCTTAAGGTCAGCGATCTTGAGGAAATGGTCAAGATCGCCAAGGAGAACGATATTCTGCTGGGCGTGGACTCCACATTCGCGACACCGGTCTTTCTTCGACCGCTCGAATATGGCGCCGACATCGTGATGCACAGCACCACAAAATATCTCGCCGGACATAACCAGATCATCGGGGGCGTGATTGTTACCAATCACCAACACGTCTACGAGAAGATGAAGTACATCCAGAAAACCATCGGCGCCGTATCAAGCCCGTTTGACTGCTGGCTGAATCTCAGCGGTCTCAAAACACTGCATTTGCGCATGAAGCGTCACGAGGAATCTGCTCTGGCGATTGCTGAATTCCTGGAGGGGCACAGCAAGATTGACCGGGTGCTTTACCCGGGTCTCGCTTCCCATCCCCAGCATGCTATTGCCAAGGCGCAGATGTCGGGTTTCAGCGGAATGATTGCTTTTGAATTGACCGGCGGCACGGAAGCCGGTAAGCGACTCATGAACCATGTCGAGCTCTGCGGACTTGCCGAGAGTCTCGGCAGCGTCGAGACCATGATCACACATCCGGCCAGCATGACCCATGTTGACGTGCCTGCGGAGGATCGGCGCAAACGTGGGCTGACAGACGGTCTTGTTCGGCTCTCTGTGGGTATCGAAGACGTTGAGGACATCATCGCGGATCTGGAATCCGCGCTGGAAAAAGCCTGATACGGCCGAGGCCGTTTCGGGAAGGCTCGCCCGTCCCGGCTTAGGCTTGTAGGATCTTTGCAGAGTAGTCGCCAGAGTAAGTCACGGCTGTCTTATCTCTAGACAGCACTTTCGCGTTAAGGGAGATCACGCCCCTGCTCTGCTCCTTGAGCGACGCGATAAACTCATCAGCCGTTTTTCGATCAGGCCAGCGGCACTGCGCCCGGATCATTGGCTCACCGCAGGGGCGGGCGTAACGCACATCGCTTTTGATCACTGCGATATCGGTGTGATACCCCGCATTCTCACAAACCAGTGAGGTCATTGCCCAACCAGAGAGCGTGCACAACGATGCCAACGTGCCGGCAAACGCCGTTTTCTTGTCGTTGAAATTGGAGGCAAGCGGCGCCTCCAGGACCAACCCTGTCTCATCGACCTTTCCGGGCCGAATATCGAAGTGTCGAGCCATCGGGACATTTTCCCGCAGATACGCGACCAGTCGTTCAAGCGCGATCTGATGCATCCAGGCTTCCCAATTTAAAGAAACATCCCTCACTGAACACGCCCCACTGCCCGGGCGCCTCCGGCGACGGCGTCACCCGCTGCGCCAACTCGTAATAAACCACGCGGTTAATCAAGGCCCAGAGGCCATCGCGCACTTCAATATAGGGCGCAGGTTCACCACTGATGGGATCCTCATTGACGCATATCGGATTCGCCTCACTCGCAATCACGACATCATCGACATTGGTCCGAAAAATGAGTCGTTGCGATTCGCTCTCGCCTGCACATTCAAGCTCTACCGCGAGAAACGGCGCGTCCTCGACTTCAATGCGCAGTTTCTCTACCGGTGATACCAGAAAGAAATCTTCTCCCTCCCGCTTCATCACTCGGGAGAGCAGCCGAACCAGTGAGGGGCGCACAATTGGCGAACCGAGATAATGCCAGGCGCCGTCCCGACTGATGCAAAGCCCCATCTCCTTCTGTATTGAAGGCTGCCAGGAATCCACAGAAGGGAGTTTTTCATCAGCCGCTGCCCGGACCATTCTCTCCAAAGGCCCCGCTGATTCAGGATGAACTTCAGTCAGAGGAGTCTCCCTCAACAGGCCGGGGTCGACCCGAATCATCCAGCGCAACGAAGGTAAAGATGCCTTCGGTCACCTGCTCTTCGGTCCAGTCGTGTCGGCGGCGCACCCAGGTATCAACCTTGACGGCAATTGAGGTGGTCCCAATTCTGACGGTACTGCAGTAGCAGCTCACCTGATCACCCACCTGAACAGGTCTGTGAAAGGTCATGGCGTCGACTGCCACGGTCGCTACCCGGCCCCCGGCTTCCGCAAATGCGTGAGCCCCACCCGCAAGGTCCATCTGCGCCATCAGCCATCCTCCAAAAATATCGCCGTTCGGATTTGCATCCGCAGGCATGGCGATGGTACGGATTAACGGAGTCTCATCGGGAGGACTACTCAAGACGATGCACTCCGTGGTGTACGGCCCATCAAATAGAATTCATCATTGGGCCGCATGGCCGTCAGATTCGCCATACGGTTGGACAGCGCAAAAAACGCTGCAATTGCACCAATATCCCAAATATCTTCGTCATCAAAACCGTGGCTGCGCAGCACCTCATAATCGGATTCCTCAAGGACCGCAGAATTCAATGCAACCTTTTCGGCAAAGGCCAGCATTGCCCTTTGTCGCTCGGTGATATCCGCTTTACGGAAATTGATAGCGACCTGGTCTGCAACCAAAGGATCCTTGGCATAAATCCGCAATATGGCCCCATGGGCGACCACACAGTACTGGCAATTATTCGCGCCCGAAGTTGACACCACAATCATTTCCCGCTCGGCCTTGGAAAGGCCGCCCTCGCGGAGCATGAGTGCATCGTGATAGTCAAAAAAGGCACGGCATTCACCCGGGCGATGAGCGAGTGCCAGAAACACATTGGGCACAAATCCTGCTTTTTCCTGAACGGCCATGATCCGATCACGTAGATCATCTGGCAGCTCATCGAGTTCGGGTACCGGGTACCGGCTGATGGGTTTGTCGCTCACGGCGCCTCTCCTGATGGACGGTCGAGGCCTATTTTACTCCGGACATCCGGTGAGACCTCATGAGCACCTGTGGCTATTGGAACGCAGCTTAGCGTGCGGACTTCGGAAGCGCCTGGGTTTTAAGCAGCGCGCGGAACTCCCGGCGTGGTTCTTTTTATGACCCGCTTTTACCTGATGCCCGGGCTGTTGGGTTATACGGTGATGGGTATGCTGTCCTTCCCGCGGGAAAGCGAGTTCGCCAGCGGACGGAACTGGTTTATCGGGAAACTGGTGAACTGATACAAACAGCGGGCGCCCCGGACGGGGCACCCGACAGAGTGACGGGGCTCAGCCTGAGCAGGAACTGACCGCGGGCAGGTCTGTCAATACGCGGTCTAGAGCATCCAGGAGACGCTCGACGTTTTCAGACCGGCAGGAGTGTCCCATCAGGCCGATGCGCCAGACCTTGCCGGCCAGCGGGCCGAGTCCGGCGCCAATCTCAATGCCCTCGTCCTGAAGCAGGCGGCTCCGCACCGCTGCCTCGTCGATGCCCTGAGGCACGTTCACGACGCTTAACTGCGGCAGTCTGATTGAGGCATCGTCGACCATCATCTCAAGGCCGAGTCGATCCAGTCCCGTCGCCAGTGTCTGTGAGATCTCGCGATGCCGTTCCCAGGCGCGCTCAAGGCCTTCCTGCCTGACCAGTCGAAGCGACTCGGCCAGGGCGAAGATGCTGTTCACCGGAGCGGTATGGTGATAGGACCTTTGACTGCTCTCAGACCAGTAACCGTCAATCAGGCCAATATCGTGGAACCAGGTGCTGACCGGCGTCTGGCGCTGATTGATCTTTTCAAGCGCGCGATCACTGATCGTCACGGGCGCGATTCCGGCCACACAGGAAAGACACTTCTGTGCTCCCGAGAAGACGGCATCCAGGCCCCAATCATCAACATAGAGCGGGGATCCACTCAGCGACGTTACGGTGTCGACGACTGTCAGGCACCCATGGTGCTGCGCAATTTCGGCAAGCAAGCGGGCATCGGACAATGCGCCCGTGGACGTCTCTGCGTGGACAAATCCAACGACCCTGGTGTCGGGATTGGCCTCAAGGACATCTTCAAGTTTCTGGGGATCAACAGGCTGACCCCATTCGTCGTCGATCGTGACAACCTCAGCACCAAGACGGGTGGCCATTTCTGCCATTCGCTGGCCGAACACACCGTTTCTGGCAATAACCACTTTGTCTTCGGCCTCGACCAGATTGGTAAAGCAGGTCTCCATGCCCGCTGATCCGGGCCCGGAAACTGGAAAGGTCAATCGGTTCTCAGTCTGAAAGGCGTAGCGCAAGAGATCCTTGACCTCATCCATCAAGCCCACAAAAGCGGGATCCAGATGGCCAATCGCCGGCTGCGCAAGCGCCTGCAGGACGCGAGGGTTGATCTCGGACGGGCCAGGGCCCATTAGTGTTCGGACAGGTAAGGTACGCACAGGCAACTCGATTACGTTTTCCATGGTTAGGCCCCAGATAAAATTCTTGTAGGCAGGGAGCATACGGTGAGTTTGCGTGCCAGATGAGTGCGATTCCTGATTCGCGGTATAAGGATCGGCTTATACGTTGGGGAGACAGCAGGATTTTGGCCCGTAATGAGCGGAACCAAAAAAAGACCGCTTAGGAACGCTCTACCTGAAGATAAAGAAGTTCGGTTGCAAGGGTCGCTGCGGCAAGCGCCGTGATCTCGGCATGGTCATAGGACGGTGCGACTTCCACGATATCCATACCCACAATATCCACACCCTTGAGACCACGCAAGATCTGCAGCACGGTATTGCTGGACAGGCCCCCCGCTACCGGCGTCCCGGTACCCGGCGCAAAAGCGGGATCAAGGCAATCGATATCAAAGGTCAGGTAGGCCTTTCGGCCAGTCACCCGCTCCCGCACGCGGTCACTTACGGTTTCACACCCAAGACTATGAACTTCGTCGGCATCCAGGACGAGAAACTCATGTTTGCCGGCATCGTATTCGGTTCTGATCCCGATCTGCGCGGAAGCCGCCGGGTCAATCAGGCCCTCGTGGGGTGCCCGGTAAAACATCGTCCCGTGATCAAACTCTCCGCCATTCTGATAGGTATCGGTATGCGCATCAAAATGAATCAGAGCAAGCTCGCCATGCACCACGTGATGCGCTCGCAATAACGGCAGGCTAATGAAGTGATCTCCGCCAAAGCTCATGAGCGCCTTTCCCGAACGAATAATCTCCAGAGCCCGATCATACAAAGCCTGTGAGAAGGCGGCACTGTCTCCAGGTGGATAAATCAGGTCCCCGCAATCAACCATTTGGAGGTGATCCGCCAGCGCATACCGCCAGGGCCATCTGGCTTCCTCCCATCGCAGGTTGCCTGAGGCCTGTCGGATTGCCGCGGGTCCGCCGCGGGTTCCCGCACGCCCGGTGGTTCCGAGGTCATAGGGCACTCCCAGGATCGCGACATCCGCCTCACCGCCGGTCGCATCCGAACTCAAGGGCGCACCAAGAAATCCAAAAAGGTTGGCGTACAGCGAAACATCATCCTGAATATCAATATCAGCCACGCCACTCACCCGTAGTTAAATTATTCTGTTGGGGGGTTAAGGGAATTTTTAAATGCTGGAACAGGGCTGTCGAGGACAAGCACCGGCACACGGCGCCGAGACACACTCATGAATTCTTCTTGTCTCTTGCTTGTTCATTACCGTCTAGTCGATTGGTCTTTGATCGTCGATCACTTTACCATCGTTCGGCAACGCATCAGGACCGACAAACGCGACTTCGCCACGCAAGTTGCAGACTTCACGAATGCTCTCGGCAACGGCTCGGGCGAGATCGTCATCCCCGTCTGAGCCTGACGACACCTCACAGAGCAGTTTCATCGCATCCGCATTGTCAACGCGGGCCACCTCAAGCCGCGCCTTGCGGATCTCGCCATGACGCGCGACGACCGTCGCCACCTGAGAGGGGTGTACAAACATTCCTCTCACTTTAGTAGTTTGATCTGCCCTGCCCATCCACCCCTTGATTCGGGGGCTGGTTCTGCCACAGGGGCTGACACCTTCCAGGGTTGCAGAGAGATCCCCTGTGGCAAAACGGATCAGCGGGTAACCGGGTTTGAGCGGCGTCACCAACACTTCACCGACTTCGCCGGGTTCCACCGGATCTCCGGTTCCCGGGCGGACAATCTCCAACAGAATTTCTTCATCGAGAAGCAGTCCTTCCTGACTCTCTGATTGGAAACCGATCAATCCCACATCTGCTGTCGCATAAGCCTGCAGGACCTCCACACCATTTTCCGAAAGCTCTAAGCGCAAAGACCCCGGCAGCGCCTCCCCAGACACCAAACCCAACTTCAGGCTGGAAACATCGATCTGCATCTCTTGTGCTTTGGCGAGAAGAATCTTCAGAAAAGAAGGTGTTCCCACATAAAACTGCGGCCGAAGATGTCCCATCGCCTGAACCTGCAGTTCGGTCTGACTGATCCCTGCCGGAAACACTGTACAACCAAGGGCGTGCGCTCCACTTTCGAGCATGAATCCGGCCGGTGTGAAGTGATAGGAAAAGGTGTTGTAAACAAGATCCCCTTCGCGACAGCCGGCCGCGTGCAATGCCCG
>DDZY01000116.1 GCA_002346525.1 Proteobacteria bacterium UBA2996
ATCTGGCGCCTGCAGTCGGATTCAAACCAACGATCTGTTGAATACCAATCAGATGGCCTCCCTATAACGATCACTAGGTTACCGTATTTATCTCCCTATAGGTAACAGCCCAATTTAGAAGATTCAGTTGGTATCCCCCAACTTTTTAAGTTCCGATTTAGCCGTTGATGACTAAAAAAGCATAATTCCCTCGGTTGAATTCATCATCTATACTCTCGCGCGACCGACTGCCGCTCGTCAGCGAGGGGTCACTAAACTCATCACCAGAGAAGACCCTTGTCGCAAAACCTTGTCTCAGCCGACCCCCTGCTGACGCCATTCAGGCTCGGCAACCGCACCGTCAAAAACCGCATCTTCAGCTCCGGTCATGCCCTGAGTCACGCTGTTCACGGCCGCGCCACCGAAACTACCCTTCGCTACCAGATGGAAAAGGCCAAGGGTGGGATAGGACTCTCTTTCGTGGGCGGCTCCGGCACAGTCTCAATTGATACTGCGCCTGTGTTCGACCAGTTGATCATCGATGACGACATCATTCCTTTTTTCTCGGAACTGTCAGATTTTTATCATCAACATGATGCGCTCTTGATGACTCAAATCACTCATCTCGGAAGGCGGACCAACGCCAATGCAGGCGAATGGGTACCGATCGTGGCGCCCTCGGCGACTCGAGAGATTCTGCATCGTGGATTCCCCCGGGCAATGGATGAAGAGGACATCCATCGCATCGTCAAAGACTTCGCGGCCGCCGCAAAGCGCTGCAAAACCGGCGGCCTCGACGGACTCGAGGTCATTGCATCGGGTCATCTGATTGACCAGTTCTGGTCCCCCACGACCAATCATCGCACTGACAAGTATGGAGGCGCTCTCGAGAACCGAATGCGTTTCGGACAGATGGTTTTTGAGGCGATGCGTGAGGCCGTTGGAGACGGCTTTTTGCTGGGTGTACGGATGACGATGACCGAACACGACCACGATGACTCGGGTCTTTCGTTCGAAGACAACATCAACATTGCGCAACGTCTTCAGGACGACGGGATACTTGATTTTCTAAACCTCGTCTCCGGCAGAATCGATTCGATGCCAAGGCTCACCAATTACATGCCGGGAATGGCCGCGCCACTTGCCCCGTTTCTTCAACAGGTTGCAGTATTCAGAAAAGAAGTCGCGCTGCCCATATTTCACGCGACCCGGATAAACGATCTCGCCACAGCGCGGCATGCGATCACCGAGAACATTGTTGACATGGTGGGTATGACCCGAGGCCACATTGCGGATCCTCATATTGTCGATAAACTCATGCGGGGCGAGGAAGACCGCATCCGTTCCTGCGTTGGCGCAACATACTGCTCAAATTTCAAGTACTGCATCCAAAATCCGGCCACGGCGAGGGAGTCAACGCTGCCTCATCGGATCTCAGAAAACACGGACTGCCAGAAAAAGATCGTCGTCGTAGGCGCGGGGCCGGGCGGTCTTGAGGCGGCTCGGGTCTGTGCGGCAAGGGGTCATGAGGCGGTCCTCTTCGAAGCATCGGACAAAGTGGGCGGTCAGGTCCTTCTCGCCGGAAAAGTCCGCTGGCGAACCGACCTCAATGCAATTATCGACTGGCTTGAACGGGAATGCGCCATTCTCGGTGTCGACATCCGCTTTAACCAGCTTGCGGGTCCGGAGGATGTGCTCGCCCAAAACCCAGACGTTGTCATTATCGCCACAGGGGGCGCCCCCAATGTCGACTGGATCGAAGGCAACGGAACGGTGGTGAGTTCCTGGGATGTGCTTTCTGGAATGACATCACTCAACGGCAGTATCTTCGTCCACGACCTGACGGGGCGCAACACTGCGCTGGCCGTAGCGGACTTCCTTTCTGAGCAGGGCGCTAAAGTCACTTTGAATACGCAGGATGCCCATATCGGCGCGGAGGCCATGCGCCTTGAGCTCTCGCCCTTCATGAAGCGGTTCTACCAAAGAGGTGTACAGATGACAGTGGACCAGGAACTTATCTCAGCGCACGCCGAAGACAGACAGACCCGGGTAACGATCCGGAACATGCATACCGCCCAAACTTCCGAGCGATTTGTTGATCATCTTGTGGTAGAGGGCGGCACCCTGCCGAATGATGAACTATTCTACGAACTGAAAAACGAGTCCGCTAACAACGGCGTTACGGATCTTAATCTTCTCTCCAAGGGTTTAGCGCAGCCCGATCATGGGTCTGGGTTTCATCTTTACCGGGTAGGCGACGCTTCAGGCAGCCGGGACATTCACTGCGCCATGCTTGACTCACTTCGCCTTTGCAACCGTATATAACGTCTAACGATCTGTGCTTCCTGGGGCAACAGCGTGCCGCATGAAGACCACTTTTCCCGATAAATCCGCAGCCAGAGCCGGGAACCCATTCCAGCACTGGTCAGGATACACACGAGACCTATCCACGCTGCTCCGGCCCAGGAGTTCAGATTGGAACTGTTTAACACAAGATGGTCACCACAATCTTTTCCAGCCGGGTACTCGGATTTACCAGGGCACCTCTGTTCCATCATGCGCGAAGACTTTCCCCGTTTCCTCAGGCTTCAACTTTTCTATGACCGCGAGCAATTTAGTCGCGGCTTCCTCCGGCGAGAACAGTTTGGCGGGATCAACTCGGCTAGAGAATGGGGCTGAGAGTTCGGTGGCGACCGTACCGGGATGCAGTCCCACGCAGATCATTTCAGGGTGGGTTCTTTTGAGTTCAATGGAAAGTGTCTTGGTAATCATGTTTTGTGCGGACTTACTCGCCCGGTATCCATACCAGCCCCCCAATCGGTTATCACCGATACTGCCGACGCGAGCGGAAAGATTTGCGATGATTGCCCTCCTCCGCTTAGTCATCAGAGGGACTAAATGCTTTATTACCATCAACGGGCCGATAGTATTGATTCGAAAATACTCCTCCAGGCTGTCAACGGAGACGTCCTGAAGTCGTTTCTCGGGGCGGAGGCCCTCCGGACTATGCAGCACTCCCGCACAATTGATGATCAGGTCAATAGGGCTGCCAAGGGCTGAAACAGTCGCTGCGACTGCTTGAAGCGACGCGATGTCCGTCACGTCAAGTCTAAGCAGCGTGACTCTTTCCGAATGTAATTCAGCGAGTTCCCGTAATACCAAGGCCGAGTTGGGATCTCGACACGTCGCAATCACCCTCGAAGATGCGGACTGCAGGATTAAGCGCCTAACAAACGCCAGTCCCAAACCTCGGCTTGCCCCCTGCACCAGCGCTACGTCCGGCATATCGAATCTCCGGTTTCAATTCACCCTGGGGAAGTGTAGCGATGAAGCGCCTCCTGGATGTCTACACAAGGTGAATTACGGAACTAAATCTCCCTTAAGGTCAGATTGAATTTCGCCTGACTCCCGTCTCTGTATTGATAAGCAAGCGAACCGTAACAATCTGGCTGTTCCGCGACACTTACCGCACGGCATGCGCCAATGGTTAGGTGCAGACAACCCTGCGGCGCTCGTTAAGTAGATCTTCATTAAGTCACCCGCGCGATCTCATCTGGGCTATAGCCCAGCTCCGAAAGAATCTCAGTCGTGTGTTGACCGAGAGCCGGCGCGGCAGATTCGGCCTCCTCTGGGTCAGCAATAGGGCTACGGGCAAAGCGCATCTCACCTCCGCCTAGTCCATTCACCGTTGAGAATGCATGATATTCCACGCTAATGGGATTGTTGGCAACACTTTCAACGTTCTCGATGGCCGAACAGGGAATCTCATTTTCAATCAGCAGGGCGAGCCAATGAGAGGAAGGCTTTTGCTTAAAGTGTTGACCCAGTATCTCGTCGAGCAGATCGCGATGGGTCAGTCGGATCTCGTCCTCTGCAAATCGTGGATCATCACTTAATTCCGGCAAACCAATGGTTTCGCAAAAGTCGGGCCAGTCCTGCCCGCTGCCAAGACCAATCACAATATCCTGGTCCGCCGTAGGATACGGCTCAAAGGGTGTCATGGAGGGATGGCGTGATCCGATTGGGCCGGCCACGATGCCAGCATTGAGGTAGCGCGCAAACGCATTTTCCAGGCACGCCCACTGGCAAGCCAGCATTGAGACATCCAGAGTGGACCCCGGGCCGCCGCCGTTCGCATCACGCTCATAAAGACGTTGAAGAATACC
>DDZY01000004.1:0-921 GCA_002346525.1 Proteobacteria bacterium UBA2996
CCGATCCTGCTGCAGAAAGAAGTGGAGATCGCGCCCGACGATACCCTCGGTTCCCTGTACTTCAACCACCTTTTCCCGATGGGCGTTGCCGCCATGGTTGAGGGGGTTGACCTTGTGCGTGACGGCAAGGCGCCGCGGATCGAGCAGGATCCTTCCGGCGGCAGTTACGAAGGCTGGTGTACGGCGGACGACGTTCGGATTGACTGGCACCAGGATGTGGACCGGGTCTACAACATGATCCGCGGTGCTAATCCCCAGCCCGGGGCCTGGACAACGCTTGCCGGTAAACGGATCACGGTGCTTGACTGCAGCAGATCGAATGATTCGGATGGTGCTCCCGGCACTGTCACGGCTGCCGACGCATCCGGGATTACCGTCGCCGTCAACGGCGGGTCGGTATGTATCAGCAGGCTGAAGCCGGAGGACGGTTCCAAACTTTCTGCTACCGAGTTTTTGGAGTACTCGGCCCTGGTTTTGGGCGCGGTGCTCGGAGCAGACTGAAAAGCAGTACTTCCATGCCTTGGGTTGCCGGGTACTGCTGGAGCCGTCCATGATCCGAGATGGCATGTTCTCTCACCACGCACCCGCCAGGCGGCTGCTGAAATCTGAAGCTGATCCTGAATCCTCCGCGCGGATTCTGTCGGATTGGATCCAGCAGGTTTTTGATGGTTTTTACAGCGACTTTCGTGCCATTCCCCCGAAGGCGAAGGCGGCCTTTGAAGCAAGCGCCTTTCAACAGTCGCTGCAGAACAGCCGTGACCGTCTGACCCTGTACGGCGAGCGGATGCATGCGCTGGCCCGCACACTCGCAGCAGAATACCCCGACGCCATCGCCGCTCCAGAACTGTGGGATCGCCTTGAGCAGTATTACACGGCGGCCGTTGCCGGACGATATGAGGCCGACCTGGCGCTGGCCTTTCT
>DDZY01000004.1:1235-1879 GCA_002346525.1 Proteobacteria bacterium UBA2996
CATTCGGTGCGCCGCGCAGTGTTTATGGATAACTGGACTCCCGTGGACTACGCGGTCGATATCAAGACGCAATCCAGCAGTGACAGCGAGGTGATGTTGAGCCGGGCAGTGGACGCGGTCGATGCGGGACTGATCCGCGAGATGCTTGCCATCCCGTCGTTTGATATTCCGTTTCGGGATGTCGCCGGGGATTCGGAACGCGCCGCAGACAAAGTCGAGGAGGCGCTTACAAGACGAGGCCTGGCTGACAGCATCGCGGTCGTAGATGTCATCCGCGGCGGCTTTTTCCGCAACCGTGGGGTCTACGTGGTCGGCCGGATCCGCCTGGACGGCGGTTTGGTCGTACCACTGATCCTGGCGCTGCTGAATGATGAGGCCGGTATCTACATCGACGCCGTACTCACCGGCGAGCCTGAGGCGCATAACCTTTTCAGCACGACTCGCGCGAACTTTATCGTCACCAACGATCACTATCACGAACTCGCTGAGTTCCTGCACGGGATCATGCCCAAGCGGCCGCTCGGACTGCACTACTCTTCTTTGGGATTCAACCATTTTGGCAAGGTTGCCGTGATGGAAGAACTGACAGACGAACTTGCAAGGGACGAAGCGGTTTTTGATACCTCTGTCGGTTTCCCCGGAAC
>DDZY01000004.1:2190-2652 GCA_002346525.1 Proteobacteria bacterium UBA2996
GTGGCCATCGGCTTTCAGGCACCGGGTTCGGTTTATAACCTCAAGGTCATCCGGGACCATCCGACCGAAAACTATAAATGGGGGGATTTCTCTGGTGTGGAATCCGTGTTGGAGAAATATCGACAGGTGCATGACATCAACCGAACGGGCAGCATGCTGGATAACGCGATCTACTACAACGTGACGTTGCCGAGTTCGCACTTCGCGTCGGGGTTGTTATCCGAACTCGTGGAATATGCCAGCAACGCCGTTTCGCTGCGCGGGGAAACAGTCTTCTTCCACCATCTCATCGTGCAGCGCAAGATGATCCCATTACCCGTTTTTCTGCAGCAGGCGCCGCCGGAAGACTGCGAGCGCGCTGTGATTAGCCTTGGTCAATGCATCAAAAACAACATGGCGGCGAATATTTTCAACCGTGATCTGGATGGGCGCAACTATGGTGTCGGCAGCCATATACGGGTG
>DDZY01000004.1:2922-8076 GCA_002346525.1 Proteobacteria bacterium UBA2996
CTCTCTGCGGGGGACACATCATCGGTGTCGGCAGCCATATACGGGTGTATCTTTTCGATTACGATGCCTTGGAGACCTTTACGGACGTGAAGATCCGCAGTAACCGAGATCGGTTTGATGGGGAGGAAGATATTCCCGGTTGGTTCTTCGAGGAAGGCGTGGTGTTTCTGCCTGAGGAGATCGAGGTGGGCCTGCGGATTACCGATCCGGATCTGCGCCGGCTGTTCCGCACCGTGCACGGAGATCTTCTCGAGGTCGAATACTGGCAGCGGATCCAGGATGAGCTAAAGAATGGCAAAGTGCCTCAGATCCAGGTCTATCCTGACAGCAGCAGCCTGGGTGCATAGCGGGTTTGCACAAACGGATGTGCCCGGTATCGCCCTATGCGTTCATAATCGGACCCTGGTTTAAGTGCGGTCTTTAGGTCAAGAGGAATATCGTGAGTAACGAACTTTGGCGGTTGAGCGCCTGCGAAGCCGCGCAGGGTATCCGGGATAAGAGATTCACCGCGGAGGAGCTGGTCACCTCTGTGTCAGGACGCATTGCCGAGCACAATCCGAGGCTCAATGCGATCGTTCTGGATCTTACTGAAGAAGCACTGGCCGCCGCCCGCGCGGCAGATGCACAACTTGCGGCCGGTGAAACCACGGGACCGCTGCACGGTGTGCCGGTCACGATCAAGTCCAATATCGACGTCAAAGGCCAACCCACCCCAAACGGCCTGCCCGCTTTTAAAGACCTGATAGCGCCCGATGATTCTCCGGTGACGGCCAATCTCAGAAAGGCCGGCGCCATCATTGTCGGGCGCACCAATACCCCTGAACTCTCGATGCGGCTTAATACGGACAACCCGCTACATGGCAGAACGCTGAATCCCTGGGATGATGATGCCAGTCCCGGCGGCTCCTCAGGCGGGGCTTCTTCTGCCGGCGCCGCAGGGTTTGGGCCGATTCATCACGGCAATGACATCGGTGGCTCACTGCGCTGCCCAGCGTTCAACTGCGGCCTATCCACGGTTAAGCCTACCTTCGGCCGTGTGCCGGCCTATGTGCCTTCGGCAACGGAAGAGCGAGGCATCCTGGCGCAGCTGATTTCGGTGCAGGGAGCGATCTGCCGCGAGGTGCGTGATGTGCGCCTGGCGCTTGGTGTGATGTCAGGCGCTGACGCACGAGACCCGCTATGGATGCCGGTGCCTTTTGAGGGATGGCCCCGAGAGCCCGGCCCCATTCGCGTGGGTGTCACGACCGAGTCTTACGGTCATCCAATGCATCCCGAGATTGCTGAGGCGGTTGATCGGGCTGCGGGTTACCTTTCCGACGCGGGTTATACGGTAGAAGAGACGAGAACGCCGTCTGTGGATGACTGTGCCAAGGCGTGGTCCAGGTACCTCGGCGCGGAGCTGGATGCGTTTTTGATGCCGATGGCCCGCGAGCATGGCAGCGAAACCATTCAGAAGATATTTGAGTGGTACTTCGAGATGGGCGAGACCGCTGATCCCGTGGACTATCGCCTGGGCGTCAAGAACCGGGCTGCGATGACACGCCAGTGGAATGAATTTCTGGAAGAGACACCTCTGGTGTTGGCCCCTTACTTTCTGCAGCCCACGCCGGACTGGGACTGCGATCAGAAAAGCCTTGCCGGCACCCGCGACCTTTTCAACGCGGCGATTTACAGCACCGGCATCAACTGGGTCAGTCTGCCGGCCGGCGTGACGCCTATCGGCATGATCGCTGGGCGCCCGGCGGGGGTGCAGATTATCGGCCGCCGTTACCGTGAAGACATGGTGCTCGACGCAATGGAAGTGATCGAGTCCCGGGTGGGGGTGATGACCCAGGCGCTTTGGGAAAAAGAGGCCTAAGCCAGAGCCTGTTTAGTCTGCCGCGTCGGTTGGTGCATTGAGGCGGCGGGTTTCAAATTCAGCTGGTGCCGTGAACTCGATCAGTTCCAGGTCGTCAGAGCACGCCAGTTCGTCGTGGACGATACCGGCAGGCTGAAGGCAACTGTCTCCCTCGCGAAAAGTGAATTCCCCCTGACCTTCATAGGTGAAGCGGATCCAGCCCTTCAGGATGTAGATCATCTGGAACTCAAGATCGTGTACGTGCGGACCGGTATGCGGAAACTCGGTCACGGGTTTTTTCACCCGGATGACATGGGCGTTGTAGGCGCCGCCGGTGGCTTCACTGATGCCAAGATCGCGGTACTCAAAAAATTTGCGCAGTCCCTGCGTCCACTTGGCGTCGGCGGCGCTTGAGGTGAAAAATTGCTGCGGTGGTGTTTTCATTGGATTTCCCCTGGCGGGAGGCCTTTTCCCAAGCATATCCTCAAGAACACAATCGGTCGACTATCTGGCGAGAACGTCATAGCCATCTGAAATCAATAGGATTTAAATTGGACAGCCCCCTTGAAAAGGCCTGAACGTGACAGCATCTTAAAGGCATGGAAAAAGATCAGACTTTCTCAAATGAGCAGGGGGGAGCGCCCACTGTTCCCGCACAGGCCATGATTCTGCGCGAAGCCGTAATGACGGCATATTCAATTACCGGCAACCTCTCGGCAGCCACGACACTTTGTTCCAGTCTCGTGGATGAAGACCTGCCCGGTGAGCAGCAGGCGTCGGCTGTACTCAATCGGCTGCATCACATCGCGATGAGGCGGCCTAAGCATTAAGCCGCCGTTACCGGATCATGTAGACCTTTTTTAAGGTTTTTGTGACGCGGCAGCGGCCGTTCCAGCCGGCGGGGAAAAACGCCACCGTATCAGGCCGGATATCGGTGACCTCGCCGTCGTCGCTTTCGTAGCGCGCCTCGCCTTCGAGGAAGTGGCAGAACTCGTCTCGCGTGACCTCACACCGCCAGTGGCCCGGCGTGCATTCCCAGTAGCCGCACTCCGATGCGCCTTCTTCGCCCTTATGCAGCAGCACTCCCTGTGTGTGTGAGTTTCCGTCGAGCATCTGCACGGGGGCACCCCAGTCGTTGAGTTCCTTTTGTGCCAGCGGTTCATGCAATACGGCGATCTTCATTTTTCTTCCTGTGTGTTCTTCGGGATAATCAGGTGTTCTTTACCTTGGCCCATAGGGTGCCGATGGCGCGGGCGCAAGATTACCTTATCAGGGCGCAGCGGGAGTGGTTGGGATGAGCGAGAAGAAGGCGGACTTTTACGTGCTGACGCACGAGCCGGGGCATGATCAGGAGCCATTGCCGCTGTGGGCGAGTGCGCGCGAGGGGCTTATCCGCTTTGATACAGCGCCGGCGCCGGTGGAGCGGATAGACCTGCCGGATCTGCCGGGCGTATTTCAGCTGCACAATGTGCTGTCCCCGGGAGAGTGCGAGCAGTTCAGGCTGATTGTTAATACCCTGGGCTTTCACCAGGATGCGCCGGTGTCACTGCCGCACAGCGTGCGGCATATGCACAATCTCAACTGGCTGGTCGATGAAAGCATCTGCGGCACCTTGTTCAGTCGGTGCCAGCCCCAATTGACCGAGCTGATCGGCGGCGCGCCGAGCCTCGGTCTGAACGCCCGCTTTCGTTTTTACCGTTACCAGCCCGGCGATTACTTCAAGACCCACACTGACGGGTCCTGGCCGGGCAGTGCGGTGGTCGATGGCAAGCTGCAGGTCGATGCGTTTGGCGACCGTTGGAGCCAGTTAACTTTCCTGTTGTTGCTAAGCGGAGACTACGACGGGGGCCACACCCGGTTTTACCCCGAGGGCGAAAGCGGTGAAGCAATCCCCGTCCATACGCCGCTCGGCAGCGCATTGTGTTTTCCGCACGGAGGTCATCCCCAGCATTACCCACATGCGGGCGAAAAGATCCGGCGCGGGATCAAGTACATCATTCGTACGGATGTGCTTTATGGGCGGACGCCCGAGTCTGAAAAAATCCAGCGCCGCTGGATGTACTGAACTTAAGGACCGTAGTCGCGGATCACCTCTGCGACCCGGATCCGGTAATTGCGGAAGATGCCGCGGTCTTTGGCTTCGTTCTGTGCCGCCGTGTGTTCCAGGTGTTCTCGCCATCTTTTAACGCCGTCAAGATCCTGCCAGGTGGATACCGAAATGAAGCGACCGCTTTCAGAGACACTTTCAAAGCGTTCAACACTGATGAAGCCCTCGATCTGTTCGACGTTCTCGCGCAGCAGCCCCGCCAGTTCAAAGTAGCGGCCCTCATAAGCGGGATCGGGCTCAAATTCAAAAAGGACAACAATCATGACCGGGTATCGCGATACGTTTATCCAGCGTTTTCCGCTACAGTGCGATGTTAGGCAAGTCAAAGTGTAACGCCAATACGGACCGGCAATGCGACGACGACGCAGTACAAACTTTCTTCGGCCTGTGTACCGTCTCGGGTGGCTGATTATCTGGAGCCTGTGGTTAGTAAGCCTTGCGTTCGGCATCCCGACCATCATGCCCCATGATGATGTTGTCGGCTGGGGTTTTGTGACGCTGGCGGCCACAGCGTTTGCGTATTTGCTGCATCGGCTCTGGGACTGGCTGGTCGTCGGCCGCCCGTTTCCCGGCCGCGAATAGATTCACCTGCCAGGGTTTCAGGATTTCAGGACACAAGGAGATAAAGAATGAGTCAGGATCCGGTATTTCATAACTTTGATGAGGCGCCCAGACACGTCGCCCCCTTCAGCCACGCGGTGGAGGTCGACGGGTGGATTCAGTTAACGGGACAGATGCCAACGGATCCCGACGATGACAGTGCGCCGTTGCCTGAGGGGGTCCAAGCGCAGACGCGCCGTGTGATGAACAATCTCATCATCGTGTTGAAAGGCCTGGGTCTGGATCTTTCGCACGTGCTGTCGTGCCGGGTCTACCTGACCGAGTTCGCACGCGATTATGAGGTCATGAACCAGACTTACCGCGCTTACTTTCCTGCGGGACGTTTGCCCGCGCGCACCTGTATCGGGGTCACAGGGCTCGCCCGTGAAGCACTCGTTGAAATTGATATGGTGGCCAAGCGGCCATAGGCTTCTTGAACTGGATTGGTGGCCGGTCCCTTGAGGCATAACAAAACGACCCGTACGCTTCGCGTCTTTCTTGGTGCGGGACTTCTCGCACCGGGCCTGGTTGTCGGCAGTGCTCTTGGCGTTACCCAGACTGCGGATCAGCGCCTCGCGCTTGCCCTCGTGAGCCTTAGCTGTGACGACGC
>DDZY01000004.1:8393-9824 GCA_002346525.1 Proteobacteria bacterium UBA2996
TGACGACGCCAGTTATGTGAGCGAATTTCCCGGTGTCACGCTAGAACCACGGCAACCCCTGGCCAGGGGCGAGCAGGTCTTCGGCTGGCGGCAGACTCTGCAGTTGGCTAACCACCAGCGGGCGGTATTGGAGCGAATCGCCCCACAGGGGCACCTGCGTCGGATCAGTGTCGAAATCCGTGATTCGGATTCAAAACCCCGTCTGCTGGTGCTGGCGGATCAGGATTGCTCACTGAGAGAAGCCCGCGCTATCCGCTATCAGGACGGTCGCGCAGAGTCACTGTTGCTGTTGGATAGGGAGTTTCAACCGAGGGCTGACCCCGTCCCGATGAACCCGCCTTTCCCAGCCGGGGAGGACAGCGGGCAGGTCGCTGTGGCGCTGGTTGATTCGGGTGTGAATTATCTGCTGCCTGAGATTGCGCAGTATCTTGCCCGGGATGTGCAAGGGACTCCGCTAGGCTTCGATTTCTGGGATATGGATACCCGCGCATTTGATGCCCATCCCGTACGTTCGGAATTTTTTCCACAGCGCCATGGTACCCGCACAGCGAGCATCATTACCCGCGAGGCACCCCAGACTCGGCTGGTGCCGTACCGGTATCCAAGGCCCGACATGCAGAGGATGGAAGATCTGATCAGCCATGCGGCGGCCGCAGGGGTCCGGGTGGTGAATATGTCTTTGGGGAGTAACCTCGAATCTCAGTGGACTGCATTTGAATATGCCGCCCTCAGGCATCCGGAACTGCTTTTTGTGGTCTCTGCCGGCAATAACAGCAGAAACATTGATCTTGAGCCTGTGTATCCGGCAGTGCTGCCGCTCGAAAACATGCTGGTAGTGAGTTCGGTGGCGTCAGACGGATACCCGGCGGATGGCGCAAATTGGGGCAAGGAAAGTGTCGACCTTCTGGTGCCTGGGGAACACATCGCCGCACTCAATTTTCTGGGAGAAACGGTGGAGGTATCGGGCTCGAGCTATGCTGCAGCCCGGGTAACTGCGCTGGCTGCGCGCATCCTCTTGAGTGCCCCAGATCTCACTACTGCCGAACTGCGTGACGAGATTCTGTCTCTGGCCCAGCCTGCTCCAGGTAACTTTGTCAGACACGGCCTGATCGCCGAGCCGAGCGATCTCATCCGACAAGGTGATCTGCAGAGTCTTGCGATCCATTCCAGGTCAGTCTGGCAGGATGATCACCCCGGCGGGGGTGACGTGTTCATGCCGACCTTTGTGATCCTGGTCGATAGCGGCTGGGAGATGGGTCGGGTTCAGGAGATCACGCAAAAGGCGGCAGCGCTGATCAGAGCCTGCGGGATTACCGTAAGACCCGCTGCAGTGCTCGAAGTCGAGGTGAACCCCAGCCTCAGGGATTTCTCCCGCCCCAATGCAAAGCTTCTCGCCGGCAAAGTCATGCCCGGCGGGTCCAGAGTGTTTTT
>DDZY01000004.1:10191-15837 GCA_002346525.1 Proteobacteria bacterium UBA2996
GGGCAATAGTCGGCGCAACCCTGAACTGCGTTTCACTGTATGGATAACCGCGCTCACGCGTGACCCACATATCGCTCTGGCGCATGAACTGGTGCATGTCCTTCTGGACGATGGCGCTCATTCAGCATTACCAGACAACCTCATGCGGGCCGATACCGCCCCAAGCAATCTCCAACTGACTCCAGAGCAATGTACCGGAATGCGTGACAGCGCCCGGCAGAACGGACTGCTTCACTAGGTCGCCCAGTCGTAGCTGGCGCGGGAACAATCCATGGATTGATCTTGTTGGCAGAAAGTCAGGATCGGTGCCGCGCGGCGGTCACCATCAGCGCGCTCAGTACCAGATACCAGAACAGCGTCCACCATGGCATTGAAAGACCGAGAAAGATCCACGAGACATCGGCACACTCCCCAGATCCCGCGAGCGCTTTTTGAAGCGCATCGGCTAAAGGCATGTTTGACAACATGAACTCAAGTCCGGGTCCGCATTCAGGTATCTGATCTGCGGGCAGGTTTTGCAGATAGATATGCCGGCCGGCAACGGCTGCTCCCAGAATTCCAGCGAGCGCTGCAAGCGCAGCATAAATCCTGCGCCCGTAACCGAACGGGTTATGTATTGCCCCGATGAGCGCGATAAGGCCAAGGAACATAAAGGCGATCCGTTGAAAAATACACAGCGGGCAGGGATCGAGAAATTCTCGGTACTGCAGCCAGTAACCATATCCCAGCAGGCTCACACACGCGATGGAAGTGGCAATGCCTGCCAAACGAAAGAGTGAAGACCTTGACGTCATCTTGGAACTGTCAGCAACACACGATTAAGTTTCGGTCATTCGAACGCAAGACGTACAGTCCCCCTTGAGAGGGATCAAAGGGAAGCCGGATACTTGCGAAGCGGCCGACTTCGGGGCGCGTTACTTGCCATCAGCACACACCCAGCCGGGCGGGCGCTTTACCCCGTGACAATAAACATAGTCGCCGCTGGGTTGCTGCGCGAGGGTTTGACAACCGGTGAGTGCGAAAGCAACAAGAACCAGAAGTGCGACGTTGGTTATCCCGCGGGTGATTTTCATATCAGCGTTTTCATCAGCATGTCCATCCGGCAGATTGGGGATTGGGGTTTCCGGGGAAATAGACGGCACCGCTTTCAATGGGAACCGTAGCGCTAAATTGACCTAAGAATACTCCCATCAATAGTTTCATACCAAGGAACGATAAAAGTTTAATCACTGGGGTTTGGCTCAAGAATGAAGTTTTGTTCACGTCACCGGTGTTGATGTCCTTGTGATGGCCCCGGGCGGTGTATCGCTTTGAGAATTCGATCGTTAGTGGCATGATGCTTCCTTATCCTAGAAGACTATGGGCAAACCCTCCCGGTCCGAAGTGTGGCTGGGCTTTGGACCAATCTGACGACGTAGTACGACCTGAGTAAAAGACATTATGCGGATATTCAGACAACCTTGCGCGTTGGGGCTTGTCCTCCTGCTGTATGGGGGTCTCGCGTGGGGCTTACCTGAATGCAAGGTGCCTCAGGGCCTCGATGCTGATGACGAAGCAAACTACTGCATGATCGATACTTTCCGCAACGCCTGCCTGATGCGCAAGGGATATGACTTGAGCAAAAAAAACTGGACGGTGATGGTGTCAGACTATGGAGACTGCACGATCAGAGGCTGTGAGCAGTTTCTGAAAGAGACCGGCAACCTGTCCGAAGCGCTGTTTGAGAAAGCCTGTAATTTTGTCCAGTTCGACCGGCGCTGAGGATCGTAATCCCGTTGAGAATCAACTGCGCAAATAAGAAGCGCCGTTGACGTCGATGACCGTACCGGTCGAGAACTCGGCGCCGGCAGATGCGAGAAACAAAACCGCGTGGGCCACTTCTTCGGGTTTTGCCACTCGCCCCAATGGGCTCTGGTTGCGCACGGCATCGCCCCCAGGTCCGTCAAGGACTGCGCTCGCCATGTCGGTCTCTACAAACCCCGGCGCCACCGCCCCGACAAAAATACCCAGCGGGGCGAGTTGCTGGGCAAGTGATTGGGTGAGTGCGTTAAGGCCAGCCTTACTGGCGCCATAGGCAGGACAGCGTGGTTCCCCGCGAAAGGCACCGCGCGAACTGACGTTCACGATTCGGCCGCCGCCGGATGCGCGCATATGCTTTACCGCGTGCCAGCAGAGGTTCGCCGGCCCCGCAAGATTGACCGCGAGTGTGCGCTGCCAATGTTGTTGCCAGTCCTCGTAGGACACCTCGTCTACCGGATGTGCCTCGAAGATACCGGCGTTGTTTACTAGGATATCGATACCCCCCAGTTCAGAAATGGCTTCAGCGACGAGTCTTTGGACTGCGTTGGGGTCCGCGACATCACCGGCACAGAGGGTATGACCCGTCCCGGGCAGTTCGGCAAGGGTGGCTTGCGCCGCCTTGAGGTTGGATTGGTAATGCACTGCCACCTGCGCGCCAGCGCCAGCGAACTGAAGCGCGATGGCACGGCCGATCCCCCGGGACGCACCCGTGACCAGGACTTTCTTCTCATCAAAACGCATTGGTGAAGGGTAGCTTAGATCATTATTCAGAAGAAGAGAGCCCGCGCGTCTTTTGTGCAGTGAGCCATCCGCCTGCGATGATGGCGATGACGCCGAGGGTGGCAAGACCGTCCAGTGTGTCACCCCAGAAGACGTAACCGAGAATGACGGCGAACGGGATGGCCGTGAAGAAAAAGGGTGCGATAAAGGTAATTTCCCCAAGGCGAACGGCCATAATCATCAGCGGGAAGGCGGCACTCACCAGCAGGGCAGAGACCAGCATGCCTCCCGCCATCTTCCAGCCGAAAGACTGCCACTCAAAGACGCTGACGATTCCGGCGCCGACGGCAACGACCAGCACGGTAATGAAGGCAATTTGCAGGGGGTGAGCGGAAGGCTCAATAAAGCGGGTTGAGATCTCCCGCAAGGCACTCGCTGCTGCCGTTGCGACCGGCAGCAGCAGCAACAGGCTCCACTCCGTTCCCCACGGACGAGTAACGCACAGGACCCCGATAAACCCGATCAGTACCGATACCCAGCGCCACAACGAGTTGGCTTCGCGCAGAATGACAATGCCGAGCAGCGTTACCATGATGGGTGAGGTCCAGGCGAGTGCGGCGGCGGTAGGCAGCGCGATGAACTGCAGCCCGAAAAGCCACAGGCTGGTGGACAGCAATTCGCAGCCGCCCCGTACGAGCGGCCAGGGTTGTCTGAGACTCGGCATGGGGATGCGCTGATTGTTGAGCACCAGGGCGACGCCCAGGATCAGCAGAATCACCAGCGCCCGCACAAAGATGAACTGTGACGGTTTGATCTCCTCGAGCAGTCCCTTGACCAGCGCATCGCTGGCAGTAATCGCGGCCATGGCGAGTACCACGGCACCTGCTGCTCGGGCATTGTGTCGAGTCGGTGTCACCATGATGGCGGCCTACTCTAAGGGCGGATGGGGTCCTGCGGCTACCTGACCCGGGCATGCCTGCGCATAATGGCGAACCTCTCCCCATGCCCGTAAAATGGTCGGCAGCCAATGCGATGACTACGGGAGACAAAGACATGAGCGATGACGTGTCGACAGAAGAATTAACTGACGAGGAACTGGATGCCTAGCTTCGTGAGGTGGCAGACAAGTTTATTGACCTGGCCAATCAGCAGGCTCAGCGGTTTCATAAGGAAAATGTCAGTCAGGGCATGATGTACGGTACTGCGCGCTTCAATGCCTTCGTCGTGGCGTCCCACGCCGATGATGTGCTTGCCTACGATGAGGATCGGGACCGCGCCATCGAGTACTTTGTGGGGCAGTACCGCGAAATGCTGATCAGTAATCTGGATGATTATCGCGGCAGCTTTGAGGATCTCAAGTACGCCCATCTGATGAGCCGCCGGCCGAACTGACCTTGCCTGTGTCTTGACGACAGCCCTTTCACGGACTGGGGATCAGAATAAACTCGTAACCCCAATCTGGAGAACGTCATGTTAAAGAAACTGATTCGCGCATTGGGACTGGTGTTGGTGCTGTCGCCGGTTGCCGTGGTGTCGGCAGATAGCCCGGCCAGCGCGGATGCCGACTTGATGCAGGGTGTCATTAGCCGTCAGCTGGATGCGTTTGCCCGCGGCGACGCCACCACCGCTTTCGCTCAGGCGTCGCCGGTGATTCAGGCCAAGTTCGCGAACGAAGAAATTTTCATGGCGATGGTTCGCCAGGGATACGGCGTACTGATTCAGCCCCAGCGGGTCGATTTTCTGGGTCCCAAGGAAACGTCGAACGGGCCCGTTTTTGGTGTGCAGGTTTATGCCCGGGACGGCAGTTCGTGGATCGCGGCCTATCAGATGGTGCGTGACCAGGCCCAGAACTGGCGGATCAACGGTTGTCAGTTAATGCGCGTTGCGGGACAGCCAATCTAGGGCTCAATCGTTCTCGCGCCGGGTGTGTACTGAGCAGGGCGCTTCCGGGCCGTTGTCGAGGACAGTAAACACAATCGGCTGACAGCAGACTTCACAATCCTCGACGTATTGCGCTTCATGCTCGCTGGGATCCACCAGCGCGGTAAATGCCTCACCGCAGTAGGGGCACGCAACCAGATGTTCCTCGAGGTTCATGGGCAGGATATTCTGCCCGATTTAGCGCAAAATAAAAGATAGACAAAGGTGGTCACGGATGTGTTCTGGCAACGCCGATGTTGCGTATGCTCGGGCACTGTGGTGTCTCAATGCCAAGGAGAATATAAATGGACTACACCGAGATGGCTTGCGAAGCCTGCCGGGCCGGCGCGCCGCCGGCGAGCGATAGCGAACTCGAGAATTTCCTCCAGCAAAGCCCTGACTGGCAACGGCTGGTGATCGACGATGAGCCGAGGCTGCGGCGGGTCTACCCCTTCAGCAACTTCGCCTTAGCACTCGCCTTTACCAACGCCGTCGGCGAGATGGCCGAAGCTGAAGGGCATCACCCGGCGCTGCTGACCGAGTGGGGCAGGGTGACGGTTGACTGGTGGACACACAAGATCCGCGACATCCACCTCAATGACCTGATTCTCGCTGCCCGCAGCGATGCGCTTTATCAGGCAAAAGCGTAAAACGGACGACTGCCTTGGATCGCACAGAGCGTTTCTACACGATTGACCGGCTGCTGCGCTCGCGTCAGGGGACGACACTGCGGGCCATGATGGAAGCCATGGAAGTATCCCGGGCGACGGTGCGCCGTGATCTTGAGTACATGCGCGACCGTCTGGCGGCGCCGATACTCTGGGATAACGACTCGCGCTGCTACCGGTATGACAGCGATGCGCAGGGAGAGGACGAAGACCGCTATGCGCTGCCGGGGTTGTGGTTCAATGCCTCTGAGGTGCACGCGTTGCTGACGATGGAGCATTTGCTCTCGAGTCTGCAGCCGGGTCTGTTGGGGCCGCATATCGAGCCGCTTAGAAGCCGTATCCGCCGACTGCTTGACAGCGGTGATCACCCGCCTGAAGAAGTAACCCGTCGTATCCGCGTCCTCCATATGGCGGCCCGTCAGGCAGACAGCGAGGTCTTCGGTGTTATCTCGCATGCCCTGCTGCGCCGTCACCGGCTGGAACTGGAGCACCTCAACCGCCGCTCCGGCGAAGTCACGCGGCGTACCGTTTCACCCCA
>DDZY01000156.1 GCA_002346525.1 Proteobacteria bacterium UBA2996
AGACTGGTCATTACAAATCCCGTACGCATCAAGAAGCGCAGCGAGTAGCGTCGCGCGACCCAACCCCAAAACG
The DNA here is from genome assembly GCA_002346525.1 of Proteobacteria bacterium UBA2996. Lineage (GTDB taxonomy): Bacteria > Pseudomonadota > Gammaproteobacteria > Arenicellales > UBA868 > UBA868. Next base: position 74 of record DDZY01000156.1, read on the forward strand.
GAACAGTCAATGTCCAAGCTGAGCCAATGGAGACAATCGCTGATCCCCAAAGTTCTCCCAGCCCCGTGTGAACCGCATAAATCGGGGTATAGATGATGAATAGCTGCCACCATCCCGATCTTGCCAGGGTAAGAATCCAGGCCAACCGCAGACGGGGCTGATCCAGAAACCGCTTAATGTTCCTTATCAGGTTGGAACCCACCGGATGTCTTTGAATATCCAGATGATGCAGGCCCAGGCCTCGGAAATAAATCAGGGTCATGACCGAACCGAATAGCGCGACGCCAAAGGGCAGCCAGGCGCCGTAACTTGTCTGAAGATAGACACCGAGCCACGGGCCGATAGACAGCGCTGCGACGGCGGCAATCATCCGCCAGGGTTCAAACTGTGAAAGTTGACCTCTTGGAACACGTTGCATCACATATAAATTGAGAATCACCTCCATTGAGGTGATTCCGAAGATGTGAAGCACCATTCCGAGAGAAAAGGCAAAGAGACTCTCCGTCGAGAGCAGCAAAACAGAAACGGTCATGACCAGGAGACTCACCAAAAACCCAGCATACAGGCTGACATGACGAAGGATCGAATAGACGCCTAAACTGATTCCGATTCCGAAGATGCTAACGGCGAAAAACAGGACGCTGACATGTTGCGCGCTGCCGAGTAACTCAAGCGCCTTAAGCGGCAGAATAGATAACAGCACGGCACGGGCGATGGTCGATACGAAAAAAAATCCCGCGAGGGGAAGATGCCGACCTGTTGCGGCCTGAGTCATCCGAATTCGAACATCCCGTCGGGGCGTGATGGGCCTGGACTAAAGTCCTTCAGAAAAGGTCCGACCCATCTCATAAGCTTCCTGGATCATCTCTGCGGGGCGCTCGCCTCCAGCCGTGGAGTGGTGCAGGTAGGCAAACCGTCCATCTGAGATTCCACAATAATCAAATATGCCGGTGACAATCTGCGTTTCGATCGCGGAATCGTAACCGTGTTTGGCGTACGTAGGCCCATCTGATGCAGAAAGTCCGATAGCAAGCGCCCGTTTGTGTTTGAGAGTTCTCGAGCCGTAGGCGACGTCTTTGTTCCACACCCGGTCGATCCAGCCTTTCAGCATTGCGGGAAATGACCACCACCAGATCGGAAAAACCAGGATGACCCCCTGGTTGCGTTCGAGCCGCTCGATTTCTGATTGCACTGCCTCAGAATAGATCTTGTTATCGGTGGTCTGGTCGGGTTCATCGGCGGGCAGGATCAAAGGATCAAAGCCCTCGGCATAAAGATCTGCCAATTCCGTTTCATGCCCTGCTGCTTGAAGACCCTCGATCACCGCTTTCGCGATCTGGCCGGTGAGCGAATCGGGCCTTGGATGGGCCATGACAACAAGAACCTGCACTCTCCTTCCTCCTGTGTGAAATTACGTCTCACTATAAAGCTCAGGTCCTGGATTTTCCAGTTATCATTGCTTAGGTAAAGAGTAACTTGATCTCCTGCGTCTGATTTGAGGCTCCCGCTTTAGTGAAAACCCCAACGGTCATTCTTCATACCGACAACTCAGAGGCGTCAAAAGCGGTGCTTGAGAAAAGGCATCCTGATTTGCCAATTTGGACGAGTAGCACGTACGAAGGCCTTGCGGGACTGGTGAGCGAGACTGGGGCTGAAGTCGTGTATTCAGTACGCTTCAATGGAACCCCAGGGTTCCCAAGGGACGTACTGGTGAACTCTGAAAGTGTGCGCTGGGTTTCGGTGGCAGGCTCAGGCACCGACCATCTGGCACCGTGGGATTCGGGTCATGTTACGGTGACTAACGCGGCCGGCGTTGCGGCAGACATGATGGCGCAGTACGTCCTGGGGGTTATGCTGCATTTCTCTTTGGGATTTCCAACATACCGCGCGGCTCAGACGCGCCAGGAGTGGCTGATCGGGGAAGTCGAACCGATCGACGGGAAGACGGTGCTGATACTGGGCTTGGGAAAAACAGGCCAGGCCGTGGCTGCGCGTTGCAAACTGATGGGACTAAAGACGCTCGGCGTCAGGGCAAACCCGAAAGATACGCCCCATGTTGATGAAGTCCACAGCCTGGGTGCACTTGGTGCATTATGGGAGCGCGCAGATTTTCTGGTGGTATGTGTCCCGCTTTTGGAGAGTACCCGAGGCCTGGTCAACCAGGTCGCTTTCAATCGCATGAAATCATCCGCTGTGGTTATCGATATTTCCAGAGGCGGTGTCATTGAAGAGTCGGCATTGATATCCGCGCTCGACAGCGGAAAAATTCGAGGAGCCGGGCTTGATGTGTTCAGTACGGAACCGCTTGCCAAAGGCCACAGGCTCTGGGATTACGAGAACGTCATCATTACCCCGCACTGTTCGGCAGTTTATGCGGGTTGGGATCTCAAATCCGTAGAGATGTTTGCAGAAAACCTGACACGCTACCGTCAGGGTCAAGTGCTCTGGAATATTGTCGACCCTGCCCGGGGTTACTGACGAACCGGGTCGATCTATCAGTTTTTGAGAAGATCAAATAACTGTCCAGGGCAATTGTCCTGGGGCTTTAACCCCAGAGCACGCATCAGGCAGAACA
>DDZY01000213.1:0-18009 GCA_002346525.1 Proteobacteria bacterium UBA2996
GGGGGAATGCTTCTCGGCCAAAAAATCAGCGATCGGGTTGCACAGATGCGCAATCTGCCTAAAGGCATAGATCAGCGAAGCGCATGCCGTCATCCTGATTGGACAGGCCCAGATGACCTTGAAATTAAGATTTCTGAGTTGCGTGAGATCACCGACTGGCAGGTACCAATCTATGTCAAAGTTGGGGCTACTCGGACGTTTTTTGACACCACCCTTGCGGTCAAGGCAGGTGCTGACGTAGTTGTAGTTGATGGAATGCAGGGCGGTACTGCTGCAACGCAAGATATTTTTATTGAACATGTCGGTATCCCTACGCTACCCGCAACAAGGCTTGCGGTTGAAGCCCTCAAAGAACTCGATATGCATCGCAAGGTTCAGTTAATTGTTTCAGGAGGTATTCGTAATGGTGCGGATGTCGCAAAAGCCTTGGCTATGGGTGCTGATGCAGTCTCGATTGGAACAGCGGCGATGATCGCTCTTGGAGATAATAGTCCGAAGTTTGAAAAAGAGTACAACGAGCTGGGCACTTCTGCCGGTTACTACGATGACTACCAAGATGGACTTGATCCATCGGGTATTTCAACCCAAGACCCTGTGTTGTCTAGCCGGCTTGATCCGGAACTCGGTGGACGCAAGATAGCGAATTACCTTAACTGTATGACGTTGGAGTTGCAAACATTGGCACGCGCCTGCGGTAAGAGCCATGTTCATAACCTCGAGCCCGAAGATATGGTCGCACTGACCATTGAGGCAGCCGCTATGGCCAAAATACCATTAGCAGGAACGGACTGGGTGCCTGGGCAAAACTTTTAACCCATCTGTAATCGACTAATTACAAGAGTCGATATGCCAGTATAGTTAGCCTAGGGCATTATCATGCGCTAGGTCATATTGTTGGTCGGACGATGTTGTTTGTTAGGCCGATGCCATAATCTCACAGCTTGCCATGAATCCTCGACAACGTTTTCCGAGGTGTGTTGTTAGTGGTAGAAATGTGAAGGTATACACGAGACTCATCAGAGCATAGTAAATATGAATGATTCTGCGAGCCAGATTCGATGCGACAACGATCTGAAACTATACGAGCAACTGCTTGCCCATCCGGAAGTGAGTCGGGTGCGTGAGGCGGTAGAAAAGCAAGAAGAGAATCGCAAGGGCCCCGGGGTTCGCCGGCATCTGCTCAGTACTTCGGTGCGGCTTAGTCGCTCCATGTCGGGAGCGCTGCATGAAATGGCAGATCGTTGCCAGGAGCGTCTTGGCATTGAAAGCAGACTGGAACTTTATGTGTATTCTGCGCCCCAGTTCAATGCCGCCTGTTTTAAGCCCGAGGATGGACGTGTCTACATCATGTTCTCGTCGTCTTTGCTGGAGGCGTTTTCCGACCAGGAGCTGCTTTTTGTCATGGGCCATGAACTGGGACACCATGTTTACCGCCATCACGATATTCCGATTGGCTACATGCTGCGTGGTAAGACGCGCCCGCCTGCATCCTTGGCGCTCGATCTGTTCACCTGGTCGCGTTATGCCGAAGTTTCTGCCGACCGGGCTGGTGCCTACTGTGCGGAGGATCTTCCCAGCGTGGCGAGGGCGCTCTTCAAGCTTGCCTCTGGATTGAGTGATGACACGGTAGTGCAGTTTGATCTTGATGAATTCCTGCGCCAGGTAGACGATATGCTGGCTCTCGGTGAACAACCCGGGCAGGGGGCGCCAATGCAGGACTGGTTCTTGACTCATCCGTTTAGTCCGTTACGGGTAAAGGCATTGACGGTCTTTGACCGTTCGATACTCATGCGCCCTGACGGTATCGATAAACATGATCTTGAAGAGCAGGTGCAGACCGTCATGGGTTTGATGGAACCTGACTACCTTAAGGGAAAAACAGACGCGACTCGGGCCATGCGCAACCTTTTCGTTGCGGGAGCCGTTGCTGTTGCAGATGCGGATCAAGGGATTTCTGATAAAGAGCAAAAAGCCCTGGAAGAATTTCTGGAGGAGGGTTATGCGCTTGAAAAACTCGATCCGCAGCGTTTGCGGGAGTTGCTGCCAAAGCGTATTGACGCCGTCCGAGAGAAGGCGAGTATTTCGCAGCGTATGCAGGTCGTACGAGACCTGTGCCTGGTTGCTGGGGTCGAGCAGCCCGTGGCCGAAGCTGAGAGCAGGCTGCTGGAGGACATTGCCAAGGGTTTGGAGTTACCCGTAGATTTCGTCAATCAGTGTCTGGAGGCGTCGCCGGAGTTGGATTGACATCCGGGTCTATCTGTATGGCGCCGGAGGGGCACTGATCCACCAGAGCCTCCGCGCGTTGGTTGGGTAGGATCGGTGCACTGATGACAGTCGATGTGCCGGTGTCGTCATCCACTCGAAATATTTCGGGCTCAAGTAGTTCGCACTGGCCAACACCGATACAAAGGTCTGCATCTACACAAAGGCGCATCGCGTCAGTTACATGACCTCCATCTCGACGGACAGGATGCCATGGATAAAGTTAGAGGCAACTCGTTCAGCCGCACCTACCTGACGCAGGGCAAGTTTCCGATTCAACATCTCTTCCAAAAGAATTCTGATCTCCATACGCGCAAGAAACGCACCGAGACAGAAATGCGGTCCCCCGCCCCCAAAAGAAAAATGGGGATTCGTCTCACGGCTGACATCAAAGTCAAACGGGTGATCATAAACCGCAGGGTCGCGATTTGCTGCCGGGTACCACATGACGACTTTATCCCCCCGAGCTATTGGCGTACCTGACAACTCGGTATCATCAGTTGCGGTCCGACGCATGTGCAGGACCGGCGTTGCCCAGCGAAGTAGTTCCTCAATGGCAGGCGCACAGATTTTTCCGTCGGATTCAAGACGTTTCCATTGATCGGGAAATTCGGAGAAGGCCATCGCCCCGTGAGCAATGGCGGTGCGTGTGGTCTCATTTCCGGCAAAAACCAGCACGTGAAACAGGTTACGGTACTCTGCCGCTGACAACCGGTTACCGTCTTCTTCTGCCATGACCAGTTGTGTCACGACATCGTCTTTCGGATCGGATTTGCGCTTGGCCCCGAGTTGCTCTCCATATTCAAAGAGCGCATGGCTGGCAGGTGATCCGAAGGGAAGCAGACGCAGATCAGTAGTATTCCCGAAAGTATCGGCGGCAAGGGAGGGTTGATCTGTGGTGCCCTCGACCAGATAGTTAGACAGTTCGACCAGATAATCAGCGTCACTGACGGGGACCCCAAGAACCGAAAGGATGACGCGTATAGGCAGCGGCGCCGCGACCCTGCCCACCCAATCACCCCCGCCTGCGTGCTGAAAGTCATCCAACAGTTCGCAGGCAATCTCGCGGGTAACGTTCTCCCACAGATTAATATTTCGGGGTGTGAATGCCTTGCTGACAAGGCGGCGAAGGCGCGTATGATCGGGCGCATCGGTATCAATAATTGAACGTCGGGCCTCGAGAGCATCTGCCTCAAGGTCCCACAGATTGGTGTGTCCCACAGCTGACGAGAAAAGCTTTGGTTGCTTGGAAACCGTTTTGGTATCGGCGTGTCGACTGACGACCCAGAACCCCCCATCCTGATACGGGTGCCACAGCAGGCCCGGATGAGCCATGATTTCACTGAACTGGCTGTGCGGAATCCCCTCCAGATAGATTGTGGAGCTTACGATATTGGGTGATGTCGCCGGAGAAGCCATTTTGCTTTAACTGTGCTCCGTCAGCCGCTGTCGTTCCCAATCGCTGACCGCATCAGGGTCAGGATTATGTTCAGTGGCATGGCTCACCCCGTTGGCCGCCTCGCGAGGATGGGAGATTTGAAAACGGTTCATCTAATCGATCAGGGAATAAGCACAATGCGGCCTGCGACCTGTCCTTCCCGAAGTCGGTTGTGTGCATGCTGTGCATCAGTTAATGGCAGCGTCTCGACCGAGGGCATGATCGAGGGCTCCCGTCGGGCAAGATCGAGCAAGTCGTCCATCTGCTGGCGTGTGCCCCAGAAACTGGTCATGAATCGTGCTTCTGGCGGTACTTTACCAAGGCCGAAGTTCGTCTGGCCCCCGCCGAGGCCTACAACAATGATCATGCCTTTGCGGGCTACCGTACCCGCGGCAGTCGCAAGGGTTGTATCCGATCCAATGAAGTCAATAATGAGGTCGCAGGGCGCGATGTCTTCATCTGGTCCAATCGCCTCGTCTGCGCCGAATTCAAGGGCTCTCGATCTTTTGTCTTCAGCAACATCAAGGGCAATGACCTTTGCATCGGTGAGAAGCCGCAGATAGCGGATGGCATATTGACCGAGGCCGCCGACCCCGATTAGAAGAACTCTTCCCTGACGCTGCATGGGTGCCAAGGCCTTTCTGCCGTGATCAACCGCCCGGTAGGCGGTCAGCCCGCCGCAGGCCAGTGGTGCAGCGGTGATGGGATCCAGATCACCAAGCGGGGCGAGATATTTTCGATCGGGAACAAACATACGATCGCAGTACCCGCCGTTTGTAAACAACCCGGCCTCACTGGAATTTGCACAGATCATTTCGTCGCCATCGGCACATTGCGGGCATGCACCGCACCCCCAGGGGGCGTAAAGCAGGACGGGGCCTAATTCGGGGTGGACACCGGCGACCTCATGACCTAAGACCAGCGGCAGGGGGCTTGGGAACTCGCCATCGACGACATGCAGGTCAGAATGGCAGACTCCGCAGGCAGTAATCTCGATGATCTCGCCTTCACCTCCCCGCAGGACAGGATCAGGGTAATTATCCTCAACGACAAGCGTTTGCTGGATTCCGGGAAGAACGACCGCACGCATAAGATAGAGACCGGAGTCCGGGTTACGGCTGATCAGCGGTTTTTTTGACCGCTAGATAGCAGTGGACGTAATCCATGGCATGGCCACTGGGGTCTGAGGCTACCCGATCCTCATAGCGCTGATAGAACATGTCTACGATCTGATGTCGCTCCTCCATCGGGCGAGCTTCGTTAAGGCCGCTTAAGAAAACAGCCTCGCTCCACGATCTCAGGGTGGGGACGTAACTTTCTGCAAATTCTCTTGCCGACATGGCACTTCCCGTTTCGTCAAATGCTCTGCGATAAGGACAGCCCACGACGCCGGTTTTCGCTGAAACGAGTCTCAAACCTGCCTGATAAACCGGTGAGTCATTATCCTTGAATGGCGCACAGAATTCCTCAACCGTCCGATAGTACTGGGGAAAAGAGGTATTGACGAATTCGGCTTGGGAGATCATACCCTCGTCACACATCTGTCTCCAAATGCCAGCAAAGGTATCGAACATATTGAAACCGCCGGTGTTGCCAAGGTAACGACCTTGTTCGTCAATACCAAAGTTCAGCATAACGAGCCGTCCCCCTGGCCGTAATTCTTTGGCGCGAGCGACAAGAAGATCATTCCAGTTTTGCCGCGCCTGTTCGGCGTAGGCGACCAACGTCCTCCCGCTTGCACCCACCATGTGAACATGATTTTCGATGGGGCACGGCTTTTCCGAGATATAGTGCATCGCCGTAGCCGAGAATCCGATGTCCAGTGACGCGTCGGGCAGGAGTTGCTTATGAAAACCAATGCCGCAGGCGTTCACATAAACATTCTCAATGTCTGTGAGGTACGTATTCGACGTCAACGAGCCAAACCCAAGCAGGTTTTTGAAAAGAGCGCTGAAGTCATTGCTCGGTAAGTCGGTATAGCTGACCTGAATCTGAGTACCAGGGAATCGTTCGCGGATCCGTTCGATACACTTTCTCAAGGCACTTTCGGAGGTGCCGCCATCAGCCGCGCCAAAGTCAGCGAGGGTTACCGGCATCCCTTTACCCGGACGGCTGATCGCGTCGGCAGCCTCTACAAGCATGCCGGCGGCATTATCAATCACATCCTTGGCGCCGCGGGTGCGTTGGCTGTAGTAGCCTCCGCCCTTCATCGCCATCGTGCGCGCGGTGCCTTGGGCTGCTTCTCGGGGTTTTGCCATACTGGGCTCTGAGTCCGGTTTGTTACACTGGCTGATGAGGTTTTGGAAGTTGGGAGGAGGTATGCACTTCAAACTCTCCCAGCCAAAAACCCCATCCACTGACCTATTTAGCGATCTGTAGACTGCGTAATTTTATCCCTGTAATTTGAGAATAGTTGAATTGAAACCCTATTGTCATTCGGGGATATAGTTGCGATACTAGTGCGAGCCTGCGTCAGAATACTGCGGCGGGCAGGTGGTGTATGAATGACTAACCTAGTTGAGGAGGAATAAATGGAAAGACGCGATTTTCTAAAAAAAGCGGGAGCAGGAACAGCGGTTGCAGCTGGCACCCTGGCAGCTCCTGCAATCGCCTCACAGAGCCGTGAGATGACGATCGTCTCGACCTGGCCACGTGACTTCCCGGGTCTGGGTATCAGTGCCCAGCGCCTGGCCGCCCGTATCACCGAACTTAGTGAAGGCCGGATCAATACAACCTACTACGCTGCAGGTGAAAAGGTCGGTGCCTTCGATAGTTTCGATGATGTGGTGTCGGGTAACTCGCAGGCCTATGTCGCTGCGGACTACTACTGGAAAGGTAAGCATCCTGGGTTTGCCTACTTCACCAGTGTGCCATTCGGCATGACCACGGTGGAGTGGAATGCGTGGATTAAATTTAAGGGTGGCCAGGCGCTGTGGGATGAAATCTCCGGCGAGTTTGGTCTTAAGGCCCTGGCATGTGGGGCGACCGGGACCCAGATGGGTGGCTGGTTCAACAAGGAGATCAACTCGGCTGATGATCTCAAAGGTCTCAAGATGCGTATCCCGGGTCTTGGCGGTGACTGTATGGCCATGCTTGGCGCATCACCGGTTTCCCTGCCGGGTGGTCAGATCTACGAAAACCTGGTCTCCGGTGCTATCGATGCGACCGAGTGGGTCGGTCCGTATAACGACTACTTCATGAAGTTTTATGAGGCGGCTAAGTACTACTACTATCCTGGGTTCCATGAGCCGGGCGGTGGTCTTTCCTTCGGCATGAATGCTTCCTGGTGGGGTTCCCTCAGCAAATGGGAGCAGGCAATCCTGACGGCAGCCTGTATGGAAGAACATGCGGCGCAGTACGAAGAATGCCAAGCTAACAATGGTGAATATCTTTCAAAGATGGTCAATGAGCACGGTGTGGTGCTGAAAGAGTTCTCTGAAGATACCTACGATAGCTTTGGTGAAGCAGCTGCAGAGGTCTTTGAAAACGTGCGTGACCACAGCGCGCTCGCCAAGAAGATCAACGACGAATTCCAGGCTAACCTCAGGGAGTTGGGTGCCTGGCAGAAGATTGCTGAGGTGGCTTTCTCTAACCAGAGAAACCGGGTGCTCGGAATCGGCGAGTAAGTCGAACCAATCTTCATAAGATGAGCACGGGACGGGGCTTTTGCCCCGTCCCTGTTTTTCGCTTGCGGTAATGATTGCCGAAGACGTACGCCAAACTCGACCCGGTGACTGGGTGGACGTCGCGGTGCGCCTGTTCAGTTGGTCGATGCTGTCGGCTGTTGGGGTTTTTCTCCTTAATAACGTACTGGTGCTCGGGTTAGATTGGCCCGGCATCGCACCGGTTTTTTTCGACCCTGCCCCCGGGGTACTCTCGTGGATTCAGATGTTCGCCTACCTTGTAGGCATTCTGGTGGCAGTTGTCTACGTACTGTATAGCCCCGGCCGGTCTTTGAGGTCCGATGGCTTCCTGATATCAGATATCAATACTTTTCTCGTTCGTGCGGCATTCTGGATCGTGTTGCTGGTCGGCATTGGCGACATGATCATATCTTTTATTCGGGTTGAGGGCTGGCTTGATGCCTTTGTCGGGGAGAGTACCGCTCGGTCGCTTAGTCGTCCGGAATTTCGAGGTATGTATGTGCATATCCCGCTGATGATTCTCGCAGTCGTGATTGCCTCGTTTAACAGGTCACTGGGATTTTTCTGGTTGAGCCTGCTCATCGTGATTGCAGAACTTGCAATTGTTTTTACCCGTTTCATCTTCTCCTATGAGCAGGCCTTTATGGGGGACCTAGTGCGTTTTTGGTATGGCGCGCTTTTTCTTTTTGCCAGTGCGTACACTCTGCTTGAGGAGGCGCACGTCCGGGTGGATGTTTTCTATGCAGGCTATAGTACCCGCAAGAGAGCACTGGTCAACGCCATTGGGTCTATTTTCCTGGGCCTGTCTGTTTCCTGGACTATCATGATCATTGGAATGGGCAGCGAGGTCGGCATTATTAATATGCCGGTGATTAACTTTGAAGTCTCACAATCCGGTTACGGGATGTATGTCAAGTACCTGATGGCGTCATTCCTTGGGGTTTTCGCCGTCACCATGGCGGTACAGTTCATCAGTTATTTTCTGGATGCGATAGCAGATTATCGGGGAGATCCCGGTAAGCGGCAGCCAACAGCCCCAGTGGCCTGATAGGGATATCGCTTCTATGGAACTGGTCTTTCTCGCGCTGCTGATCGTGTTGATGGCGGCTGCCTTGGGCTACGGCTTTCCTGTTGCCTTTGCTCTTCCTGGCTCAGCCGTCATTACGATTTGTCTCGCTGCGGCAGCCGGTTATTTCTCGGCGGGTGACTCAAGCGCTTTTTTTGCCCATGGCGGTCCCCAGGAGTGGTTATCCTCCGGAGTGACCAATCTCAGGGGGGTCTACTGGGAGGTAGAGCGTGACACCCTGATTGCGATCCCGCTCTTTATCTTCATGGGGATCATGCTGCAGCGCTCACGGATCGCAGAAGACCTGCTCGTGACCATGGCCCAGCTTTTCGGTCCGGTTCCGGGAGGTCTCGGGATCTCGGTGGTGTTTGTCGGGGCGTTGCTTGCCGCGACTACAGGCATTGTCGGCGCGACGGTCGTCGCCATGGGGCTGATCTCGCTTCCGGCGATGCTCAAGAATAACTACTCGAACTCGTTGGCAACAGGAACCATCGCAGCCTCGGGCACACTGGGACAGATTATTCCACCCTCCATTGTGCTGATTATTCTGGCCGACCAGCTGGCAAGCGCTACTGATCAGGCCGGAACGGCACGTCAGGCAATGTACAAAGTGGCAACCGGTGAACTCACGATGCCCTCGGAGTTCGGCGTCTCGTCGACCAGTGCAGGTGAAATGTTCCTGGGTGCCTTTGTTCCTGGGTTAGTGCTGGTTGCGCTCTACATGCTGTTTATCCTTGGTTATGCGGTGTTGCGGCCAAAGGTTGCCCCGACGGTGCGCTACGACGGGGAATTTGATGTTGCGTTCTTCATTCGAGTGGCGCTTATCCTGATACCGCCCCTGGGCCTCATCTTCCTCGTACTTGGATCCATCATTACCGGGATTGCTACCGTTAACCAGGCAGGCGCTATCGGGGCCGCGGGCGCCCTGTTTATGGCGGGGTATCGGCTAAAGGCGGGGGAAAAGGGCGCCTACCTACCAGCCCTCTTGGGCATTGTGTCTTTGGCTGTGATCGCTGGGTTGCTGCACTACCACGATATCAATGTGCGCCAGATTCATACCACTATCGACGTGCTGGTACTTGTTATCGCAACCGTCGCAACGTTTTGTTTGCTGGGGGCACTTATCTGGAGCGCGATCAGGGCACACCAAATCGATGACACTCTGAAAGGAGTCATGATCGAAACGGCCAAGACGACGTCTCTGGTGTTTATCATCCTACTGGGTGCGGCCATGCTGACGGCGGCATTTCGTGCCTTTGGTGGCGAGGATCTGGTTCGGGATTTCTTGAATCAAATGGGCGGTGGCTTCTGGGTGAAGTTCATCATTGTCATGGCCGTTATTTTTATTCTCGGCTTCTTCCTCGACTTTATTGAGATCGCAGTGGTGGTGGTGCCGATCATCGCGCCGATTCTGCTGACGGACCCTTCAGCAAATGTAACTGCGGTGTGGCTCGGGGTAATGATCGGGCTTAACGTCCAAACCTCGTTTCTGACCCCGCCATTTGGGTTTGCCCTTTTCTACCTGCGGGGTGTTGCTCCAGCGATTGTGAAGACAGTACAGATGTACAAAGGGGTGATAGCATTCATTGTTCTGCAGTTGGTAGCCCTCGGCATCGTTGCTGCCAATCCGGCAATGGTGAATTATCTCCCTAACCGGCTTTCTTTTACTTCTGAAACCGCCCCGCCACCGCGTAATCCCAAACTCCAGATTTGCTTGGAGGAGTACGTGTCCGGGCAGTTTATGGAAACGCCGGACGCGCTGGGTAGCGCCATCGACCGCGCTCGTGCAAACGACTTCAGTTATCTTCCTGACAGCTTAAGATCGGACCTGACTAAGGGATTGGATCAGGCGCAGCAGGTCCCGGGGCTTCTCTCTACGGCGCTTGAAGCCAATGCAGTCGTCGTTGCGGCACAGGAAGAATACCGTGCGGTGCATAACCCTGTCCGCCATTTAGAAAGCCAGATTCGTAAGCTAGATGAAGAAATTCTTGAAGCGCAGGAGCAACTTGAGCAGTTAGGCTCGGCAGCCGCTGCATCCGAAAGAGCTGAGCTGGAAGCGTTTTTGGTCGAAAAGCGGACTGAACGGGAAGACCTGGCGAACGAGATTCCCTCTAACTGGGAGGCGACTCGGCAGGCGTACCTGGAGCTCGTCAAGGCGGAAACCAACGCACGGCGCCAGTATCGACGGGGAGCGGACAACGCCTATGAGCCGATCTCCGCATTCCTTGCGGTGCTGGAGGGTAGCAGCAGGTTAAGTGCCATGGAGGGAGACTTCCTAGCCCTGCGCGAGCGGATAAATGAGCATGATGCTGAACAGACGGTCCCCCAATTGAAAGCGCTGGTCAAAGAGTTCAGTTCGATCAAAGGTGCGGACAAGATAAAGTCCAAGATCACCAAAGCAAGACGCGCGCTGGGGAAAAAGAAGCCCAAGGTCGAAAAAGCGCTGAAGTTGTATGACGAGGCAATCGAAGAGTTTAACGAGCAGACAATCTGGCGAACCCGTGCCGTCGCAGAGCTGCAGCCTGGACTCAGCGAGTATGAGCAGGCGATCAGGGGAACGCTGGGGATTCGGCAGCAATTGAAGATGCCGAGAGAACTCGCACTGTTCGTAGCCAGTTGTACATCCGGCCACCGCGATATCTCTCTCAACTTCTAGTGGCGCGCGCCCGGCGCATTGCGCCCCCGGGCTGTTACACTTGTTGCAACTACGCTAGTGGACTAAAACCTTTATGGCTGCAAATTCCCCAGTGCCAGAATTGCTCGCGCGCGCCCGAGCAGCCCAGGCGGAGTACGAGCGCTTTGATCAGGCTCAGGTTGATGATGTCGTTGCCGCGATTGCGTGGACCATCCTCGAGCCTGAGCGCAATCGTTACCTCTCAGAGCGCGCGGTAGAAGATACCGGCCTGGGTGACGTTGACGATAAATTTCGGAAAAACTACCGCAAGACTCTGGGATTGCTTCGTGATCTCACGGGAGCACCTTCGGTGGGTGTTATCTCGGAGGATTCTGAAAAAGGCATTATTGAGATTGCCCGACCGGTCGGCGTTGTCGGAGCGATCACGCCCTCAACCAATCCGGTGGCCACACCGACGAACAAGGTGATGAATGCCCTTAAGGGGCGTAATGCCATTATTCTCGCCCCCTCGCCGCGCGGCGAAGCGGTCTGTGGGGAGCTTGTCGAACTGTTCCAGCATGTGCTCAAGAAGGTCGGCGCACCGCAAGCCTTGGTACAGAAACTGCCTCGACCCATCAACAAGGCGGACACCGAGACTTTGATGAAGACGGTGGATCTTGTAGTGGCGACCGGGTCACAGAGCAATATCCGCTCGGCTTATTCAAGCGGCACCCCAGCGGTGGGAGTCGGAGCGGGGAACGTGTCGGTGATCGTTGATGAAACCGCGGATCTGAACGAAGCGGCCCAAAAGATAGTCGCTTCGAAGATTTTTGATAATGCCACGAGCTGCTCTTCTGAAAACAGCGTGGTTGCACTCGCCTCGGTCTACGATGACCTGGTGGCGGCACTGGAATCGCAGGGCGCAAAGCTGTTGACTGCTGGTGAGCAGGAAAAACTGCAGCAATTGATGTGGCCAGACGGCAAGTTGAATTCTGGCGTTATCGCACGACCCGCCCGGCAAATTGCCCAAATGGCGGAGATCGACTGCAGGGCAGCTCCTGACGTCAAGGTCCTGCTGGTGCAGGAATCTCAAAGCGGATCTGCCTATCCCTTCTCTGGGGAAAAGCTCTGTCCCGTACTTACACTTTATCGGGCCGAGGACTTTGATGGCGCACTGGCGCAGGTTGCCGAGATTTATGCGTATCAGGGCGCTGGCCACTCGGTGGGTATCCATACGGCCGATGATGCACGCGCGATGCAGATAGCCATGGAGTTGCCGACCTGTCGTGTCATCGTCAACCAGGCCCATTGCTTTGCCACCGGCGGCAGTTTTGATAATGCCTTGCCGTTCTCACTTTCGATGGGATGCGGGAGTTGGGGCGGCAATAGCATCAGCGAGAACATGAATTACCGGCATTACCTCAATACAGTCCGCGTCGTTCGCAGCATACCCGCACAGGAAGTCTCACCGGAGGACCTGCTGGGAGATTACTGGGCGCGTCATGGAAAGTAATGCGCCGCTGACTTTTGCGGCGGTGCAAGACTGCAGCGCCCTGACCATCCGCGAGCTGATTGACCGGTATGCCCAAACCTGTCCCGAGCAAGTTTTCGCTGTCTTTCCTGATACAGATTCAGAAGTCAGCTGGTCTCAGCTGCAGGTAATCTGTCAGAGACTGCATGCCTATCTTGATTCGTTGGGTGCGGTGCCGGGAGATCGCATCGGCATGCTGAGTGCGAACGGCCAGTCGGCCCTTGAGGTTTTCCTGGGCTGCATGTATGGGGGCTTCACCGTCGCGACCTTTAATCCAGTGGCAGGAGATGCGGCCCTGCGGTATGTGCTCAACCATTCTGAAGTCAGGATTTTGTTCGCCGATGAGGGCAACGCCGATGCAGCGAGCCAGATTTGTGTTGAAGCGTTGCCGAACCTTAAGGTGATTCGTACTCAGGCTATCGAGTCTCTCGATTTGCCCGATGGCGAGGCGGTCGCACCTTGTGCTTTACCTGAGCCGCAGGATGATGCCTTGCTGATCTATACCTCAGGGACAACAGGGCGGCCCAAGGGAGTGATCCACTCTCACGCCAGCCTCCTAGCAGGCGGTGCAAACACCGCAGCGGCACATCACTTGACCTCAGAAGATCGCGCCCTCTGTGTTCTGCCGCTTTGTCATATCAATGGTCAGGTGGTCACGGTCATGGCGCCCCTGTTCAGTGGGTCTTCCGTCGTGATGCCCTCAAGATTTCGGGTATCGAAGTTCTGGGACTGGGTGAGCACCCACCGTTGTACCTGGTTTAGTGCAGTCCCCACCATTATTTCCTATCTCCTTGGTGCAGAAGAGGCCGTCGCGCAGCCCGGTAAGGCAGCTCTGGGTCATGTACGTTTCGGGCGCTCTGCGTCGGCGGCATTGCCGCCTGCCGTGCACACGGCGTTTGTTGAGCGTTTTGGCATTCCCCTGGTTGAGACGATGGGTATCACCGAGACGGCCGCACCGATCCTGTCGAATCCGCTTAATCCCAAAGCACACCGGATTGGTTCGCCGGGGAAGAGCTGCGGCAATGAGGTCCGAATTGCGGATGAGCACAATTCGGAGCTTGAGCGTGGTTGTGAGGGGGAAATCCAGATCCGCGGCCACAACGTCATGAAGGGTTATCTCAAAGACGCGGACAAGACCGACGAAGCGTTTGCTAGCGACGGCTGGTATCGAACCGGGGATCTTGGCAGGATGGATGAAGACGGTTATGTCTTTGTGACTGGCAGGATAAAAGAGCTGATTATCAAAGGCGGTGAGAACATCGCGCCGAGGGAAATCGATGACGTGCTCTACCAGTTCCCCGGTGTGCTCGAGGCCGCCGCTGTCGGGATCGCAGACAGTCGCTATGGAGAAGAGGTGGCCGCCTGTGTTGTGGCAAGCCCTGGTAACCTGATTGATATAGAAGCACTGCGCGCACATTGCGAGAAAAATCTTGGTGCCTTCAAGACCCCCAGCGCGTTTCATCTCATGGAGACACTGCCAAAAGGGCCGTCGGGAAAAATTCAGCGGCTTAAACTCGTGGATGAGATTACCCAGTCAGGTGCAGACGACACCTGACGGTATTCGGATGAGCTCAGAGCGATATGGCAGCGGATAGTTTCCTCAGCACTGCGCAGGTCGTTTGTCCCCCCGCTCTTTTGGACCGCGCGTCAGGCAAGGGTGCCGCGGTGACTGCTATCGTTGGGGCAGACCATCCTGTGGCACTCGACAGCGCACGCCAGGCACAGGCGGCCGGGATCATTACGCCGGTCCTGATCGGCAGTCGACCCGGGATCGAGGCTGAAGCGCAGCAGATTGGCTGGGATGTCTCGGACGTTGAAATTGTTGAAGCCTCAGGTGAATCCGGGGCCGCACAGACGGGAGCAGAACTTGCCGCTTCTGGGGCGGTGGCGATGGTTATGAAGGGGCATGTGCACTCGGATACCTTCATGCGGCCGCTTCTTGCCAAAGAGGGGGGAATCCGGAGTACGGGCAGGTTATCTCATGTCTTCCACATGACGGTCCCCGACAGCGATAAATCAATCATGTTGACCGATTGCGCACTCAATGTGGCACCGAACATCAGGACGCGTATTGCGATCGTCGAGAATGTTGTGGAGCTCGCGCACAAACTGGGCAATGCCAAGCCCCGCGTGGCGCTGCTGGCGGCGTCAGAGTCTGTCAGCGAGGCAATGCCGGTGACCCAGGAATGTGAACAGATTGCGGCCCACTTTGCAGCTTCAGGGCTCAGCGCCGAAGTGTTTGGCCCGCTTGCCTTTGACAATATCGTGTCTGGCGACGCGGCCAAGATGAAAGGGATTGATCATCCTGTTGCCGGCGATGCCGATGTGGTTGTGGTACCGACCATTGAGGCCGGTAATCCACTTTTCAAGATGATGGTTTATTTCATGAGTGCGTGTGCGGCCGGTATTGTACTGGGCGGCAAGGTTCCGGTTTTGTTGACGAGCCGCGCGGATCCACCGCAAGCCAGGTTGGCCAGCGCCGCCCTGGGTGCTATTTCTGCACAATAGATAGAGCGGCCTTGCCAGGCACCCAGAATCTCGATAAAA
Organism: Proteobacteria bacterium UBA2996; assembly: GCA_002346525.1. Classification (GTDB taxonomy): domain Bacteria; phylum Pseudomonadota; class Gammaproteobacteria; order Arenicellales; family UBA868; genus UBA868. The sequence continues at coordinate 15,103 of DDZY01000213.1, forward strand.
CAGCATATCCAGATTGAAGGAGGTCATTATGAGGATTGCAGTTGGAGATGTCATACCCGAAGCCACTGTGTACATGATGGGGGAATCCGGCCCCGAATCAAAAATCTCTACAGATCTTTTTGCCGGTCGGAAAGTCGTTTTGTTTGCATTGCCGGGCGCCTTCACCCCGACGTGCTCGGCAAAGCACCTGCCAGGATTCATTGACAAGGCGTCGGAGTTTTTCGAAAAAGGCGTAGACGACGTCATCTGTCTTTCCGTGAATGATGCGTGGGTGATGAATGCCTGGGGAAAAGCACAAGGTGCAGAGGGCAAAGTCACCATGGTGGGCGACGGCAATGGAGAATTGAGCCGCGCCATGGGGTTCGCGTCAGATATGAGCAAATCCGGATTTGGGGAGAGATCAATCCGCTACGCGATGGTGGTGGATAACGGCGTTGTGACGCACCTCAACGTCGAGGCACCGCGCAAATTCGAGGTCAGTGATGCAGAGACGATGCTCGGTCTCGTATAAAAATCAAGGCGTTGAAAGATGACAGAGAACCACGGCGCTGAAGTCGTCGAAGTCCAAGTTGACGGTTATAAGGTCGTTACCTATTCCTATGGCACGGGAGATAACGTGTTGCTCCTGCTTAATGGAGGGCCGGGCCTGCCGTGTGATTACCTGAGAGATCCGCACATTCCGTTGGCGAATGAGGGATATCGGATCGTCGCGTTTGATCAATTAGGATGTGGTAACTCTGATCGACCGGAAGATTCTGCGCTTTGGTGTATTTCAAGATATGTTGAAGAGGTCGAGACAGTCCGAAAGATGCTGGGATTGGAACATGTGCATCTTCTTGGTCAATCCTGGGGAGGCTGGTTAAGTATCGAGTATGCGTTGACTTATCCCGATGCGATTCGCTCGCTGATTCTGGCGAATACCTGCGGTGATCTCCCACACCTGACTACTGAACTGAATCGCATGCGTGACGCTCTCGGGAGTGAGACAGTCGCGATGATGCTCCATCACGAGGCCCTCGGAACCCTGGATCACCCGGAGTACCAGGCAGCCATCACGATCTTGAACTACCGACACGTCTGCCGTCTGAAAGAGTGGCCCAGGTCGTTGTTAGCCTCGGTAGAGGATTGGAATATGGGGCCATACGGGACTATGCAGGGGCCGAATGAATTTCTGTACATTGGTAATTTGAAAGACTGGAACCGTATCCCCGATATGCATCAATTACAGATGCCGACGCTTATAGTGACCGGAACCCACGACGAGATTGGACCTGCCTGCGCCCTGAAGATGGACAATGTATTACCCAACTCAGAGGTCGTTATTTTTCCTAACAGTTCCCACGTACCGTTTTACGAGGAACCGGGCGACTATTTCGACGCCCTCAAGCACTTTTTGGGGAAACAGGGTTAGACAGCCGCTCCTGCTCGGGCTGGGCGCTGAACAGATCTGGGTAGAATTTAAGCGGGAGAATCGGGTCGCGATGTTTGCGTGCTACGAACTTGGCCGGGAAATCACTTTAAAAATACAGACTTGTCTATTGAGTGATTGGCCAGTGGAGGGTGGAAGTTCTAAAGTATCTGTTATCGAACTAGGGTTCCGATCAATTTACCAGTGTGAGGCGCTGTGTAAGACTGGTTTCATGAATCGGAAAGGTCATGCCGCCAAACAACAGGCCATGTGTGAATAGAGATTCGAGACCTTTGTCGCCAAATTCGGGCAAATCGAGCAGTCTTCGGTAGGACTGTTTGGGTACTCCCATTCCTGCAGTCAGTACGATATGAATTTGTCGCTGATCTTTTTTCCTGGCCGACAGGAAAAAGGTATCGCGACCGAGGGAATCCTGTAACGAACCACTGACCTTCTGTAGTTCCTCATAAAACACAGAGTTTTCAGCGCCTTCGTCCACAGGGACAATGTCCTTCATTCCATGGGGGAGGTCTAATAATGTAGCTATGGAGTCGTACCCGAACAACCGGACAAATCCAAATGAGCAATCAATGATTGTTACTTCTTCTCCGGTGACAGAGGCAAAAAAGTACCCACGCTCAACTCCCTTCGTTTTACCTGCTGCAATGACATGGCGAAGCAGGGCTTCGGCTCTTGTTTGGAGTTTTCCTCTTCCGGTGTGACTAATCACATGGATGCAATCATTTTCATGCGACATCTTCGTTCTCCCTGACACTAACCGGTTTGTTTCAACCCTTCCGGCACAGGTTGAAGACACGCCTTTTTCTGGCGGCAACTCATGGGTCGGAATATACTATACGACCATGTATTTTTTAATATACATTGTCAAAAATAAGACGTAAATGTTACTAGAAATATGAAGAAGAGTGGTTTACACGAAATAGACTGGTGCGGGCACCGAAGTCATCGGGCCGAACGGATCGGTGCCGTAGAAGCAGAAGTGCTTACGGCTAGAATAAAGAAGCCAGTTACTGCGGTGGTGCCGCTAACTCGCCAGAAGAACTAACTCCTTAGCAAGGTTGGAGTCCATATCGACTAACGGCCGGCCACCGGTATTTCCATCTTTCGAATTCGTCGCAACCTCATACAGCAAGATACAGATCCGGGCAAAGTCCTTGCTGGATATCTCAACACCAAGATCGGATGTTTTACCGTTTACTATTTCGATTACGTCCTGCAGAACCTCTTTATCTATGGGAGCGATTCCGTCAAACATGATGGCCGACGGGTGTTTCCCAAAAACTTTTCCCAGTTGTTCAATCCGTTTCCTTGAAATCGGTTTACTACCGTTCAGCCACCGATACACGTTTTGGCGGCTAACACCAATTTCTTTCGCGAGATCCGTAACACTCATATCGTTATCACGCATCAACTGCTTAATTTTGATGACCTCGCGCTGCATATCTGCTGGGTGCCCCTAGATGATAAAAACTTTTTAG
>DDZY01000213.1:18391-27475 GCA_002346525.1 Proteobacteria bacterium UBA2996
ATTATATCAGATTATCAGTTACGAAAGTGGTAAAAACCAAATCAATTCAGTTAATTATAGTTCCCACCGCTAGTTCAAATTCCGAAAAAATAATAAAAAGAGTTTATTTAAATACCTAAAAATTTATTAAATAAACTGAAATGTTTACATATTTATTAAAATATGTTACATAGACCCTTAGACCAGTTAAAGGGAGGGTGTCCTCGTTAAATTGCCCGCCTCAAAGACCTTTTTAGGTGATTGTTGGTCCAATAAGAAAAATCGGCCGACGGGGCGAAGCCGCAATAACTAATAACAATGTTGTTGTTTCTGTTTCCAGCAAAGCGGATCCTGGGGGGATGAGACCAAGATGGCATCAAATAAAAAGAAGGCTACCAAACGAACAGGCGTTTCCGAGGGGTCTGGAAAGAAGGTGAAGGGCGTCCCAGGCGCTAAAAAAGCCGTCACGAAGAAGAAGCCCAAGAAAGCGCCCGCTCCAAAGAAAGCCGCATCGAGAGCTGCTCCTACTGGTGGAGTTGCTGACCTCCAGGCCGGGATGGCTGCTCAGGCCGCTAGCAATGAAGAGAGGCTAGCGCGGCGGAAGATTGATGCGTTACGAAAAGGCATACATAAAGTTGGTGAGGGGCAGGAAGAAGCGTTCTCTCTGCATGTCATCGGGATAGGAAAGGCCGGCGCCGCCGTCCTTCAGCAAATTGGGCGAGATCTTTCGGAAACCCTAAAAACCAATTCCGAAATGCGATTTAGTGGCTTGGCACTCGATATCGGCAGTGAGGATATACAAGATGTAATGCATCTTCAAGATATCCTGCCTGAGAGTCAAAGTTATATCGACACTGTGGAGATCGCAATCCCAGCGAAGGAAGAACTTTTCTCCACATTAAGACGCATGAGAGAGTTTTTGAAACTTGAGTATCCGAGATATTACTGGAATCCAAACTATGAACCGTGGCTGCCGTCATCGATGGACCTCGAGTCGTTTGAATCATCTGGACAGTCATCGTATCCCCGCGCGTTATCGAAAGCTCTCTACGCAAAATCGTATTACGACGGTGAACGTCCTGCGGCCGAAGCGCTAAAGCGATTTAGCAACAGTGTTGATTCCTCGCCCGGAAATTCAGTGGTTGTCATCATCTTTTCGCTTGACGGCGGAACGGGGAGCGGAATAGTCGTAGATCTGGCACGTCATCTGTCGAATGTGAACTTCGGCCGAAGGGCGCTGGTGCTGGGACTTGGTATTGGCCCATGTTCCGGAGACGAGGACAGGGGCTCGGGCGCTCATCTGTTCCCGCTGTTAAACGAGTTGGATTGCATGGGTGATTGGAAAAAAAACGATGGAGTGGTTACTGTCTGGGGAGATCTCTATCGGAATCCGTTTACCAGTGGCATCATGATCGTGCCCCAAGAACCCTTCTGGGAGGTATCTCAGAGTCTCGAGAAAACACACCAAAGGGTCAATCAAGAAATCTCCTCTTTTCTGACGCGTCGGCTGGGAGGCGATCTCTGGGAGTCCCTCCGGCTGTTGAATTGGGTAGGTGCGCCGCCGACGCAACACGCCGCGGCTAGGACTCCGATGGGAGATAACTGGATTCACGTCCTAGGTTTCTCGGATCAAGAATCCTGGGCGGTTGAAAACCTGCAGAAGTCTCTTGGGTTGAGGGACACCTACAACTGTGAATATATAGAGATTCGTTCGGATAGTAATGATGATCGGCATGCCTCTGCGGTCGCCGACGGCTTAGGTTCCACATTCAACCCAGTTGCCACGCCATCGGTGACGGAAACCTCCGGGACGGTTGAGGGATCTGTTCAATATATTCTTCCCTGCATAAGCAAGATCGATTTTGATCAATTTTTCGAGGCACGCGACGAATATGACCAAAAAGACTGGGACGAAAAACTACTTGACCACTCGTGGCTCCTTGATCTTGGGGTTTTATTAAGCGAGCCAGCCATTCGTTTTAATGGTATGGCTGGCGAATGCTTGTGGGGATGCGCGTGTTGGGTTGTGGTTCCCTATGATCAACTACGTGGCCCGGAACACTGATTATGTTGGATTTTAGCCGGCGTCTCGGCATAGAAGTATTCGAAGGCAAAGCGGCCACCGAAGTTGCTGGCTCGTGCGCTCAACTCACAAAGTGTCTCAAGAAAGGTCGTGCAATATGCCGTTGAACTGGGAAGACGTAAAGAATCGCTATGCCAATGGCGCCGAAGTTAAGACAGTTGCCGGAGATAAAACATTAACAGTTACCGGATGCGACGACGACGCTATCTATATCGAGAACCCGCTCTGGAAAGCTCAGTTAAGTCGGGAGAACCTGGAAAAAGGAGCAGAGTTAATCGAGGATGGAACAATAGATCGTGATCCTGGTTTGTTCGTTGAGGACTACCGAATCTATGTCACGGATGAGCGGGCAACGTCGGCCGCACATATTTTCTATGACTTAGGGTATTTAGATGAGGATCAGGGCTTCACCGTTCGATGCTAAGTGAAAACCTCAAATACTGATTTGTAGATATGTGCTCGTCCTCTGGCCATTCATTAAAAAGATCACGACTTGGAAAAAAACCATTGCAGCTGGATTCACGACAAATTGCTCTACCACCTTCTATGAAGGCGGAGGGTTGTTGTTTGGGAGGGGGCCTTTTGTTACCGGCCAGACATTAACTTAATAAGCCAATACCTAGTAAGGCAAGGAGAAAAAAAAGATGCTTAGCCGATTCCATTCAGGCGGTATTCGTGGTGCAGAAGAAAAAGCGGTTGGTAGTTTTGCTTTAGCTGTGTCGGTGGTCGGGTTACTCGGCCTTTTCATCGTTTTAGCTGTCGGGTTTGCTTCACCAGAAGTGATCCACAACGCAGCCCACGATGTGCGGCACGGAATGAACTTTATGTGCCATTAAGGATTATCTTTATAAAATTTTGTGAGTACCAATCTTTGATGATCTGTAAAGAAAGTTGAGTTCAATAAGATGAGTTCGAACAAGATGAGCAACGAGTGGTGAGTTCGTACACTCCAACTCGGAAACCTAAACTTATTTGATTAAGGAGGACGATGATATGTCACTTTCAATGTATCATAGTGCCACAGGACAGCAGTCACCCCATTGTGTCCATATTGTTGGTATTGGCCGAACTGGCGCCGGTTACGTCGACGCCATGTTGAGAACTGGTGAGATAGAGGATCTGTTAGAGGATCCACGTGGGCGTTTCGGTGCGTTAGTTGTAGACATTGGCGGCGATGACCTCAGGAAGGCGGAAGACTATGCTGCTGGACTCCGAGAGCGGCTTGAGTCAAGAGGAATTCCTCAGGAGCGTTTCCACTTTCAATCTGTCGCGCTGGATGTTCCGGAACGCGATGATCTCTTCAATACTCTTCGAAGGATGAGAGAGTTTTTGAAATTAGAGTATCCGCGCTATTACTGGAACCCAAATTATGAGCCTTGGCTGCCATCAAATACTGAGATGCCAGAAGCTGACGGCCATATTGATCGCGCAGTAGCGAAAGCGATATATGCCAAGGCCTACTATGACGGTGATCGACCGATGGACGCTGCATTGCAGGAGTTTGCGGACTTCGTTGGGTCGACCGAGATTCCGTCGATCGTAATGGTTGCCGCAAGTCTGGCAGGTGGAACCGGTAGCGGCATCGTTGTTGACATGGCCCGCCATCTTTCGAGCGTTAAACTCGGCAGAAGAATCCCTGTTGTAGGCATCGGGCAGATGCCCGCAAGTGCCGAAGGCGACCCGGGTCCTGGTCTTTTCCCGACGCTAAATGAAATCGACTGCATGCTGGATGATGATAAGAATGCAGGCGTTACCGCAGTGTGGGGCGATCTTTATCGTAGTCCATTCACCGGTGGGTTCCTCGTCATTGGCACGGAACATTCTTGGCAGCGGCTGAGTTCCTATACGGACTCAGGTAATCCGGAAACCCGGCATCGGATTGCGCAGGAGGTTACCTATAAGTTTGCTCAAGACTCTGTCGCAAGATGGGCAGCGAGTGACCACGGCAGAACCCTGTTCCGTGCGCTGAGACCCTCCGGATTTACCGGAGCCCCGCATGAGACAATCAGCAGTAAGTCAAGAAACTGGACTTACTACAATCTTGCTAAGTTCACCCACCCTGGTGTGCAGGTGCTCCCGGGTGAAGCCTTAAGCAAGTGGAATAGCGTGATTGATGAGTGGGTTGAGCATCTAGATGACTACTCTGGCATCAGCAGTGATTTCAGAACCGATTGGGCCGAAATTCATATACACGCCCCAAGGGAGATTGACTCTGGAAATATCACCCAAAAATTGACCGATAAGGTTCAGTCAACGTATCTGCTTCCAGGAGAAGACTCAAACCATCACGTTGAAAGTCATGAGTTCTTTGATCACCTAACATCATACGCGGATATCATCCTACCGGGAGTCGCGAAAACGGACTTCGATGTTTTCTGGAAGAGTCGAGACGAGTATGACAAGCTCGATTGGGAGGGCAAACTCGCGCAGCACTCGTGGTTGTTAGACCTTGGTGTCATGATGTCTGAGCCTGCTATCCGCTTCAAAGGTATGGCTGGCGAATGCTTGTGGGGATGCGCGTGCTGGGTTGTTGTTCCCTATGACCAAATGAGAGGAGATACCCTGCCGCCTGCAAATCGAAAAGAGATTCTTGAAGAAGGCATCTCTATGATGACAAAGACAGTAGTGGCGACACCGTAAATTTCAGTTGTAAGTTGCCTAAGTTGTTTGTGGAACCGACCTGGGGATCGCGTAACGTGGTCCCCAGGTCCATTCCTTGGGTTGAGAGGCGTCGAAGGGGTTTAGCCCACGCAGTCTTCTTGTTGGAGTTTGTTTGCTGACCTAGGGCTGTAGTTCAAAGTGGTTCGGTTAACCTGAAAAGGGGGTCGTTATACCCGGTACAGTTGAGGACAGAGTTCTCATCTTAAGGTCGACAAAGACGTCTTCCATCATCATTTCAAATTTCAAGCAATTGATCTACCCACGCAAGAGTTCTCCAGGAGCTGTGTTTTGCCGAGGGTTTAAGTTACGGCGTGTTTATGATTATTTGAACACCCCCGATGTCACCATCCCACTATGCATGCATTATTTGTATCGTAGTAAATCGTAGTAAGTAGATGAAGGAAACAACGATGAATCAATTAAGCGAAAAACTTCCCGTCACTGTGGTCACTGGTTTTCTTGGTTCAGGGAAGACCACGTTGATCAACAAGATCCTATCGGAAGATCATGGAAGAAAGATTGCGGTTATCGTCAACGAGTTTGGCGAGGTCAGCATTGACGGTCAGTTAATACAGAAAAGTGACGAGGAGGATCTGATCGAATTCAATAATGGTTGTCTGTGCTGCACAGTACGGGGTGACCTAATCGAAACAATTGACAAACTAAAAAAACAATCAGAGTTAGATGCAATTCTGATTGAAACCACTGGGTTAGCAGATCCAGCGCCAGTGGCGTCAAGTTTTTTCCTAGCTGACGAATTAAGTAGTGAAACAAAAATTGATTCATTTGTTGCGATGGCGGATGCCGTAAATCTCGAAGAGAGCCTGGAAAGCAATGAAGAGGCCCAGGAACAGATAGCATTTGCAGACATAATCTTATTGAACAAGACAGATCTTGTTGATGAAGAGCAGTTGCAGCGCGTGGAAAACAGAATTCGAAATCTAAACAAAGCCGCGGTCATTCATCGGACCAGTTTCAGCAATATTGGCTTAGAAAAGGTATTTGGTGTTGGTGCGTTTGAATTAGACGCAAAACTTGATGTCGATCCAACGTTCCTTGACGATCTCGAACATGAGCACGATGATGCTGTAGGGTCATTTGTCATTCGGGAGACCAGGCCGCTTGATATCAACAAATTCATGATGTGGATAACGGACTTGCTTCAAGAACAGGGGGGAGAGTTGTACCGGTCTAAAGGGATCTTCTATGCGAGAGGGTTTAAAGAGAAGGTCCTTTTTCAGAGTGTGCGGATGCTAACAAGTATGGAACCTACCGACCTATGGGAGTCAGATGATAAGAAGATGACGGAGTACGTAGTTATCGGAAAGAATCTTGATGAGGAGCAATTCCGTCAGGGGTTCAAAGACTGTTTGGTTGACCTGCCAAACTGAAACGTCCCGAACTTTGGCTAAGGTGACCAAAATCCACACAGGACTGATGAGCATTTAAGACCTGGGTAAGCATTGGTCGTCGGAGCCAGTCCAGAATTCTGATCCTCCAATCGATCGCAAGAGGACGATCATCAGGTTCTTGAGAGAAATCAGTATATAGGTAAGTTTGCGCAGGGCCACCAGCAAATGGGGAAAACGACTTTGAATGTCGGCGATAAGATTCCTGACGTAATTCTAAAGTTTATGGGCCCGGAGGGCTTATCGAACATTAGAAGTCGCGATCTGTTTCAGGATAAAAGGATCGCGGTATTTGGGGTGATAGCCGCATTTGGTCCTGTTTGTTCAACCGTCCAGTTACCCGGCGTAGTCGCGATTGCTGATCAGCTTTTGGAGAAAGGTATAGATGGCATCGTCTGTATCGCAGTTAATGATCCGTTTGTGATGAAAGCCTGGGGATATCACCTTGGGGTCGGGGATAAAGTGGCGATGATCTCTGATTATGAAGGTGGGTTTACAGAAGGTATCGGGGTTTCTATCGATCTAAGTGAACCTTTTGGATTAGGCCAGCGATCGAAGCGGTATTCGATGGTATTAAGAGATGGTGTAGTCGAAAAATTAGATGTTGAAAAGGGGGTGCTGGAATTTGAGGTTTCTGGTGCGGAGACGATGATGCAATGGCTGTAATCCGAAGGATATGAGTCTATTCAACAAGGCCATAACGGCCATAAACAGGAGAAAAGTATATTATGAACGCGATTGTAGCAACAGCAGTAAGTGTAGGTGTGTTAGGAGGAATCGCAGCATGGTTGTTCCTGTCGGTGGGGTCAATCCTTATCTGGGCTGCGTTTGCCGCTTGGGCATGCTATTTTCATTCGGGCGGTGATCAAGCGGCATTAAAGAGTACGATCATTTGCAATATTCTGGGTGTTGTTGCGGCGTGGGTTGCAGCACTTGTAATTCTTGCCATTCCCTTGGCAGAAGTCCTGACATTGCCTGTTTGGGCCGGAGTTGTGGTCATCATCACCGTGGCAATCTATATCTTGCTTGCGCAAGTTGAGGTGTTCGCGTCAGTTCCCGGGACAACTTATGGCTATGCGTGTACATTTGCTTATTTGCTCCAGACGCCAGATAAGCTCAATCTTGATACGCTGACTTCAGTAACGATGTCCAATGCCCTGATTGTTGTGATCATATCAATGGTGATCGGCGCGATTTTCGCTTTCGTGTCTGGAAAATGGGCCGCAGCGATGACCAAGAGTTAGGGCAAAACTTAGAATATCGGTGTCGAAAAGTAGAAACTAGAGGTAAGCTACAGTCAGGTGGAGAACAACATATGATCTAGGGGATGAGGACCTCACTCGATGCCCCTCAACGGTTCATCATGTTGAATCTATGTTCTTCTACTCTGAGTGCAGGTGTAATTGGGGTATGGAGTTCTGACCTGTGGTTAACCGGCCTAGGTCAATGGCATTCACTACCGCAGCGGTCTGAATCATGGTCAGTACCATGCCCCGATTACAGTCAATGTTTATCAGGAGAAAAGGAGATTGAAAATGGCCGACTACAAATGTGACGAGTGTGGTATGGGTGTGACTGGAATGAAATGTGCAAAATGTGGCCAGGAGTTAATCCACGACCACATTACAGTAGGCGATGGGGAGACTGTCGCCGTGACCAAGTGCCCCGATGGCTGCGGAATGATCAAATCACCAATGTGCTGTGGTTCTGATATGACCTGTAGTGTGTAGGGTATAGAAGGCCAGGGGTCAATGACCGTCCCGTAGTCGTAGGTACCTGATTGCGAAGATAGGCGGCAATGGAAATAAATTAATGCGCTTTACTAACTACTACTAACTACTAAAGGAGGAACTCCACATGTATCACGGTGATATTGGAAGCAGTAACGACACAGTCGGAACAGCGGTGGTGAATTACAAGATGCCGAGGCTTCACACGAAAGCGGACGTACTTGAGAATTGCCAGAAAATTGCAGACATGGTCGAGGGTATGAAGGTTGGCTTACCCGGCCTTGATCTCGTTATCTTCCCTGAATATTCCACCCACGGAATCATGTACGATGAAAAGGAGATGTACGAGACGGCCTCTGCGTGCCCAGGCGAAGAAACCGAGATATTCGGGCAGGCCTGCCGCAATGCCAAAGTCTGGGGGGTTTTCTCCCTGACCGGGGAGCGCCATGAAGACCATCCGAACAAAGCCCCCTATAACACCCTCATCCTGATGAACGATCAGGGTGAAGTCGTGCAAAAGTATCGCAAGATCATGCCTTGGGTCCCGATCGAAGGATGGTATCCCGGCAACTGCACTTATGTCTCTGACGGCCCCAAGGGTCTGAAGGTCAGTCTCATTATCTGCGACGACGGAAACTATCCGGAGATCTGGCGTGACTGCGCCATGAAAGGTGCAGAGTTAATCGTTCGTTGCCAGGGCTATATGTATCCGGCCAAAGAACAGCAGGTCACAATGGCCAAAGCCATGGCTTGGGCGAACAACTCATACGTGGCCGTTGCCAACGCTACCGGTTTTGACGGTGTCTACTCATATTTCGGTTACTCCGCCCTTATCGGTTTTGACGGACGGGTACTCGGTTCATGCGCAGAAGAGGAAATGGGTATCCAGTTTGCCCAGCTTTCCGTATCAGCCATTCGCGATGCACGAAAAAATGGTCAGTCAAACAACCACCTCTTCAAACTGGTGCACCGCGGCTACACCGGTATGATCAATTCGGGTGACGGTGATCGCGGTGTCGCCGAATGTCCTTACGAGTTCTACAGCAAATGGGTAAACGATCCGGAAGGAACCCGCGAGATGGTAGAAGCCCTGACTCGTGAGACTGTCGGGACGGAGGAATGCCCGATGGATGGCATCCCGAACAAAAAGACAGCGCACCGCTAACGTCCTGTTCTGAGTTCAATAATAAAACGAGGCGACCTGCAGGGTCGCCTCGTTTTT
>DDZY01000246.1:0-284 GCA_002346525.1 Proteobacteria bacterium UBA2996
AAGTGATCCATATTCTTCGAGTTGATAAAGATCTCAAAGGGCCGGCGTTTCTCATAGGGCGTCTGCGGATTCAGGACGATATCGTTGATCGTCACATAAAGCGCATGATCCGAAAGTGGCGTTTTGATCTTGTAGGTGCTGCCCACCAGCATTTCCGGCCTTTCAACCTTTTCATGCATCTGCACCACATTGGTTGGCAGTCCATCCGTGTCGGCAACCAGGTTGGCGGTTTGGGGCTGCTCGGCAGCGGGCGCCGGCGTGTCGGGTGAAACCACCTCAAAATC
>DDZY01000246.1:665-5498 GCA_002346525.1 Proteobacteria bacterium UBA2996
AGAACTTGCCGTAGTAGCCTTCTTTAAGCGCGTCGAAGAGATTGGCGGCGGTGTGGACTTCACCGTCGTATTCAATTTCTTCATTGCCGTTGACCTCGACCACTTCGCCATCGTCGAGAGTGAAGCGGTATGTGGTGTTTTCAAGATCCTCTTCCTTGACCAGCACACCCTGGAATACTTCCGGGTTGAAGCGGAATGTGGTGCAGCCCTTGAGTCCTTTTTCGTAGGCATACATGTAGATGTCTTTGAAATCTTCAAACGGAAAATCTGTCGGAACGTTAGCCGTTTTGGAGATTGAGGAGTCGATCCACTTTTGGGCAGCCGCCTGAACATCAACATGCTGGCGGGGGCTAATGTCATCTGCACTGATGAAGTAGTCTGGCAGGGCGTTGGGCCCCTCACCGCCCGGCGCCGCATCCGGATTGACGAGGGCCCGATAAGCGAGCAGTTCGTAAGACAGGACGTCCACCTTCTCTTTGGTTTTCCGGCCTTCACGAATGACATTCCGGCTATAAAGATGGGCGAAGGAGGGTTCAATACCGTTACTGGCGTTATTCGCGAGCGACAGGCTGATCGTGCCGGTGGGTGCGATCGAGGTGTGGTGGCTGTAGCGGGCCCCATGTTCCGCGATCTGGTCAGTCAGTGCCGAATCAAATTGCTGCATATAGCGACTGTATTTGGCGATGAGCACGGAGCCGCGGACTCGGTCTCCGACCTGATAGCCATCCTCGGCCATCTCCGGGCGCTGAGCCAGCATCTGTGGTGTCACCTCGAAGGTGTCGAGCATAATGGGTGCTGGCCCTTTTTCACGGGCGAGTTCTAAGCCGGTCTCCCAACCCACTTGCGCCATCTCGCGAGCCACGCGCTCGGTGAATTCAAGAGAAGGTGCATCGCCGTATTTCATCTGCAGCATGGTGAGTGTGGAGCCGAGCCCCAGAAAGCCCATGCCGTGTCGACGCTTGTAGCGGATTTCGTTGCCCTGCTGATCGAGCGGCAGGCCATGAATCTCAACGACATTATCGAGCATGCGAGAAAAGACGCTGACTACTTTCCTGAAGCGTTCCCAATCGAAACTTGCCTTATCGCTGAAGGGGGCGTCGACAAATCGCGTCAGATTGACCGATCCCAGAAGACAGCTGCCGTAAGGCGGCAGGGGCTGCTCACCGCAGGGGTTCGTCGCGCGGATGTCTTCACAGAACCAGTTATTGTTCATCTCGTTGATGCGATCGATCAGGATAAAGCCGGGCTCGGCATAGTCGTATGTCGATGCCATGATGAGATTCCACAGTCGGCGTGCCGGGATTGATCGGTACACCTTGCATGCGACTTCGCCGGTCTCGTTGGTCTGATACCCTTCGGTCACTGGCCAGTGGCGCCAGACGACACGGACACCGTCTTCAGCCAGTTCAGACGCATTGGCGGGAAAGGCCAGTTCCCAGTCTTCATCATTTTGCACGGCCTGCATGAACCCATCGGTAATCAGGCAGGACAGATTGAACTGGCGCAGCCGCCCGTCCTCACGTTTTGCGCGAATAAAGTCGGTGATATCAGGGTGGGCGATGTCAAATGTGCCCATCTGGGCGCCCCGGCGTCCGCCGGCTGAAGAGACGGTAAAGCACATGGCATCGTAGATATCCATGAACGAAAGTGGCCCCGAGGTATAGGCGCCAGCGCCGCTGACGAACGCTCCCTTGGGCCGCAGGGTCGAGAACTCATAACCGATGCCACAGCCTGCCTTCAGGGTGAGACCGGCTTCATGGGTTCGCCCGAGAATGCCGTTCATCGAGTCCGGGATCGTCCCCGATACGGTACAGTTAATGGTGCTGGTGGCGGGCTTGTGTTCCTGTGCCCCGGCGTTTGAAACGATCCGGCCTGCCGGGATTGCCCCATTGCGAAGCGCCCACAGAAAAGCCTCAAACCAGTCTTGTTGTTTCTCAGGGGCCTCGGTTTGCGCCAGTGCTTTCGCGATGCGTTGATACGTGTGGTCGATGTCCTGGTCGAGGGCGTCGCCCGACTTGGTTTTCAGGCGGTATTTCTTATCCCAGATATCAAGTGAAGCGCTTTGTAAGGGAATGTCTTTGACCGGGCCTGCTGGATTGGGAGAGACGGCTGTTTTCATTATGAATTATGGTTGCTGTTGCCGATGGTTCTTCGGGCGTAAACGCCCCACAAGTTCGAAGCAAATCTATCGCCCCGAGCCCATAATTTTTTACGTCAAATACGTCTACGTCTGTTACGTCGAAAATGGTTACGCCACATTATTTTTGGAAGGCCTGGTCGGAAACACTATATGTTGTGGCGTGGATGAAAGAATACGCCCAACATATAGGGAGGTCAAATTTTTTTCGCCAGAGTGCTAAAACCGGTTAGAAAAAGCACAGGCCCTAAACCGTGAGTTGGCGGTAGACCCTCGAGACCCGGATCGGCAGCTGCCGAACGTCGTCGATGAGGGTGTAATTGACGGCTCCGTACATGTGCGGGAGGTACTCGCGGGCCTGCTGATCAATGGTGATACAAAAGGGATGAATCCCCGCTTGCTTGGCCTCTGCCAACGCCTGTCGGGTGTCTTCAATTCCGTATTCCCCGCGGTAGCCGTCGTAGTCATCCGGCTTTCCATCGGAGAGTGTGATCAAAAGGCGTGTTCTTGCGGATACGTCATTGAGCAGCTTGGTCAGATGCCTAATGGTGACACCCATGCGTGTGTAGTCCCGGGGTTCGATGCCGGCAATGCGGGCTCTTACCTCGTCCGAGTACGGCTCATGCATCTGTTTGATGCGGTAAAGTTCACAGCGTTTGCGCGTCATTCCGGAAAAGCCGTAAATGGCGTAGCGATCGCCCAGGATTTGGAGCGCTTCACACAGAAGCACCAGACACTCCCGTTCGGCATCGTTGATCCACCCTTTGGTGGAGCCGCTCACATCCACCATGAAGACAACAGCGATATCCCGTTCACGCCGTTCAAGACGCGACAGGATCCGATCACTCATTTCCTCGCCATTCAGGCTGTCAATCCGGGCGCGAACCAGTGCATCGAGGTCTATCTCGTCACCCACCGGCTGTTGACGGACTCTTTGAATCCGCGCGCGCAGTGCCTCAAAGCCACGCCGCAGGGTAAAGACAGAACCCCTATATTTTTCAATGGTTTGTGAGTAAAAAGCCGCGTCTCCTGCCGGCATGTCGCGCTCGCGCAGGACGCACCAGTCCTTGCGGTAATGGCGGCGTCGAAAATCCCACTCGTCGTAGAGATAAACGGTCTCTTCCGACTCGGGCTCTACGTTTTCCGGCGCGTCAGAGGAGTCGGGCTGAGCGCTGGGATCGTAACTTTGGCTTCCGGTCGTCGTGCTCGATGCAGGAATCGAAAGCGCTTCAAAATCAAGCTGCATCGAGCCCAACAGCTCATTCAGCTCTGCCGGCGCTTCAAAGGCCTGGTCGCCAGCGGTGATCACGAAAGAGTCAGCCTCTCCTGGCTGCTGACCGTTGCTGGCAACTTTTTCTAGCGTGATTTCTTCTGTGGCTTCGTTTAGGTCGTTTGTTGAAGTGAGTAATTCTGAAATGGCTTTCGCTAATTGCTCGCTCTCTCGTTCGGCGCGCGCCTGGCTGATTTTTTCTGCCCGAGCGATCTCGATTCGACCTGCCCAGGGCGGCAGCGGCGGTAGCTCCGGATGATCCTCATAAAGCTCATCCAGCAGAGCCAGGGTATCGCGCACCGTGGCATCGGGGTCAAGCAGTGATGAAGCCAGGTCGAAGGTTTTTGCTCTATCAGTATCGGCAGACTGGTTGATCTCATCCATTTGTCGGGCAAGCCCCGGGAACGTCCGGCGCACGCAAGCTTCGAGCCGTACCTGCTCAAGGCTGTGGAAGAGTTCGCGGGCGCGCTCGGGATCGGCATAACCGTCTAGCGTCTCTGACAAAGTGGGCGCCTTGGGGTTTTCGCGTCGGAAAGTGCCGTAGTGAATCTGCGCCCACAACTGCGTCGCAGTCAGACGGTAGAGGGTCGCGTTTTTTTCAGGGTCTTCAAACTCGGTGATGAACGCGGGAAGATAAACGGTTTCCGTATCGGTCCAGGCGGCCTCTGCTGTCTTTACCCGCAACGGCCTTGCTGAAAGCCCGCGCAGGTAGTGACTCAGTATTGAGGTAGCGGATTCATTAAGACGGGCAGCACATTCGTTCTGGCCCTGCATTTGGAGGAAATCATCGACAGCAGCAAGTGCCTGGCTTCCGGGGTATAGCCCCTGCTGGTCATAAACATCCATGGCGTTGATCAGCCATTTTTCGACTTGCTCAAGATCCAGTTTGGCCAAGGCGCTCGGAACGTGGGTCACGAACTGAAAACCGAGCTCTGAATTCGTGCGGACAATCACATCCAGCCAGTGCAGTACGAATGCCTGCTGCGTTGGATCACAAAGTGCCAGTTGCTCGGCGGATCGCGCCGTATTGCGTCCAGAAGACAGCACAGCATCAAGCATCTCATCCAGGCGTGCCTGGATGAGATCAGCCGTCAACTGGGATTCAGGAGCTTGCATGGCGGGAGGTGCGTCTGACTGAGCCTGCCAGTATAGTCTGATGCCCGAGGTTTACCGACCCCGAGCCTATGGTTGTCCGGGATCTTCAGGCGCATTCACCGAGATAAGTCATGCTTTCTCAGACACTGGATTGGATAGCGGCCCACCCCTTTGTGACCGGCGCGGCGCTCGTGCTTTCGTTGGCTCTGGCGCTGATTTACGGGGCCGTTATTTATGTGGCTATCGGGCGGATGAGCCCCGATTATTTTGTTCGGGATAAATCGTCTTCGGGAACCTGGCGCCAGCACTACCCCGTGTGGGGTGTGGCTGC
>DDZY01000042.1:0-4299 GCA_002346525.1 Proteobacteria bacterium UBA2996
ACCAGGAGCTGCTTGGCGTGATCCGCAAATACCGACTTGACCGCCAGAGTTTCAGCCAAGTCACCCAAAGGAGTAGAAGTGCCGTGTGCGTTGACGTATCCAATCTGGGCAGGATTCATGCCTGCGCTTCGAAGCGCGTTTTGCATGCAGCGCGCCGCGCCTTCACCTCCCGGTGCGGGCTGGGTCATGTGGTGGGCATCCCCGCTTACGCCATACCCCGCCAACTCCGCATAAATTCGCGCCCCTCGAGCCTTTGCGTGTGCCGCCGACTCCAGAACCAGGGTTCCAGCTCCCTCCCCCATCACGAAGCCATCCCTGCCCTGATCCCATGGCCGACTCGCATGCTGCGGAAATTCATTGCGACGGCTGAGGGCTTTGGCGGCAGAAAACCCCGCCATGGACGTCGGCGTAATTGCGGCTTCCGTGCCGCCAGCGATCATGGCCTCCGCGTCTCCCAGAGCAATCATTCGAGCCGCCTCTCCGATCGCATGGGTGCCGGTAGTACAGGCGGTCACAACGGCAAGATTTGGACCCTGTAAGCCCAGCATGATGGAGAGGTTGCCGGATACCATATTAATGATGCTACTCGGAATATAAAACGGCGACACCTTCCGCGCCCCCTTCTCGGCCATTAATTGGGTCGTGGTCTCAATCGTTTCGAGACCGCCGATTCCTGCGCCGATGAGTACGCCGACGCGGGTGCGATCGGTGCGGTCAAGATCGAGTCCGCTATCATCGAATGCTTCCAATCCCGCGCAAAGGCCCAGTTGGATAAACCGGTCCATCCGCCGCGCCTCCTTGGCAGCGAGTCGGCTCTCGGGGTCGAAGTGATCTGCTTGCCCGGCTATCTGGCAGGTAAGACCCTCTGGATCAAAACGGGAAATCAACGAAATACCGCTACGCCCCCCTAACAGGCCCTCCCAAGTCGTTTCGACATCGTGGCCGAGAGGTGAAATACACCCAACACCGGTGACAACCACCTGTCTGAGATCATGCATCTTGACCGCTACTCCTTACTGTGTACGAAAAGTACCAAAAACAAAGCCGCCGGGCGCCGGGCGCCGGGCGGCTTTGTTTACGCTTTTCTACCGAAGCCGTCAGGGGTGTCAGCCGCTGGTATTGGCCTGAATAAACTCGACCGCTTGTTTTACCGTCGTGATTTTTTCTGCTTCATCGTCGGGGATTTCCGCATCGAACTCTTCTTCAAGCGCCATCACCAGTTCAACGGTGTCCAGGGAATCAGCGCCCAGATCATCAACGAAAGACGCGTCGGGAGTTACCTGATCTTCACTGACGCCAAGTTGTTCAACAACAATTTTCTTGACGCGATCTTCAACACTGCTCATGAGCTCTCTAGCCTCCTCGAAATGGAAATACGGTCGCCGGGTGCTGTTACGGTTGCCGACTTGTGGGCGAATTATAAGCCCGCTTGCTGGAAGCGGGATTAAAACGTATTAGGTCCTTTAAGTCCAATTAAACAGGGCCTTGCGTTCGACCAGAACGCGCGCTAGGAGGTTTACCTTTAACATAATAATCCCTTAAAAAACAGTGGGATAGGGGATATTCCTCAAGAGGACATGTGCATTCCACCATTCACATGCAGGACCTGGCCGGTGATGTAGGAGGCATCATCGGAGACAAGAAACGCAACGGCTTTGGCAATGTCTTCGGGCTGCCCTAACCGGGCAAGGGGAATCGCTTCCAACAGTCGACTGCGCTGGTCTTCGGCGAGTTCGGAAGTCATATCGGTGTCAATGAAACCCGGGGCCACCGCGTTGACCGTGATACCTCTTGACGCAATCTCGAGTGCAAGTGATTTGGTAAAGCCAATCAAGCCCGCCTTGCTGGCGGCATAGTTGGTTTGACCCGCGTTCCCCGTCGCTCCCACCACCGAAGATAGGTTGATGATCCTGCCGTACCTCGCTTTGGTCATACCTTTGAGACAAAGTTTTGTCATGTTAAAAACGGACCCGAGGTTAGTGTCTAAGGTTCTTTCCCACTGGGACGGCTTCATTCGCATTAGTAGGTTGTCTTCTGTCACTCCGGCATTGTTAACCAAAACAGAAATTGGACCGAACTCGGTGACGACCTCGGTTATGACCGATTGACTTTGCTCTGGATCTGTAATATCCAGAACCGCCCCTCGTCCCTGGGCGCCGGACGCCTTGAGTTGACGGGTGACGCGTTCTGCTCCCGCGGTGGATGTACCGGTGCCGATAACCGTATACCCTCTTCCTGCAAGTTCCAGTGCAGTTGCGTTGCCGATGCCCCGACTGGCGCCTGTGACCAGACAGACCTGAGACGGGGGATGGGATGGAGACATGAGCGGCTTCCTTGAAGTTTAAATCTGCACCAGCATACTGCCCCAGGTGAACCCGCCACCGAAGGCTTCAAAAATCACTTTGTCACCCGACCGGATTCGCCCATCTTTGACGGCCGCATCGAACGCCAGCGGGACGGAAGCTGCGGACGTGTTGCCGTGTTGGTCAATTGTGACAACGACCTGATCCATACTGAGGTCCAATCGTTTGGCGATGGCATTAATGATTCGGATATTGGCCTGGTGCGGCACAAGCCAGTCAATCTCCGTTTTGTCGATCC
Source organism: Proteobacteria bacterium UBA2996 (assembly GCA_002346525.1). Lineage (GTDB taxonomy): Bacteria > Pseudomonadota > Gammaproteobacteria > Arenicellales > UBA868 > UBA868. Next base: position 2,602 of record DDZY01000042.1, read on the forward strand.
CGTTTTCTGTGAGCACCTCGATTACCGCGTCTCCCAGCGCTGAGACCGCCCACCGGAAGACCTCTTTACCCTGCATTTCCGTATACGCTCGTCCGTTAAGAATTTCCTGATAGGCGGTCGATACACCCACGGGCACACAGAGCAGATCCTTATAAGCGCCATCTGCGTGAATGTGGCTGGAGAGAATCCCCGGCGAGTCAGACGCTTCGACCACCATGGCACCGGCGCCGTCACCGAAGAGAACGCACGTTGTCCGATCCTCCCAATTCAGTATGCGGGAGAAAGTCTCTGCCCCCACGACGAGGGCACACTGACTCGCCCCCGTTGCAACATATCGATACACCACGTCGAGCGCATAAAGAAAGCCGGCGCAAACTGCTTGAACATCAAATGCGGGACAGCCTCGGATCCCCAATCGTTCCTGCAGCAAGCAGGCGGTGCTTGGAAACACCTGATCGGCGGTTGTTGTCGCAACCACAATCAGGTCCACCTCCGAGGCAGAGCGCCCTGCGCTTTGAAGCGCCTCTCGGGATGCGGCGAGGGCCAGGTCCGAGGTGAATTCATCCTCAGCGGCGATATGTCTTTGACGTATACCGCTTCTCGAGAAAATCCAGTCCTCCGTGGTATCGACAATCCGCTCTAGGTCTTTGTTGCTCAGTATCCTGGCGGGGAGATAAGACCCGGAACCGGTGATGCGGGCTGAAGGCGTCACGAAAGATCCGCCTGTGTCAGAGGTGCCCGGGAGGCTTCCAGATCATGCCGGATGTGCCCCACCAGGTCCTTCCTTGCAGCAAGTCGTGCCGTGTCAATGGCGTGGGAAAAAGCAACCCCGTCGACGTTTCCGTGACTCTTGACCACGGTTCCGTTCAGCCCTAACAGCACCGCGCCATTGTAGGTTCGGTGATCAAAGCGGTTTTTAAACGACCTCAGGACTGGTGCAGCGATCAAGGCAGACAGTTGAGTCAGCAGATTGCGTTCGAATTCCTCCCGAATAACTTCAGTCAGCATTTGCGCCAGGCCCTCGCTGGTTTTTAGCGCGACGTTTCCCGCAAAACCATCAGTCACAATTAATTGAACGCTGCCGTTGAAGATATCATCCCCCTCGACGTAGCCAACGTAATTAAGGGTACTCGACTTTAACAGTTGATTGGCAGATTTAATCACCTCGCTGCCCTTGATCTCTTCACTCCCGACGTTCAGCAGTCCCACGGATGGCCGTTGGATACCCTCGATTGTCCGGACCATGCTTTCACCCATCACGGCGAACTGCATGAGAATCTCCGCGGGACTGTCGATATTGGCGCCAAGATCCAGCATATGCACATGGCCACGGGTCCGCGGCAGCGTAGAGATGATCGCCGGACGATCGATGTTGGAGAGCGTTTTTAGGACAAAGCGGGCTGTGGCGACGAGTGCGCCGGTATTGCCGGCGCTGACACAAGCGTCAGCATCGCCTGAACCGAGCAAGTTCAGAGCAACACGCATTGAAGAATCCTTCTTGAATCGAAGTGCGGACGCGGGTGACTCGTGCATATCCACGGATTCCGTAGTGCGCACAACTTGAATTCGTTGCGAATCCACAGATGGATCAAGCGCGCCGAGAATTCGGTTTTCATCCCCGACGAGAATACAAGAAAGGTCAGGATGCCGATCGAGCGCGAGCGCGACGCCGGCCGCGGTCACATCCAGACCGTGGTC
>DDZY01000042.1:4689-23958 GCA_002346525.1 Proteobacteria bacterium UBA2996
CCCCTTAGGGGGTCAGCAGAGATTGACTAGGCTTCCGTTTCCCGTTCCTGAATAACTTTGCGGCCCCGATAGTAGCCGTCGGCCGTCACGTGGTGTCGCCGATGCAGTTCGCCTGTCACGGGGTCGGTGGATAAGGTAGCTTTATCGAGGCCGTCGTGTGATCGGCGCATTCCGCGCTTCGAAGGCGTCTTTCTGTTCTGCTGTACGGCCATGTTTGTACTCGCGAGTTCGAAAAAGTGCTTAATCGGCCTAAAATAGCCGAACCTTTTAATCAATGGAAGGGATGAGTAGAAGCTGAACGCTTCAATCGCAGCCCGCTAATTGTAGTGGTTTTGGTGTTTTCATGTCAAAAATTCAGCCCAACCCGACCCTGACTCTCGCCTCAACCTCACCCTTTCGCAAGGAATTGCTCGAAAGGCTTGGTATCAAATTTGGCGTTGTTGCTCCAGGGGTTGATGAGACGACCCATCCAGATGAAGCAGGACAGGACCTGGCGCGTCGGTTATCCACAGAAAAGGCGAGTGCGGTAGCGGCGACACTGCCCAGCGGCCTGGTTATCGGCTCTGATCAGGTTGCCGTGCTCGGAAATGAGATTCTGGGCAAGCCCCGCGACCGGGCAGACGCGATTCGACAGCTCACCTTGTCGTCCGGTCGAGAGCTGAGCCTTTATACAGGTCTCGCTCTCATAAACGCCGCGACGGGAGCGCTCCAGCAGGATGTCATCTCGTACCGTGTGCGCTACCGAGAGCTCTCATTGGCACAGATTGAGCAATACTTGGATCTGGATGAGCCGTATGGGTGTTGTGGCAGTCTCCGGGCCGAGAGTCTGGGTATTGCACTATTGAACGAGCTCAGCGGGCCCGATCCAACAGCACTGATCGGCCTGCCTCTCATCTCTCTTGTGGAGATGCTCAATGTCGAAGGTATTGATGTCCTGGGTTCTGGTACATCAGCGAATCTGCATGGCTGAAAGACCGAGTGCGTTCACGATATTGACACCGAGTTGTTCGAAGACAGCGGACTGCCAGTCTTGTTGGACCGAGAAGTCAATAATGATCGGCGCCTCCAGAATTTCATCAGCCACTTCCGTCAGGGATGCAGTGCCGTCTGCCAGTCCAAGGTTAACGGCCTCCCTGCCGCTCCAAACGCGCCCGGAAAATAAATCAGGATCTTCTTTCAGCCGGCTACCTCGGCCCTGCTGGACGGCAGCAATGAATTGAGCATGGATGTCATCAAGAATGCCTTGGAGCATTTTTTCTTCTTGGGGGTCCGTTGGGGAAAATGGATCGAGCATCGCTTTGCGGTCACCCGCCGTGACCAGACGTCGCTCCACACCAAGTTTGCTGAGTGTCTCAACGAACCCGAAGCCACCGGAGACAACGCCAATCGAGCCTACAATGCTGGCCGGATCAACATAGATCTCATCTGCGGCGGCAGCAATGTAGTAGGCTCCGGATGCACCAATATCCGAAATCACTGCGATCAATGGGAGCTCAGGATGCGCTTGCTTCAATCCACGAAGGGTTCGGTAGACCTGCCCTGACTGAACAGGGCTACCGCCTGGGCTGTTTATCAGGGCGACAACGCCTGCCGCCCCCTCTGCGTTGAATGCCTCTTCAAAGCTCGATTCCAGGTCCTGCGCCATATTTTCCTGATCAAGGCCAATCAGGCCGGAGATCTCGATGACGGCCGTGTAGTGCAGGGGCTGATCCTTAGGAGCGATCAGGAACCAGCCCATACTGCTGCCGGCTAGCGCCAGTAAGCCAACAAACGTCCACACTCGAAACCAGCGACGGCGTCTCCGGTCTTTGCGGATCTCCCGGGTCAGGATTCCGACCAGCCGCTCCAATTCGGTGGGACGCGGTGAATTCAATTCTGACTCCGGAGCGTCTTTCGGGGGGCTATCCGGTTCATTCATGGGGTATCAGGTTTCTCAGGGCTCTGACGACGTACTCGATACCAGACTGTAAATCACGTCTGCCAGATAGACCACACCGTTTTCCTCGACTACCGCCAGAGGAGTAAGCCCTACTCCGTTGCAAGGTCCGCCTTTACAATCCCCTGAATGCGGATCGTAAAGCGCGCCATGAGTTGCACAGATCAGGAATCGGGAATCCAGGTCAAAGAACTCCCCGGGCGACCAATCCAGTTCCAGATCCCGATGGCCGCATCGATTCAGAAAGGCCGAGATACCTGAATCTGAGCGCACGATAAACGCAGGCCGGTTTTCCTTCTCTTTTTGCACCTCGAACCTCAAACCAAGGCCTCCGACGTCCAATTCATCTGAGCGACAGAGGAAGGATTTGGGGGCGATCTCAGTGGAAGTCATTTTCGGCCTGCTGACGAAGCGCGGACAGTACCGACAGGAGCGTCTCTGGAATGCCTGATCTCACTTTAATGACTTTCGCGGTACGGGGATGGGAGAATGATAATTTCGAGGCGTGTAGAAACTGTCGATGAAGTCCAAGTTGTCGCAGCTCTCTATTTTGCTCTTTGTCTCCATAGACTTTATCCCCGGCTACCGGCATTCCCTGGGCGTTTGCGTGGACTCGAATCTGGTGAAGACGGCCTGTGGAGAGCTCGACCTCCATCAGGGAGAAAGCCGGGAAAAGTTCCAACGGTGAAAACAGGCTTTGAGCGACCCGTCCTGTCTTGGCAACCCTGGATCGTTTTTCTCCTGCGTTTCGCCGGATCGTTTCAAGGGGCTCGCAAATCGTTCGGGCTCTTCCCCGCCAACGCCCACAGAGAAGCGTCTGATAGATTTTTTGTATTCTATGGCGGGAGTCAGATCCCTGAAGCCGTGAATGCATTCCCAGTAGAGTTTCCCGGTTTTTCGCAAGGACCAGGATTCCGGAGGTCTCCTTGTCAAGCCTGTGAACCAATTCGAGGTAGCCAGGCGAGGTTATGCGCAACTGCTGAATCACGCTGATCCGCTGACCTGTGCCACCGTGAACCGCAATACCAGAGGGCTTATCGATAATCAGGAGGTCTTTGTCTTCGTAAAGCGTTTCGAGTGCAAACCTCCGATCCCGTGATTTATTTTGAGCCTTGTCTGACCCAGACACTCTTAACGGGGGAATCCGTATCTGGTCTCCGGAACTTAACTTGCTTGCCGCACGCGAACGTCCGCCGTTGATTCTGATCTGGCCATCTCGAATGATCCGGTAAATATGGCTTTTGGGGACGCCCTTCAGTTCCCGAATCAGAAAATTGTCGAGCCTTTGGCCTGATTCAGTGTCCAGAACCAGCCGAATACGAACCTTGGGTTTTTTGGGTGCGTCCAAAAGATCAAATTGGGTCAATAAATATTTGTAAAAACGTATGTTTTTATATAAACTGCCGTCGCCCTGTCGGGAAAACCGCAGACCATTGAGGTCAACCGCCGCCGCAAGCGGCGCCGGGACAGTCGATTCGGGATGCCAAAACGCAATCCCTGGGAACCTTACCCCAATTAAATAAGGAGCGCATCTAGCGCGTTTTGCCTGTCCCTTTTATATGCGATCCGATACGGAGGGTACCTGACGAAAATCAGGTACCGTGACGAACAGGATACCGTCTGCATGTAGTCATGTAGACTGCCAACAGTGGGTTGTGCTGTGAAGAACCGGCCCACTGTCCAAGGTAAAGGCAAATCTCCCGTTGTCCCGGAGTGTCAGCAAAGGTCGGCACATCCCGATCCCGCTGCTAAGATCGGTATCGATCTACCCAAGGCAGAGTCGTATGTCTCTGCCCCCTTCCTGGTGTTCGTCTAATCCGTATCGCTCGCATCTGTGTGTTCCCTCCAGAGCGGAAAAATTAATCTGTCGGTCGTTGCCGAAGGCAAACCGCCCTGGCGGTGTCTGCAGGCGGGGCCGACGAATACGGAAAATATAATGAAAAGAATGCTTTTTAATGCAACCCACCCTGAAGAATTGCGGGTTGCTATCGTCGATGGCCAGAAATTGCTCGATCTCGACATTGAGTCCTCAAGTAACGCGCAGCGTAAAGGAAATATCTACCAAGGCCGCGTTACCCGTGTTGAACCGAGCCTCGAGGCGGCCTTTGTGGACTATGGGGCTGAGCGGCAGGGTTTTCTCCCCCTCAAGGAAATCAGCCGGGCCCATTTCCGCAACTTCTCGCCCTCTACGCCGATGGCTCAGGTCCGAATCAAGGACGTCATTGAGGAGGGCCAGAAGCTGTTGGTACAGGTAGAAAAAGATGAGCGTGGTACCAAAGGCGCGGCCCTCACGACGTTTATCAGTCTCGCAGGACGTTATCTTGTCTTGATGCCCAACAACCCGAAAGGGGGCGGCATTTCCAGGCGGATTGATGGGGAGGAACGTTCTGATCTGCGCGAAGCGATGTCCGGCCTGGAATGTCCGCCAGAACACTCGTTAATTGCACGAACGGCCGGAATAGGAAAAAGCCCTGAAGAGCTTCAGTGGGATCTGGACTTTCTTCTGCAGTTATGGACAGTGATTGCCGAGGTAGCCGACAGTCAGGAACCTCCCTTTCTGGTGTACCAGGAAAGTAATCTGATCGTCCGGACCCTACGGGACCATTTACGGGGGGACATTCAAGAAATACTGATCGATGAGGGATCGGTGTTTGAGCGTGCATCCCGTTTCATGACGCAGGTCATGCCCCACAACTCGGCCAAGCTCAAACGCTATGAGGATCCCACACCCTTATTTTCACGCTTTCAAATCGAGCATCAGATCGAAAACGCATACGCACGATCGGTCAAGCTATCGTCCGGCGGGGCATTGGTGATTGACCACACCGAGGCGCTCATTTCGGTTGACGTGAACTCCGCACGGGCAACTAAGGGTTCGGACATCGAGGAGACTGCGCTCCAGACCAATTTGGAAGCAGTTGATGAACTGGCTCGACAAATGCGTATTCGGGATCTCGGCGGCTTGATCGTGATCGACCTTATTGATATGACTTCCGCCAAGAACAAGAAAACCGTCGAGAACCGTCTTGACGAGGCGTTACGGAGTGATCGGGCCCGAATTCAAATGGGACATATCTCCCGTTTCGGTCTTCTGGAAATGTCTCGACAGCGGCTCCGGAGCTCGATCAGTGAATCAAATTATCGGGTCTGCGGCCTTTGTGATGGTACCGGCCAAGTCCGCCATGTCACCTCTTCCGCATTGAGCTTTCTGAGGATCCTCGAAGAGGAGGCATTGAAAGAGAACACGGAGGCCGTCTTCGCCGAGTTGCCCGTAGATATTGCGACGTTCCTTTTGAACGAGAAGCGCCATGAGGTAAACCAGATCGAAGCGCGACTGGGGACCCGGATCGTGCTCATTCCTTCTCCCGCATTGCACGGATCACAATCCAACATTCAACGACTGAAGAGTGAAGACTTGGACGAAAGCGAGAACATACTCGCTAGCCACAAGATCAAGATTGTCTCTGAGGCCGATCACCAGGGCGAATACTCACTCAGTCGGAGCAAAGGGCGCGCGGCCGTTAATCTGGATCAGCTGGATACACCTCCTCCCCCTCCCCCGGCACCGGTTCGTGAAGCATCTACCCCGGGCTTTTGGTCAAAATTCTGGGAGAGTCTGACAGGGAAAAAAGAGGAGGCTGAGACAGAAAGCCCGCCTCGACGTCAGAGGCAGCGCTCACGTGGGCGGTCTGATTCACAGAGACAATCGCAGGGCGGCCGTGATAATCGCCGACGTGATCGGTCTCGTCAGAACCGCAGAACAGGATCCGATTCCAGCCAGGGAAGGAGTCAGAACAGCCGTTCCGAGCCGAAATCCCGGGCAACCGGAGAAAATGCCAAGACAGACTCGGGCAGGAATTCTCAGCGGCGCTCTCGCGGCGGCAGAGGCCGCTCTGGCGGGCAGCGCAATGGAAACCGACAAGTTCAGTCCAGTCAACCCAGCCGCTCTGGAAATGTATCGGGCAATGCGTCCGCTAATCCCGGCGCATCGCGGGGAAATGCTTCGTCAGGGGGCAATCCTGGCAATAATCCCGACAACGAAAAGACCGGGACAACCGGGTAAACGAGTTCCGATGGGCCCGGCCTAGGCAGAACGCGCGAAAAGCGTGGCGCTTTCTATGTGCGCGGTATGCGGAAACATGTCCGCTACCGCCAGCCGGGTCAGCCGGTACCCTCCCGGCCCCGTCAGGTAGGCAGCGTCCCGTGCCAGCGTTGCAGGATTGCACGAGACATAAGCAATGCGGTCGGGCTTAAGCCCTGAACTGATGTTTTTTAAGACGTCTATCGCACCGCTTCGCGGCGGGTCAACCAGGACCTGGGAGTAATGCCCGGGATCCCAGTCCAGGACCGAGTCCGAGAACAGGTCTCTTGTCTGAAACCGGGCATTGTTAATTCCGTTCGCTGACGCATTTTCTGCTGCCTTTCGAACGAGACTCTCGTCCCCCTCCACGCCGAGGACCTGCCCTGCTCGCCTTGCAAGAGCCAAAGAGAAATTCCCCAGCCCGCAGAAAAGATCTAATATCCTGTCTTTGTCGTTCGGCGCGAGCCAGTCAACCGCAAGTTCAACGAGTAATTCGTTGACTGCTGCGTTCACCTGGACGAACTGTGTCACGGAAAACCAAATCCTTAAATCAAAAGCCTGGAGTGTATAAAAGAGCTCGGGAGTTGCGCTGGCGTCTAGCGGGATGGCGGTCTCCGGTCCCTTGGCCTGAGTATAGATAAGTAATCCTTCCTGGATAGCAAATTGTTTGAGCGAGGAAAGGTCCGACTCCGTGAGGGGGGAAAGATGGCGAAACACGAGCGCGGTGCCATTCTCTCCAGCAGCAACCTCAATCTGAGGAATCCGATCCGGGATACTGAGCTGGCCGATCAGTTGCGGAATTTTTGCCAGAACCGGGTCCACGGACGGGTGAATCACCGGGCAATTGCTAAGAGGGGTGATAAAACTTTTGTTGCGTTCCCGAAATCCGACCAGAACCCCACCCTTTTTTGGCACCAGTCTTGCTCCAAGACGAGCCCGACGACGATAGGACCAGGGTTCAGTCTGAAGTTGTACGATGTCTTGCGGTACCTTGACCCCTGCGGCACCCAAGGTCTCGGTGACAGAGGTCTTCTTGAACGCGAGCTGTTCAGGATATTCCAGATGTTGCAGAGCGCACCCGCCGCAAACACCAAATGCAGTGCAACGGGGTTCAATCCGAGAAGCAGAAGGATCCAGAATCGTTTCAGCGATTCCGAGCGAGTAGGAGCGTTTTCCCCGGATCGGCCTGACGATTACCTTTTCGCCCGGCAAGGCGCCTTCAATGAACCAGACTTTGCCGTCGATCCGAGTGATGCCGCGACCATCATGGCTTAATCCCCCAATCTTTGCGTCAAACGGCTCCCGTGATTTAGGCGCCACCGGGATCGCCCTGCCACTGATTCAGAAATTCCTTGAGGTGGGCTGCGTTGGCGGTCCTGAGTAATTCACAGAGGCGTTCTATCTCCATTGAGAAAGCAGCTTCGTCAAGGATGCCGCGAATTCTCTCAAACTGCAGGTAAACCAGGAAGGTGTTCAGGACGTCTGTTTCACAGTAGGCCCGGATATCTGCAATCTTTCCGGCCTGAAAATACTCCCAGACCCGCGCTCCACTCATTCCCATCTTGCCAGGAAGTCCCAGCATAATGGCAACCTCTTCCAGCGAACTGAATGCTCGAGGCTGGTAACCTGCGAGCAGGTCCATCAGATCCAAGTGACGCGCGTGATAGCGGTTCAGGTAGTTATTGAACTTAAAGTCGCGGTCGCTCTCACCGCTCTCCCAGTAGATTGGTGCCGCAACCCCATGACGCAGTGCTCGATAGTGAATCACGGGGAGATCGAAGCCATTGCCGTTCCAACTAATCAACACGGGTCTGAATCTTTCGATGCCATCAAAAAAACGCTCCAGCAACTCGCGTTCAGTTGACTCCTCAGATCCCAAAGACCAGACGAGCAGTTTTTCCGGGTTTCTCAACACGGCAGAAATCGCAACGATCCGGTGATGCGGGTGGGCGAGGAAGTCCGTACTCCCGGTTTTTTGAATTCGGAGGGTTCGCATCGCGCGAGCCACGTCGTCGTCGTTAAGCGAGTCGAGGTTATGAAGCCGACGCCCCAATTCGACGTCGGGGACGGTCTCAACATCAAAGACCAGGCTGTTTCCACTCAACATAAGTATTTACAGGCTTGGGTGACAAGTGTGCTCAATTCAGAATGGCATCACGGACCGCCGTCACCGTCGGCGCCACCCGCACAGGATCAGGGCTTTGCGCAATCGCTGTATCCGGATCCTTAAGACCATGTCCCGTGAGGGTGCAGACGATGCTGACGCCCTCCCTGATCCGGCCCTCTTCCATGGCCGACTGCAAACCGGCGACAGACACGGCAGAGGCGGGCTCGCAGAATATCCCCTCTTCCCTCGCCAAAAACTGCTGAGCCGCCAAGATGGCCTGGTCGTCGCGGTCGAGGAACCATCCTCCAGAGGTCTGTTGTGCGGCAACCGCGAGATCCCAGGATTGAGGGTTCCCGATTCGGATGGCCGTTGCAACGGTCTCTGGCTTCGAAATAGGACCGCCCGCAATAAAGGGTGCGGCGCCTGAAGCCTGACATCCCACCATGATCGGCAACTTAGCACTGTTTCCGATGTTGTGGTACTCGGAGTAACCCATCCAGTATGCACTGATATTGCCCGCATTGCCGACGGGAAGAAAATGGTAATCAGGCGCGGTGCCGAGCGTGTCGACGATTTCAAACGCCGCGGTCTTCTGGCCGTGAAGTCTGTAGGGATTAACGGAATTGACCAAGGCAACCGGCGCCTTGTCCGGCATTGATTTGACAATCTCCATACCGTCGTCGAAATTACCGTTGATTTGTATCACCTTTGCTCCGTGCATCATCGCCTGCGCCAGTTTCCCCATGGCAATCTTTCCATCGGGGATCACAACAAAGGCCTTGATTCCCGCTCTGGCCGCATAGGCGGCCGCTGCAGCAGACGTATTTCCCGTAGAGGCGCAGATAACCGCTTCGCTGCCTTCGTGGACGGCCATAGTCAGGGCGACCGTCATGCCCCGGTCTTTGAAAGAGCCCGTGGGATTTGCTCCGTCGACTTTTGCAAAGACTTCTATTTCCTTTTCCGGGTCGCATAGCGAATTCAACCTGACCAGAGGCGTGCCCCCCTCATTAAGACTGATCGGAAGAGCATTGTCCGGAATCGGGAGGCGATCGCGATATCGGGCGATGAGCCCTGATTCAGTAGAGTGTTGCATTGGTCCGGGGTCCGACAATGCCTCAACTCAGCGTTTCTACGCGGACCCGAACGACGGGTGCCGCGCTCGTCTCAAGGGCCTCGATCGTTTTCGCTGCATCTGCAACATCGGCTTCTTTTGCTTCGTGGGTTACGATGACGACCGGGACAAGACCGTGTTCATCACCAAATCCTTTTTGGCTGATCACGCGAATGCTGACACGCCGCTCGCCGAGGATTCGGGTAACGCCAGCGAGGACGCCTGGCTCATCACGCACGGTCAGGCGCAGGTAGTGGGCACACGAGATTTCGGATATGGGGCGTAATGGCAGTTGCGCCAATTGTTGAGGCTGGAATGCGAGATGAGGCACGCGATTACCCGGGTCAGAAGTCAACGTCCGTACCACATCAACCAGGTCTCCAACGACGGCTGACGCAGTGGGCTGCGCCCCTGCGCCTGCCCCGTACAGGAGCGTATCTCCAACCGCATCCCCATGAATATGCACAGCATTCATTACCCCAGAGACATTCGCCAACAACTGATCTTTTTCTACCAGGCAGGGATGAACGCGAAGATCCAAATGGCCGCTATCTGAGCGGGCGATACCGAGGTGTTTGATCCGGTACCCGAGTTCATCAGCATAGATGACATCCTGCTGTCGCAAGTGCTCTATCCCCTCGATGTGGACTGCACTGAAATCGAGAGGGGTCCCGTACGCGATTGAAGCGAGAATGGTGAGCTTGTGCGCCGCATCAACCCCGCCGACGTCAAAAAAGGGATCGGCTTCGGCATAACCCAATTGCTGCGCTTCCGTCAAAATGGCATCGTAGTCCATGCCCCGCTCGTGGATCTGTGTCAGGATGAAGTTGCAGGTCCCGTTCAGGATTCCCGCCAAGCTGTCTATCCTGTTTCCAGCAAGGCTCTCTCTCATCACTTTAATCACGGGGATGCCTCCGGCCACGGCAGCCTCAAATGCAATCACCAATCCGGCCCGGGAAGCCTGTTCAAATAGTTCATTTCCCCGAGTGGCGATGAGAGCCTTGTTTGCCGTTACGACATGTTTCCCGTTCAGGAGCGCCGTCGAGACGGCTTCGTAGGCTGTGTCCTCACCCCCCATCAACTCCAGCACCACGTCGATCTCCGGGTTTCCCACAATGACGGAAGGATCGTCGGTGAGATGGATGTCCGCTGTCGCACAGTCACGAGTACGGTTCAAGTCCCGCACAGCCGCATGGGTGACCCTGATGTCACGCCCGGCTCGGCGAGCGATTTCGGCCCCGTTCTGCGCAAGTAAATCTACCGTTCCCGCGCCGACGGTGCCCAAGCCGATGACGCCCACATTTACGGGTCTCATATAATTTAACCGCCTTCAAGTAACAACGGGGATGCCCCCGAACGGGGGGATGCAGACCGGATTTTATCCCAATATTGCGAACGTCGACCTTTTTTGTAAGTCAGAATTGCGTTCATAAACGACGTTGTAGACTCAGGGGAGCATGGAACTCGAAACCGAAAGTTCAGATGGTAAAACGCTTATCTCCTCTTGTGGGTCGAGCGGTGTCGTCGTTGGGAGCAAAACCTTCACACAGAGTTTTCTCATTGCGCCCGACGGAATAGCCGAGCACTGGGAGGTCCAACAATTCTCCGCGTTGTCCCCGGCGCATCTGGAGCGACTGTGCCTCATGGACAGTGACGTGCTGATGATCGGGACAGGAGTCAATCAATGTTTACCGGATACGGCGTTAAGCCGAATCCTCGCCGATCATGGCCGAAGCGCGGAGTTTATGAGTTCACGTTCTGCGTGCACCACTTTTAATATCCTAACGCTCGATCATCGCCGGGTCTTGGCGGCGATTATCCTGCCGCTGTAAGCACCGGCTCTCAGGACTCCGGAAGGTATTGAAGTGGATCGACAGGCTGGCCATCGCGGCGAATCTCAAAGTGCAGCCGGACAGAATCCGCACCCGATTGCCCCATCTCAGCAATGATTTGACCGCCGGCGACAGCGTCGCCCTCATTAATCTTGACTGCCCGATTATGCGCGTAGGCGGTTAGAAAAGTTTCGTCGTGCTTGATGATAATCAGAAGCCCATAGCCTCTCAGCCCAGTACCGGCATAAACCACTTTCCCCTTTGCAGCCGCTCGGATAGGGCTCCCATCAGATCCAGCGATATCTATACCGTTACTGCCGGCTTCAGGGGCAAAACGCGAAAGGAGTTTTCCTCGGGCGGGCCAAATCCAGAAATCACCACTCGGAGCGGTAACGGGATCCCCGGCCTGTCCTGATGTTTCGATTGTGTCCGCAGTTGAATCAGAAGACACTACCGGCTCTTCACTCACGACCAGCTCGGACGTCGACGGCGTCACCGGCTGGGCAACAGTGCCGCTTTGTACGATGCGACTTCCGGGTCCCAGCACGATTTCCTGTCCGACCGTTAATTGGTAGGGCGGCTGCAGGTCGTTCCAGAGAGCCACGTCACGATAATCAAACCCTGCTTCCCAGGAGATCGTGTAAAGCGAGTCACCCACGCGCACTATTCGAACAGCGTCAGTTGAGCGCGCAGCTGTGAGGTCGCTTACGGGGACGACGGGCGGACTTGCGCAACCGGCAAAGACCATAATGGAAAGAATCGACAACGCTGCCCCGAGTCTGAAAGTATTCACGGTCTCCTGCTTACGCATAAAAAAATATTATCGCAACGACAGCAATCGCAACGATGGCCCATCCTATTCCATCTGCGTACCGACGTAGTTGTGTCTGAAAACGCTCTCCGCCAGCATAGATGAGTCCTGCCACGAGAAAAAAACGTGCTCCGCGGCCGACCAGCGACGCCGCTACAAAAGGCAAAAGACCCATAGAGGCAAGACCTGCGCTGATCGTAAACAGTTTGTAGGGTATTGGGGTGAATCCAGCGAGAAAAACAATCCAGATGCCGTGTGTCCGAAATTGGGTCAGTGCGGCATCAAATGCCATCTGAGCGTCGTAAAACTCGATAATGGGTTCAGCCACCAGGCGAAACAGGAACATTCCAATACAGTACCCTGCCACACCCCCCGCCACTGACCAGAATGTCGTCAGTGCAGCGAGGAGCCAGGCGCGCTGTCTTTGTGCCAGCACCATCGGCGCCAACATGACATCCGGGGGGATGGGGAAAAAAGAGGACTCTGCGAACGACAAGGCCGCCAAGTAACGCGGTGCTTTAGGGTGAGCCGCCCATGTCAGAACGAGATCATAAAGGCGTGAAAAAATTCGCATTACGCCTGTCCTGGCTGCAATGGAACAAAGACAACATCAATCGATTTGTGGCGAAGTGCAATTCCGTCTTTTTTGATCCAGTAAAGCAAGCGTTGCTGACGGTTACTGCCCTCGGGTGCGACTAACACGCCCCGCTCCGCCAACTGAGCAAAAAGAGAGTCAGGAACCCGGTCGGACGCCGCGGTGAGCATGATTCCGTCAAAAGGACCTTTGACGCTCCAGCCGTTCGTCCCGTCTCCGTACCGCAGTGAGACGTTCTCGATGCCGAGTTTCTCCAATCGATGGTGGGCTCGTTCAGCCAACGCACCGATTCGCTCTATGGAAAATACCCGGGCACAGACCTGGGCCAACACCGCGGTTTGGAACCCAGATCCGGTGCCGATTTCTAAAACCCGCTTAAGGCGGTCCCGTCCGGTGAGAAGGAGTTGGGTCATCAGCGCCACGACGTAGGGTTGTGAGATGGTCTGCTGGTAGCCGATCGGTAGAGCGGTATCCTCATATGCTCGACTTTTGAGGACTTCCTCAACGAACTCATGCCGGGGGACGCTGGCCAGAGCGTTCAATACGTGTTCGTTATCTATTCCTTTTCGACGCAGGCCTTCCACGAGTCTTTTTCTCGACCGCGCCGAAACAAAACCGCCAAAGCGGTCGTTAAGAGGGGTTGTCGTTTCACTCACGCGTTCAGCCAGTCCTTAATCTGTCCTATCTGGTTATGTTTAGTGAGATCGACTTGCAGAGGTGTGACAGAAATATAACCCTCCTCGATCGCCAGAAAATCCGTGCCGTCGCCGCAATCCTGGCCGTCACCGGCGGGACCGACCCAATAGATTTCTCTTCCACTAGGGTCTTCGGAGCGGATGACGGGGTTGGACTTGTGTCGACACCCGAGTCTCGTAGCCCGAAAACCCTGGATCAATTCAAGCGGTAGGTCGGGTACATTTACATTCAGGATACTGTCACGAGGAAGCGGATTATCTTGCATGAGTTGCAACAACTTAACCGCTATGCGGCTCGCTGCATCAAAGTGCTGAGGCTTTGATCCCGCAAGCGAAATCGCGACGGCCGGGAATCCGAGATAGCGCCCCTCCATTGCCGCCGCCACGGTGCCTGAATACAAAACGTCATCACCAAGATTGGCACCGTGGTTGATTCCGGCGATCACCATGTCAGGTTCTGGATCCATCAGTCCAGTTAACCCGATATGGACGCAGTCAGTGGGGGTTCCATCGAGGTGAAGAAAGCCGTTCGGGCCAGTGCTGACCCTGAGGGGTCTGGTGAGAGTGAGTGAATTG
Organism: Proteobacteria bacterium UBA2996; assembly: GCA_002346525.1. Classification (GTDB taxonomy): domain Bacteria; phylum Pseudomonadota; class Gammaproteobacteria; order Arenicellales; family UBA868; genus UBA868. Next base: position 18,434 of record DDZY01000042.1, read on the forward strand.
CTTGCGCCGCTGCGGTTTCGATCCGGAGCTATGACAAACGTTTCGGCTACCGATGAGATCGCTTCATGGAGCGCAGCCAGTCCGGGGGCGAGGTAGCCGTCATCATTGCTGATCAGGATGTGCATCCAGCAGATAGTTGTTCGTTCTAGTTGGAACCCAAAGCAGGCGCGCATTATGTCAGAAAGTCCCTCCCCCGCCCATTCTTAAGAATTTCGGGGGCTGTGAAATTGGAAAGCGGTTTATCCCGGACTGCCGCTGATAGACATTACCCATGGGCGAATCTTTGAAGAACGCATCGGATTACCGGGTTAACCGAAATGTCACCATTGTCGGCAGTGCCGTAGATGCCATTCTTGCGGTAGGCAAGATAAGCGGTGGATTCATCGCCCAGTCGCAAGCCCTCATTGAAAAGACGCCGTTGAGCGCCGCCAGCGACGTTTATCGCAGTCGATCCGGATCGCGCTTTTCCTCTCTGCCGAGCGATTAACCCCGGTAATCAAAGCTTATCTGAGGGTCTCTGCCCCCCAGTCGCCAGACGAGGACCTCCTGGATACGGCGCGGGGTTGCCCGAACCACGGTTAGGCGCAGGCCATCGAGCTCGAACTCCTCGCCGCTTTCAGGGATGCGCTGTGCGTGAGCCAAAATCCAGCGACTAACAGAATCGGTTGGTTTTCCTGAGAGCGGGGTCTGAAAATGCTCGCTGAGGATTCGAAGTTCTGAAGCGCCCTCGATGGTTATTCGGTCAGGTCCGTGAATTGTATAGTCGCTGGGAGTGACATCGCTTTCGTCGTAAATCTCTCCGACCAGCTCCTCCAACAGATCTTCAAGAGTCACAACCCCTTCCATAATCCCGTGTTCGTCCACGACTATGGCAAGCTGGTTCCGCTCCTGGCGAAACGCCGCAATGGTGTCATTCAGAGATTGGGCCTCGGGGATAAAATAAGGCGGCCGGCCAAAGGCCCCGACGTTTTGCTCGGATTCTGATTTCATGGCCGCCAAGAGCAGCTCTCGCACATGAACGATTCCAGTGATCTCATCGGGATCTTTGCCGTGCAATGGGATACGGCTGAACGGTACGTCGTCGAGCTGTTGGACTGCAACCGCGAGAGAAAGATCCGCCGGCAGGCCGAAGACCTTGTGCCGTGGGGTCATGACATCCGCCGCCGTAAGGTCGGTGAATGCGAAGGCTCTTTCGATGAGCTGCTTCTCGCTCTCTTCGATGGTTCCCTCTTCCTCACCGTAGCCTGCCATGCTGATGAGTTCCGACTCAGTAACGGTTGGTTCTTCCCCACCGCTTGAATGGGTGGTGCCGGGCGCAAAGTACTCGAACAATCGACTGACTGGCGTTGTGATGCGGACCAGCATCAGGATCACTGGCGACACAGCGAGGGAGATTCGCTCGGAATACCGGGTCGCCAGACTCTTTGGCGTGATTTCGCCGAAGACCAGGATCACGATAGTCAATACCCCGACAGCGATGCCGGGGCCCATGCTGCCGAATGCTCGGGTCGCCAGAACGGTCGCGAGCGCGGAGGCACTGATGTTAACGAGATTGTTGCCGATTAAAATCGCAATCAGCATGCGGGAAGGTTGCTCTTTCAAGGTGCGCAATGACTGTGCGCCGGGTCTGCCCTCTTCAGCGAGAGCGTCCGCTCGGGCCCGGGATAAGGCAACCAGAGCTGTTTCGGAGCCGGAAAAGAACGCCGACAGACAGAGTAACAACAGCAGTGAGAGTCCCTCAATCATCTGATGTAAAGCACGCGGAAAGTAGCCGTTATTCTGGACTGCGCAGAGTGTCGACGTAGGCCGCAATAAGGTCAATCTCTGCGAGCGTGATCTCAAATGGGGGGTAGTACGGATCCGTCTCAGACCACCGGGCATAACCCGGGACACGGGCAAAGACCGGATGGGGGCGACGCGAATAAAACGTCGTGAAGCGCTCACGCCAGTCATCGCTTTTGACCATCCAGGGAAATGAGGGAGAGTTGCCGATCCCGCCCATACGATTGTAGTCCCCGATCACGTGGCATCTGGAGCACAACTCCCGCGCGAGTTCAAACCCTTGCTCGGCTTCGTTGGATGCCCGCGCAACATCCACCACAGGGGCGCCTAGACAAAAGGCCGTACCTAGACCAACAGCAGTTCTGAACAGTGCGCTCATAGACTATCAGGAGACCAACCGGACCCAGTTGTGAGAATCAGCAATTTCACCATACTGGATGCCGAGCAACGCCTCTCGAAGTCGCTGCCCAAGAGAATCACCGGATACGGGCGCTGCCGTAATTTCATGCCCGAGGTAAGAGATAGAGGCGACAGACGCGATGACCGCCGCTGTGCCAGCACCGAATATTTCCATCAGGGAGCCTTGGTGAGACGCCTCGACCAGTTCCATCATCGAGATACGCCGGGTTGAGGCCTTGATCCCCCAATCTTCGAGCAAGGTTAGCGCGCTCTCACGGGTGACGCCGGGAAGAATGGTTCCTGAGAGCTCCGGCGTGACGACTTCATCACCGATCCTGAAAAAGATATTCATTTGGCCTGCTTCTTCGGCAAACGCGTGCTCCTGAGCGTCAAGCCAAAGGATCTGGTCAAAGCCTTCCTCAGCCGCCGCCGCCATCGGGCGGAGCGTGGGAGCGTAATTCCCCGATGTCTTGGCCGAGCCGGTTCCCCCCGGAGCAGCACGGGTAAACCGGCTTTCCGCTTTGAGGCGCAAGGCGCGGCTGCTTGAGGAGAAATACGGTGCAACAGGCGCTGTGGTGATCACGAGCTGGTAGCGACTCGCGGGACGGACCGCCAGGTGGCCTTCGCTCGCGAAAACCATCGGCCTGATGTAAAGCGCGTGCTCTCTTTCTTTAGGCACCCAGTCAGCATCGGTCGCCACCAATTGACAGATGCACTCAATGAATTCCTCGGTGGGGAGAGTGGGTATACACAACCGGGTACTCGATACCTGGAGTCTGGCGGCGTTACGATCCGGCCTGAACAGCCTGATCACATCGTCTTGGGAGCCCCGGTACGCTTTAAGACCCTCAAAAACGCTTTGGCCATAATGAATACCAAGGGCAGAGGGTTCGACCGGTATGGGTGCCCGAGGTGTGATCATCGGTTTGCCCCATTCACCGTCGATCCACTCCCGAACGAGCATGTGATCGGAGAAGACGTTACCGAATCCAGGATCTTGACCTTGCACTGTCGCGAGATCTGAAATTTTCTTCAGTGTCCGGTCTATTTGCATGACTCTGCTTGGGGTATCCGCCTGTCGAAATCGATTCGGCTTACGCGCAGGCAATTGCTGTGACCACCGTTCAGGGGGTGACGAGACGTTGATTAATGATCGAGATCAACTCCCCAACCTGCTCTTTGGAGAGCGCGCCGCCTGCGGAGAACAATGCCTCGCCCTGACGTCCGACAAGAAGAACGTGATAACTGTGGTCCATCAACTCCCATTTAGACACCATCTCGCCCCGCAGATCCCGCAAATAAAGAGTGTGGGGGTATTTTTCCTGCTTTTTTTTCAGGATCATCTCTATTACGAGATTGGGTTTCCAGGTGGCTGCCATATTAATGACGGCGACCGAACCGACTTTTTTGCGGTCGAATCCCTGCTCAGCAAGCGCGTCTTCGACGTGTGCATTCACCTGAGCCTCGTCTGGATCGACATACATCAAAATGTGCAGTTTCTTGCTGAGGGAGTTGCTGTTCCAACTCGCCCCATCCAGATGCCCTCCGCTATCTCCCGCAAGCTGGATCGGAGGAAGCGGATGACCCAACGCAATCTCAGCTCCTGTCGGCATCGACAGGCACATTCCTAGGATCGGTCCTGCGAGGCGCAGGCACTTTAGTCTTCGCGATCGAGATCGGTTCATAGGGCTCGTCTGCTGCTGCGTTGCATTTTTGCACATTTTCGTATGCATACTGGGTTGGTGTTTTCCGCCCAGGCCTGAGGATATATCGTCCGATAAGGCTCTTCCAGCAGGATTTCTTCAAGGGGACGATTACGAATATTATGCGCAAAACTGTGATCCACGCCTGCTTTGGAATACATCCGGCGCTCGTCTTCCGATCCCTCAATCCAGCAGCATGCTGAGACTGCGCCTGTGGCCACTATGTAGGGACGGTTTTGAATCTCAGATTTGCACCTGACCGCCGTGGCGGTATCGGAATCGCCTCGGGCGTCTGAAGGAGATGTTCCGTCCGCGTCAGTTTGAAAGGTGCGGATGAGCTCGGGATCGGCGGGATTCAGTTCTTGCATCCGACCATCCGGCAGTTGATAGGCAAACCGATTCTCTTTGCCAAACCGAATCGTATCGATTAGTCGAAATGTTGAAAAACCCATCTCGCGGCTCAGTTCCAGCGCTTCGGAAATCTGGTGCTCATTGTGCTGAAAGGGAATGAAATGCCACTCGGCGTCACCCCCGGAGCCAAGGAAGGCGTCGGCGTTTTTCATGATCTTCCCAAAGTGTGTATTTACCCGATAAAGATGATTGGTATCTTCAAGGCCATCAATGTGAAACTCGACCAGCGATGTAGTCCCTTCGAAAAGTCCGCCGAGACGTTTCCACCAGGTTTCGCTGCGCAGACCCCCATTTGAGGAAAGAATGATTTTGATTCCAAAACCGATGAAGTATTCGCAGATTTCAAAACACTCACGAGCCGCAGCCGGGTCGCCCAAACCGCCGCAAAGATCAATCTCGCTGATTCTGGAACAAAGGTCGGGTGTGAAGTTCCGCTTTATCAGATCAAGTTCGAGTTCGATATTCTTGACTTTTGTCATGTCGGGCAAGCACCGCGCCATTTCCTGGGTGCGCCCGCACATCGGGCATGCCGCATTGCACTTATCCGTCAGCTCCAGGTGGAACTTCATCGTTCGTTGGATGTCAAAGATGGATTGGCGCCCGTTCATGGCAAATCAGACCACCGTTTAAGCTTGAATCTTTGAATACATGAAGTAACGTTCGATGTCGACGCCGTCCGGAACCGCCAACGGAGACCAATTTTGCCGGTCAAAGCGTTGATCAGACAGCACCACTGCACCCACTGACAAGAGCGCGTCAAGATCGCTGGAAATGGTGCACGCCAGTTCCATATCCTGGTGTGTTATGCCGGATCCGATATCACAGTGGGCGAGCACAGCCCTTTTTCCTAACTGGCCGACCCTCTGGCCTAGGGTCTCAGTGAAATCGCCTTCGATCAGGAACTCGCGTGCTGGAGTGCACTCGGGGTGTGCAGCCGGTCGTCGCTCAAACACGAAAATCTGTCGGTCGGGCGCAAGTTCGCGGAGATGATCATAGGTGCGGCCGTTACCCAGCCCCAACTCAAGAAAAGGGCCCGGCAGGTTTTCCACTATTTTTGCAGCCGATACCAGACACGCCCTTTGCGCTTCGAGGCGGCGAATCATACTGTCGAGCCTGCTCAATCCTGTGAACCAACTAGGTAAGGAAATGGACTGCGACTAAGGCTAAAGAAAGCACAAATGCGAATCTTTGCATTCGAGTTTATTGAATGGTCGGGGCGAGAGGATTTGA
>DDZY01000170.1 GCA_002346525.1 Proteobacteria bacterium UBA2996
CCGGGATAGATATCGGGGTCATTACTGACGATGACAGCGTTTACTACTACAGTGGCTACTATGGCTATCTGCATATGGACTTCGGACGCCCGACTCTGCTGGTGGTTTCGGCAGAGGGTGAAACAGTCCTGATTACACCCACGATGGAGAAATCTCTCGCTGAGTCTCTCGCTATGGTGGATCGAATCGAACTCTGGAATGACGGTATCGGGGCTGAATGGCGAGAAGCCCTACCCGGCCTCTTGGGGACAACAGCCGCGATCGGGATAGAACCTGATCTCATTCCACCGCCCGTTCGGACGTTTATTGATTCGATTGTTGAGGCAAAACGCTATCGCGATCTCACACCGATCGTTTCCGATATGCGGATGATTAAATCGCAGGAAGAGCTCAAGATCGCCCGGCACGCAGGCGAGGTAGGGATCGCCATGATGGACGCTGGCCGCAGCGCCATCAAGGAGGGTGTCGCCGAGTACGAAGTTGCGCTTGCGGCCACCACTGCCGGAACTCACAAGGCTGCTGAATTGCTGCGAACCCATTACGCAGGCTCGCAAATGTCTCCCAGTATTCACTTCATGCAGATCCTTGCCTCTGGGCAGGAGATCACCATGACCCATCACCGCGCCAGCACCAAGGCGCTCAAATATGGTGAACCGGTGTTCTTGTGTTTTTGCGGTATGACCGATTTTCACCGCTTTAAGCTGGGATTCGATCGCACCTTCTGGATTGTTGAAGTCGGGGACCGTTCTCAGGAAGCGGTGTATCAAACGGCTGTCGATAGCCAGGCTGCAGCGCTCTCGGTTCTGGGGCCAGGCGTGCTCGCCGAAGAGGTCCACGGCGCCTACGCTGAAGTCATTCAATCAGCCGGTTTTGAATATCCTTTTCGCTGTGGACGGGCAACCGGATTCAGTTTTCTCGAGCGCCCGCAACTGGTGTTTGGGGATAAAACAGTACTGCAACCGGGCATGGTATTTGCCGTAGATGGCTCAGTGACGGTCCCAGGAGAATTTCGTGCGCAGGTAGGTGACAGCGTCATCATTACCGAAGACGGCTACGAGCAGATCACGGAGCACCCCAAGACTATCGCTGATGTGATCGTGTAGCCGTCGACGCCGACTCTTGAACCAGACTCGCTCAAGGTCTATCCCAGTGCCCGGTGCGAGACGCCCTGGACCAGATCTGATAGCCCACATTAGTCTCTGCGCGTAGACTGCCGACTGCCCGGCTCGGCGTCAAGCCGATACAAACGATGCGATATCTTCTGACTGTATAACGTGACAGTAGATCATGTTGATGACAGCCAGTTCATGGTTATGTAGCTCCATCGTCGAGGCCGCGCAGCAGTCTTCGACAACCACGACATTGAAACTCTCATCAGCCAGACTTCTCACAGTACTACTGACACATTGATCGGTAAAAATTCCCGCAACTACCACGTTGCGAATCCCAATGTTATGCAGGATCAGTCGAAGGTTGGATCCGGTTAACGCGCTGTCCGTCGTCTTGGTGATGACAATCTCGTCTCCCTTAGGCGTCAATTCCGGAACAAGTTGACTGTCCTCTCGATCTTTTGGCAACAACAGGTAATTGAAGCCGGGCTTCTTCTGACTCAGGGATCGGTCACGCCCATCTTCTGTTAGGCAGGCAATCCGCGCATAGATGATTTCGAAACCGTGCCCCCGGCACTGTTCTACCAGCGCTGCGGTCCCTGGTATCACCTGTTCGTTCATTCGGTCAAAAAACGGCGACCATCGGGAAGCCTCTTCGGGATCGTCAGGCGTTTCCAGATAGGTGTTCTGGATGTCGATGACGAGCAGCGCTGTTTCAGCGGGCTTGAGTTCCGGATCTTCAGGTGCCTGCGCGTTTTCGTAATAAAACGATCGGAAGGCATGCTTCCAGTCACTCACCTGGCTCTCCCTTGCACCGTGGCGAGAGTTTCTCTGATCGCAGATTGCGCCTGTCGTAACTCATCGGCATCACCAGACATAAACACCCTACCCGAGACGCCCATCATCTGGACATCGTTCAGAACCGTACCGGGCGCGGCACGCTCTGCCTCGTTTGCTGCTGCGCAGGCAAACAATGCAGGCGTCATCTCGCACAACAGCAAAGACTGGCCCGGAATCAGCATAGACGCACTTCTTGACCGGTTCAGAATAATGGAATGCTGGTCTGAGAGATTCTCAATCACATCCTCAAAGAGAATCTGTGGCGCCAGTTGATCAGACGCGCTGGCGCCAATGCCTTTCAGAATCGCGTCTCCTGCAGCGTCCAACTCTTCCCGATCCGAAGAATGTAACTCCAGCAAGCCGAATTGCCTTTCGGTAAAGAGAATCCCGGGCTCCATATTTGGCGCCGCTTTTAGAGCGAGATCCGATATGCGATGGATCGCCAATGCTGGGGAGACCTCGATGATCAGGCTGTGTTGTCCCTCAAAGGGTGGATACCCTCGAGCACGAGTCGGCGTACTGAGATATGCTGCAAACTGCGGCTGCAGATCATAAATCGGCAGGTAAACCCTAAGCTCTGTCATCATTCAGTCTCCCAGCGCGGCTTCAGCGGCTAGTCCAATCGCTAGCCTGCAGTCAGCGCAAAGTGCCCGCCCAGATCTGCATGCGGACGCGGAATCACGTGCACTGCAACCACTTCGCCCACCTGATTCGCAGCTTCGGCGCCGGCTTCTGTTGCTGCTTTTACCGCGCCAACATCGCCTTTGATAACAACCGATACCAAGCCGCCACCGACTTCATTCTTGGAAACCAGTTCCACGTTAGCGGCTTTGACCATTGCATCAGCCGATGCCAGTGCGGGGACGTAGCCTCGCGTCTCGATCATTCCGATTGCCTGATTAGACATTATTTACCTCCTGGTATTCTGGGCTTTGTAGCCCGTTGGTGAATTAGGGTTGTCAATTCTTTTCGTCGATGGATCCGATGATCAAAGCATCTACCGGAGCCTTGATCTTTGTGAAATACGCCGCAGCCACAGATCCCTGAGTGATCAGCACTGCCTCACCTTCGTTGCAGCCTAGGGGATCTAAAGCGATCAACGAGCCCCCGCCGTCAAGAGAAACCTCCAGAAGGGCTCCATTGGGCAGTGTGTCGATACGTCGTGATGACCAGACTCTTCCTGTTACTCGGCCACGAATCATTGCTTTAACCTCTCTATCTTCTTGCCTGAACGCCTGATGACGTCGTTTGCAAGCGGCGTTAATTGGACGCCTTTGGAAATTTGGATGACTTGGATCTCTTCTGGAAACTGCATTGCCTGCTTTTCCGTGATTACGCCTTTTTCAATCTGAAGCACGGCAGACCTAGGAGATGGTGTGGTTTGATTACCCTGCCTTGCATCCCCGTCACGCGTATCGAGTCGAAAGAGATGACGCCCAGACTCAATGGCGATACGACCAGACGGGTCGCTGCTGAGCGCCAGAATTCTCCTGACAAAACGCGCGAGATCCTGATTCGAGTTGATCGCAACCACCTCTTCAGTAACGCGTTCTTTTCGCGGGCTCGATTCACTCGATTGCTGACGGATTTTGTGCAGTTCTTCATGGAGTAGATCGCGAATCGTCTGTCTCAATACTTCGCTCATCACTTCAGACCGCCCCCGCATTACGAAGGCTGCTTTCGGCCGCATCGCGGGCGTTGCGAATCTCGGCCTCATCCCCTGCCAGGTACACCCGCCCGTTCGCGCCAATCATCCGGTAGTCCACCACCTTGATATTGGCCTCTTTCTCAGCCTCATTACACGCCATGATGGCATAGGATGCCGGCTGGCATTCGAGCAGATAAAGTGAATCACCCCCCAGGATCATCGATCCCAGTTTGTTTCTGTTGATCAGAAATGCATGCTGATGATCAACCCGGGTCACTACCTTCGAGCCAAGAATCTGCGGCGTGCTGGCCTCTTCTTCGTGGGCCCCGATGGCATCCAATACGGCTTGGGCTCCCGCTTTGACTTCAGCCGTTGAGCGGGAGTGAAACTCAAGATAACCAAATTGCCGTTCTACAACGAGCAGTCCAACCGACACGTTTGCTCCCTTCAAGGCGACATCCGTCAAACCCTCAATATCAAGGCCTGGTGCGACCTCAATGATCTGCGCCGCCATGTTGTGTCTTGGCAACACCCCTCGCATCCACGAGGCGATGTATGCCAATGTCTGCGGCTGGAGCTGATCAAGAAAAATGAAGGATCTCAGGTCGGACATGACTATCTCAATTTCGGAGAATCGAACGAAGCTCCTCAGCGATGATTTTTCTGAGTTCTTCGAGACTGGGGTCGGAACGGCCTGCAGACCTTACGCCTTCGGCGGCCGGTCTGAAAGTGGGCCCATTGGAGCCCGGAACACCGTCAGCTGGCGCAGTGGGCAGGGGTCCCGCCAAATTGACGGAGACGCCTTGATAACTGCCAAACGCCTCGTCAGGACTGGAGTTATAGGCAAGGCGGGTCCAGTGCACGAGGTGCTGCGGGCCGATGTTCTCTCCAATCGAGCTGCGGCCGAAATAGCCGGTGCCTACGGTGAACGTCGGTGCCAAAGCGGTCGAGAAGCCGGCCGCACCTTGAGTACAGGGCGCATTAACAACCACCCGATAAGCCTCCACTGCGCCCGCAAAATCCATTGCTGCAGTTTCATCGCTCGTGTGAATCGCTGCGGAGTGTCCGGCGCCAGCGATACGCAATACAGCCCTTGCCTGCGAGATGGCTTGAGACCGGGTTCGCACCACGTGGTACGCCAATACAGGGCAAAGCTTCTCGCGCGACAGAGGTTCTTCGACGCCGATCTGGCTGATCGGTGCAACCAGGACCTTGATATTCTCAGGCACACGGATTCCGCATTCCTTCGCAATCCAGACTGCGTCCCGGCCCACCGTTTCGACATTGAATCCTCTATCGTGAAACAGGTAGCGGCGGAGCCGATCGACATCGTCAGCGTCACAAATGTAGGCACCATTCTGTCTCAGGGCCTGACACAAACGCTTATCGATTGACTCAAGCGCAATCAAGACACTTTCGTTGGTACAAAGCGCCGAGTTATCAAATGACTTTGACTCGATGATTCTTTTCGCCGCTTTGTCGATATCCGCCGTGTCATCCACCAAGGCTGGCGCATTCCCGGGGCCGACACCGATGGCCGGATTCGAAGACGAATAAGCCGAGCGCACCATGGCGTTGCCGCCCGTGGCGAGCGTGACCGAGGTCTTCTTAGAACGCATGAATTCCTCAACCAGGGGAATGGTTGGATGCTCAATGATTTGGATGACCCCATCCGGCGCGCCTGCTTCCTGGGCCGCGTTGGATAAAAGGTGTGCCGCATCTACGCTGCATTCGCGCGCAGCCGGATGCGGACTGATCACGATAGCGTTGCGCGTCATCAGTGCAAGGAGAATCTTGTAGTTGATGGTCGCAATCGGGTTAGTCGATGGCGTCAGTGCCAGGATCACGCCGGCAGGCCGGGGAATTTCGACCATTTTGCGCGCCTCATCGATCCGGGGATTAACGAAATCCTGGTCGCGATAAAAATCAACCAGCGGATGGGCAGTCAGCTCGTTTTTGATTTTCTTATGCGCCGCGACACCGAAACCGGTTTCCTCTACTGCCCAATCGCCGTATCGACCCGCATTCTCATGCGCCACTTTTGCGACTGCATCGACGATAGACATTGTCAGAGTCCGGTCAAAGCGACGGAAGACTTCCGCAGCCCAGCGTGCCCGTTCAAGGACAATGTCAGCCTGCCCAGCAAGAGCGGCGGGCGTATCAGCGATATCGACTAAGGTTCTGACTTGCGGTTCCATAATCATGCGCTCATGCGGTAGTTATGACGGGACGCACCCATCACCTCATCTCGGGCGAGCCCCACTCCGATTTCGACCCGACGCAGGACTTCTTCGCAATCGGCTTGTGTCATGAGTAAGCCCGGCTTGAACTGCAGTACCCGCGGGTCCAGGGTAGAGAAGATCGCCCAAACCCCGTTGTTATAGAGGTGCTTCATGACCAGCTTGGCGCCCTGCTCATGATTGAACTCGAGGCCCATCACGACGCCGTGCTGTCGAATGCCAATAAAGAAGTCCGGGTAGACCTGCATGATCTGCTCAAGGCCGGCGCGCATATAGTCAGAGATGTACCGCACCATGGTGCGGACTTCTGGCCGCTGCACCATCTCGAGGACTTTCATCGCAACGATGCAACCCAGCTCAGCACCGCCGCCTGTCGAAATGTGGCCAAAACCATCTTCCTTGAGCCAGCCACCACAGCGCTCGCTGATCAGTACGCAGGCGATCGGATAAATCCCGCCGCCGATCCCTTTTCCGGTCACCATAATGTCAGGCTCAATGCCGTACTTGGTGCAACCCCAGATTTCGCC
>DDZY01000159.1:0-1758 GCA_002346525.1 Proteobacteria bacterium UBA2996
CTTACCAGCGACTGGCCTGAGTAATACCACCGAGAATCACTGCGATGAGCGAACTTAATTTATCTCGCGCTCATGCCGCTTCCAAATACATCCGTTCGCTTGCAAATCCATTTTTCCACACTTCCAGACAGGCCGAGGCAAAACGCTCCATATCCTCAATCGAAGACGCTGTCGCGAAGATATTCCCCGGATTGGGGCCCGAAGGACCGTAGAGATTGTTACCCCGGTCATAGAAGTAAGCGACATCGACAATGCGACGAGGATTGTCGGGGTCATAAATGTTTTTCGGTAACAAGCCCGGGGGATGAAAGAAATACATCAGATCACCAGGTGCCGGATACATACACTGCCATTCAGGTGGTGGGTCTTCGCCAAAGATTTCCACCACCGGCAAGAGAATATAGATTTCGTGATTAGCATATTTCGCATGCCACATGTCTTCCTCGACAGGAAGCGCGGCGCTAACCAGTGCGCACGTTCTGGGTGAATTGTCCCAACGGAGCTTGAGTTTCACACTGGCTCCATTTCGACGCATCCCGACACGGATGAATTCCAATCGGTCTGTCACTGCGATCTCCTTTTCAGTGATGAATTAATCCTAAAGGGTAACAGTTTCACAAATCTAGATCACCAAAACAGGTACCGAAACAATGAGCAGTTTGCCGCGTACCCTTGACGCACACGCGTACTAGATTACAGAGAATCATTTGACTGCCCGGCTCGAAACCGCTATTAAGAGGTACTCAATAAATAGAACAGTACGCAAAGTCAAAGTCTTAGCGCACACAACTTAGGACACACAACGAATACCCCAAACCGACCCCCTAAGGAGGACACAATGAAAACTCGATCAATGAGATGGACCTCGATGACACGGCGAACAGCCGTTGGCGCGATTATTGCTGCAAGTTTGTCTTTGAGCGCACCGCAGATGGCCACTGCGGGCAGTGTCACTGTGCCGGCCCCCGGCAAGAGCGCAATTATTGACCAAATCAAGGACCAAGGTGTGTTGCGTGCCGGCATCGCCATCGCACCACCATGGCTGCTACAGGATCCAAAAACCGGCGAACACCTCGGCCCAATCGTAGAGGTCGGTAACCGAATTGCCAGTCTCTTGGGCGTAGAGTTGGAACTGGTCCCTTCCGGCTGGGCAGTCATCATTGCCGGTCTTCAGGCAAAACAGTTCGAACTCGCTATCGCGCCACTCTTTGCCACGCCAAAGCGAAAGAAGGTGGTTGACTTCGTCAACTGGACCAAGGCCGGTACCTGCTATGCCGTGCTGCAAACAAATAACAAGATCAATTCGCTGGAAGACCTCAACAAACCGTCCGTCACGATCGGCACGTGGACCGGTACTGGCACCGAGCACGGTATCAAAGAGAAATACACCAAAGCCAAGATCCACTCTATTGTGCAAAGTGTCGGTGGCGCCCACCGCTTTGAAGATGTGATCGCAAAACGCATCGACGTGGCGCCCCTGGATGACGCACAGGCGTTCGTTGCGGTCAAGCAATTCCCAGCACTCAAGATACTTCCGGGCGGCCCTGATCACTGTGTCAATAATTCAGATATCCCGTTCCCCATCGGCATGGGGTTTAATAAGAAGCAGCCGGAGTTTGCAAAATTTTTGCAGGCTGTCGTCGACGATATGAAGCCGGAGATACAGGCTGCTCTCGTCAAATACAGTGCGGTCGAGTACATGCTCGCCGAGTAATAAGACAATTTACAGCTATCGATTGCCTCGCGGCACGGCCTCAG
>DDZY01000159.1:2055-6677 GCA_002346525.1 Proteobacteria bacterium UBA2996
CTCGCGGCACTGCCTCAATGACCGTGCCGCGAGGCAAAGACCAACCATTGCCCGAGATGTTTCTAGCCTTCGTCGAAGAGTGATAACGGCAACATGACAACCGAGAATATCGTCTTTTGTTCATGTGTCAGCCAATGAAAGCTATGTCGACCCCAGTCAGCGAAACGAACACAAGCTCGCTTTAAGGCAACAAAATGGAATGGCAGTTCGACATTATATTTAAGCACTTTCCGTTCCTGCTGGCCGGAATCAAGTGGACTCTAGCAGTGTCCATTTCGGGCATGCTTGCTGGACTTGTTCTTGGTTTGCTGGTTGCGCTGGTGCGCATGTCGCCCTACCGAATACTTCAGTTTGTGTCCGGGCTCTACATCGATATCTTTCGCAGCACACCTCTGTTGGCGCAATTGGTGTGGATCTATTTCGCACTGCCGATCTTAACCGGTATTCACTTAGGGCCAGTGCAAGCGAGCATCCTCGCGCTTTGTCTCTACGTGAGTGCGTATCTTGCAGAGATCTACCGCGCCGGCATTCTTTCGATCGCCCAAGGACAAACACACGCCGGACTCGCTCTCGGGATGACCAAGAATCAAGTTCTCGGGCGAGTGCTGCTGCCACAAGCCGTCACTCGCGTGTTACCGCCGATGGCCAGCCAGTTCATCACTTTGTTCAAGGATTCTTCTTTGCTCTACATGATCAGCCTGCCAGAGCTCATGTGGCAGGGCACATCACTGGCCGCTTTTACTATGCGAGCGATTGAATGCATGACTGTGGTCGCACTCATCTACATGGCACTGACGATCCCGCAGGCCATATGTGCCAACTGGCTGCACAAGAAATACCTGACGCACTGACTCTTCGGGTTTCTTTAACTTATGAAACATCACCTTCACTTCAGGAAGCAACCACGGTGAATTACGAGTGGGAGTTCGATGTGGTGTGGGAGAACTTTCCGTTTCTACTGTCGGGTGTCGGGACAACAGTCGGACTCGCAATTCTGAGCATGCTTGCCGGCGGCGTCCTTGGCATGGCCGTCGCCCTTGCTCGCATCAGCCGCCTCCGTATCTTGCGCGTACCTGCGTATTGTTATACCGAGTTATTTCGCACCACGCCCATTGTGGTCCAGATTATGTGGGTCTACTGGGTCCTGCCTATTCTCGCTGGCGTGACGCTATCTGGGTTCCAGACCGGGCTTGTCGCGCTTAGTCTAAACGTGGCCGCCTTCATGGCCGAGATCTATCGGGCAGGGATCATGTCGATTAATCGCGGCCAAACTGAAGCAAGTCTGGCCCTAGGCATGACCTCATCACAAATGATGAGGCGCATTATCATCCCGCAAGCCATTACCCGCATGATTCCGCCGATGGGAACAATGTGGGTGAGTTTGTTTAAGGATACGGCGATCATCTCTGCGATCGGGGTGACAGAACTTATGTTTCAGGCCCAATATCTCGCGGTCGATACCTACCGGCCCGTCGAAATTTTCACTATCACAGCCGTAATCTATTTTGTGATCACTTATCCACAGTCGTTGGGAGTCAATTTTTTGTACAAGAAATTTCGAACCCAGGAATAGGAGGATCGATTTAGTAATGGAGGAGACCACTACAGCCACTACCACACCGATAGTCCGCGTGGAAGCACTGAATAAAAAGTTTGGAGAACTGCACGTTTTAAAGGACGTCGACATGCAGGTCGCCCCGGGAGAGGTTGTTGCCATTATCGGACCCAGCGGCTCCGGAAAAAGCACGTTCTTGCGCTGCTTGAACCGACTGGAAGAACCGACCAGTGGCCAAATTTACGTCGATCAGGAGGAGATCACCGGTGATGCTGTCGATCTACCTAAAGTTCGACGCAACATCGGAATGATATTTCAACATCTCAACCTTTTCCCCCATATGACTGCTATTGACAATGTCATGGAAGGACCGCGTACCGTACTGAAGTCGTCCCGTTCCAAAGCAAGGGAAGCCGCTGTCCAACTTTTAGACAAAGTCGGGTTGCTCGACAAAATAGATGTCAAGCCGGCCCAGCTGTCCGGTGGACAGCAACAGCGCGTGGCCATCGCGCGGGCGCTAGCGATGCAACCGAAAGTGATGCTATTTGACGAAGTCACATCTGCATTGGATCCTGAATTAGTCGGTGAGGTCCTCAGCACCATGAAACAACTGGCTGATGACGGGATGACAATGCTGGTGGTCACACACGAGATGAGCTTTGGGGAGAAGGTCGCCGATCGCGTCGTCATGTTCGATGAGGGAATCATCATTGAGGAAGGCGCTCCGGAACAAATTTTCTCCCGTGCCAGCAATGAGCGCACCCAGCGATTCCTCAGTCAACTGCACTGGGGGGGGACATAACGGTGCCTTTCCTAATAATCACCTATGAGACAGTTCAATGATCATCGATGCACATGCATACTGCTTTCCACCGCTAGGTGAGGCGAACGGCTTCGCTGACAGCGCTGCACACCTTAAATATCTGCAACGTGAGATGGCAGATCATCACCAACCCGTATTCTGCCTGGATGACGGATCACTGGGCGACAACAGCATGCTCAGCGAACCGAACGATCTTACCCTCCGAGGTCTGCACGAGGTCAATTTTCGCTCTGGGGGGTACGGAAAATTTATCTGGACGAGCGACGGTAAAACCTACGCCAAACAGTATCTACCGCCTTACCTCGTCGACCTCTCGCACTCGGCGGCAATGATGGTCGCCCAGATGGATCATGTTGGTGTCGATCGAGCACTGCTTCACGTCAATCCGATTATGGGATTGATCAATGACTTCACCGCGCAATGCGTTCGAGATTTTCCCGATAGATTGCTCGGCCTCGCCAGCGTCAAAGAATGGGAAATCGAGAATGATCCCGAGGCGGCAATTGCTGAAGTTGAAAACGCCTATCAACTCGGACTGTGTGGACTGCAGTTCGGTAACAGTCCACGCTTCAGGCACGGCGTCACATCGTCTTGGAACTCAAAAGCCTGTCGTTCCTTCTGGGACGGCGTGACCGCCCTTGGCAAACCGGTCTTTTTTACAATCCACGCGAAGCCTAAGCCATCACTCGAAAACTATCTGGTGCAACTCGATATTTGGAAAAGCTGGCTTGAAACTTATCCAGACACGCCAGCGGTTCTAACGCATGGGTTCCCCTGGCGCCTCTTCCTCCGCGACAAACATCTTGAACTGCCCGATGCGATATTCCGCCCATTTTTGGAATCCAACGCGAGGCTGCAGTTACTCTTCCAAATTTCGCTAGGCAACGTTTTCGACTACCCCTACCTGGAGTTGCACAACACGATCAGTCAACTTGTCGACACAATGGGCTCGGACCGCCTCATGTGGGGTACAGACATGCCCAATGTCGAACGCTTTTGCAACTACCGCCAGACATTAGATTCGTTTAGAACGCACTGTAAGGATGTGATCTCGGAAGAAGATATCGACAACATCATCGGCAAGACCGCTCAGCGACTGCTGTCCTTGTAGTAGGCTAATTTACTGCACGGGCCACGCAGGCACCGCATCGATACCCAGACGGTCGACTCGACGCTTTACAGAGGCGTGCGCGTTAGCATACACGGATTCCGCATCGACCCTGAGTGGTTGGCCGTCACCGTAGACCGGAATACCGTCGACAATGACGGTCCTCACACTACCTGCGCGGGCAGTCAGCGCCATCTGGTGGACTGGATTAAATCCAGGCCGGGCCTCGGGCACATCATCTCTTCGGACGACGATGTCGGCACGTTTTCCTTTTTCCAGACTGCCTGTTATATCTCCAAGCCCCGAGGCGACCGCCGCGTTAATCGTCTGCATTTCGACAACCTGGGTATAGCTGATTGGATCTCGCGCATCTTTTGCAACCAGGTAAGCAGCCCGCCCGGCGTCACCAATAGTGCATTCCAGGGCACCATCCGTACCGAGCGCCACGTTGATACCCATACGAGCCAAGGCGGGTATCCGGCACGGCGCGTCTTCATGAATACCCAGGGAGAGATAAGCCACTGGACACCAGATGATGGAGAGGTTCGTCTGAGCCATGGCAGCCGCATCTTCATCGAAGATCGCATTGACATGAATCAGTGTCGAATTCTGATCGAGGACGCCTAGATTAGACAGGTGCACCATTCGAGACACACCCAGTTGCGTCTTCTGCAGGACTGCAATCTGCGGCAGATAACCTTCGTGTTGCTGAAACACCACTTTGTGATGATCGGCCACCTCCTTTGCCGCTTTCTCTAGGTCGTCCGATGCAGTGCCCTCTCCATAGAGTGAAACATAACCGCGCACCAGTGCATCCGGATCACGATTGCGGAACAACTGACCACCCAACGCGCCGATGGCGTAATCAGTTTCCGGAGGCGAACGTTTTAGTAATGATTCACTCCGCAGGCCTCCAGCGTGTTCAAGGATATCGGCTCGATCCCAAAGGTAAGGGTCGGTTACAGCTCCCCGGACACCGACTTGCTCGGCAGCGGATGCCACCGCATCAGGGGAAAATGCTGTGCCGGGTTCTACGAAAGCGGTAAATCCGTTGTTCAGCAATTCAAGACACGCCAGTGCCGCAGCTGCATTCTCGTCTTCATCGCGTGCATCAGCTTTCCAATCGGCAAAAGACA
>DDZY01000108.1:0-4614 GCA_002346525.1 Proteobacteria bacterium UBA2996
CATTTCATTATCTCCTTACGGCGTCGGAATATTTCAGGGTTAGCGTAGCGGCTAGAAAGAGGCGGGTCAAAGGACTACAGCATAATCCCGCACACTGGAGTGAGCTGCGCGGGATGCACCGATCTGTAGTTCCATCGGGCTTACACCGTTGCTTCTTTTTCTAACTCACTAATTAAGTTTCCAAGGTCACGAATAAGCGCTTTCGCGCTCGCTCGATAGGCATCAGTAGAATCTGCATTGATCTCGATAAACCGTGCTGCGACTTGTCCAGCGATTACACGGCGTCTTTGGGGGTCTGAATGAACATATCGGTGGTAATGCGCATGGCTTGAGTGGCCATCTTCGATCCGTTCTAACTTCACCAGCGCCCACTCTTCGTGACAGGTAAATACTTTTGCCCGGCAAAAGGGTGGCCGGCGCAAATCAAAGCAAGAAACGCGCTAAGCCCCAGGAGACAACACTTTCTCTTAACTATTGCCATAACGCCTTCGCTATTGAAATCGTGATCAGGGTAAGGACGGGGTTTGGATCAGGTGCTGAGGTGCGTCTACTCCTCCGTCCAGAGCAGAAAGAAATGCCTGAATACTTGCCAACTGTCGATCATCAAGTTGGAGCGGGGTTAATTCAGTATGACCGATTAAAGACTGAGGCGCCTCCTTATAGTGCATCAGGACATCCTTAAGAGTAGAGAATTGGCCCTGGTGCATGAACGGGGCTAGGTGAGTGATATTTCGCAGAGAGGGCGTTCGCATCGCTCCCTCAAGTTCTGGGCCGCTCGACTTGACAAACCTTAACTCTTCGCAACTGTTAGGGTCTGCATCGCTGAACTTACTTAAACAATTGAATTCATCGGCAAGAACAGCTTCGACTCCGGCCGCCCGCCCTCGGTCCGGCGTTCTACCTTCCAAGGGAGGTACGCCCGTATTGTGGAATTCATTATTGGAAAACAACGGGCCATTATGGCACTGAATGCAGCGTCCCCCTTCCTCGCTTATGAACAAACGCAGTCCTTCCTCTTCTTGCTTCGAAAGACTTCGTGGCTGGGGTATTCCATTAGACGATGCCAATACTTCCTCTACGTAGGCGTCAAAACGCGCCCTCGCCGGCAGGAATCGGCGCTGGTAAGCTTCCACCGCCTTTCCCATGTTTGCGAACACTGTCGAGATCGCGTCCTGATCTTCCGCGGACATATTCTCCCACGCAACTCTCTCAGCGGCATCAGATGAATTTGGCGAGGCATTAGCTGGGAAACGCGTTCCATCTTCCAATTTCGGTAGTTGGCCAAATATTGACCTATACGAGTCTCCGTAGTGCTCTACAATGAGCCGCGCATACTGGAGACGATTTCCCCCATGCTCCGCTGCGCTCTCCCAAGGTCCAAGTGCCTGAGACCACAAGCTATCCTTCCGACCATCCCAGAAAAGCCAGGGACTTACAGAAACTCCGATGATTGTCATGGTCTTTCGATCCGTGGTTGCCACACCTCCTGTTGCTAGTGGCAACCCATCAATGAACATCTTTTCCGGAATATGGCATGAGGCGCAGGAGACCTGCCCATTGACGCTGAATCTTTTGTCGAAAAACAACTGATGGCCCAGGGTCACTGCTGTCTCATCGTCTGCGTATCGATTCGAGGCACTCGGCGTGTTAAAGATATGACTCTCAAGTTGCAATGATTTCAGTAGCGCCCGCTCTTCGTCAGTCCATCCGATTGCCGCCAAGGCTGAACTCCACCCGAGCAGCAAACCTATTAATGCCAATCTCAATTGCCGGTCCAACCAAGTGATACTTTGCATCTCTACACTTCGCTTTAGTTGAGGACCCTAGGTAATTGACGCGACTCAGACCTTAAAGTTGAAGATTACGACATCCTTTTCACCATTCACATGAATATGAAACGTTAATTGCCACATCCCTGGCATTGAGAATCTGATCCCCTCCACCAAATACTTGCCGGCCCCCAGACTTTTCGTCACTTTCGGCGTAGTCGGCAAACCATGTCCATGCGCTGGCATTCCCCCGTCTACCATAATCACTGCCCCGTCGATTGGGCTTCCTTTTCTATCTACGATCTCAATAGTGCACTTGTGGATCTTATTCAGTGGCAAGGTATCGGTACCGTGATCTAGGCGAACTACGAAGTTTCCCGACGTGGACGTTTGCTCAGGACTGACGTCCACTGTCATGCTCCCATTATTCATTGAGTGGCCTGAATGATCGTCGCCATGATCATGACTTGAATGATCATGTCCCGAGGAAGAGTTGTCCATCGTGGAACTTGCGAGCGCAAACTCGCCGCCCCCGGAGAACGTAAAACATATTCCGGTAGCAAGTGAAAGCGCAAATACGGTTGAGTATCGGTTTTTTTTCATAATCTTTCTCTCATATTAACTAATGTTTATTAGCGCAAAACTTCTCCTGGGGTTTTGGCGCACCCTCCGATTTTCCGGGATACCTGATTGGAATTCTTCCTGAAAACTGCATCAACATTTCCAGGGGACCAATGCCAGATGCACCGGCCACTTCGGCCAGCGTCATCTGCTCTTCTCCATCGTAGCCAATGAGCGTCACAGGATCGCCAACGACTACGTGACCGGCGCCGTCCAGGTCGATCGTGCAATGCTCGAGCGAGACCGACAGTACCCTGCAGCGACGGCCAGCGACCAGAGTGACTAGTTCCTTGTCCGGCTGGGGACTGGAAATCCCCTGTGCCAATCCCAATGGTAGAACACCGACAGTCCGGGGCCGCTCAAGTCCATACAAACCCCCAATGGCAATATCGGAGCCGGCTTGGAGATGTCCGATATGAATCAAAGTTGATTTTAAACCAGTCAGCACTGGTTTGAGATCTTTGTGGGTATCATGAGACTCTACAGAAAAGGGTGACAATCCGTAGAGTGCATGCCCTAAACACACGGCCGAACAGTTGTCCTTAAGCCCGGCAAGCAGACAGGAACTGGCCATTGCCTGGGTAACCGGAAAGGCATGACCGTCACTTTCGAGGGTTGCAAGAAAATGGTCAAAAGCCTTCAGTTTTTCAACTGCCCAACTTGCATTCGAAGTTTGTGAAAACGGAACATGCGTGTAGATGCCGTCGATCTGCAAGTGCTTGAGCTCTGATGTTCTCTCGACAAACTCCCTGGCGCTGGCGAGTGGCTCACCCAACCGGCCGAGGCCGGTATCGATTTTGAGGTAGACCGATACCGTCTCTTTAGCTTCACGGGAAAGCGTCCTAGCCGAGGCATGGGATGTCAAGGTCGGAACAAATCCTTCCCGGGCGGCCTGCAGCGCCAGTTCATCGGTTGAGAAGGCAAACAGCAGAATTGGCAGTGTGATCCCGTGATCCCGCAGATCACGGGCCTCATCCAGACTCCCTGTCATCAACGCATAAGCACCGGCCGTCTCAAGCGCCTGGGCGACCTCCACTACACCGTGCCCGTAAGCATTGCCCTTGATGGAGGCGATCAGCTTTTTGCTCGGCCCCGCAAGCTGCTCCATGCACCTGAAGTTATGAATCAGGGCATCGAGATCGATCTCGGCATAGCTTTGAGACCCGGTATTCATCATTCCCGGATGCTCTGCCAGTTGATTTGCATATGGAATTGCCAGACTTTCCTGGGGGTTGGAACCACAGATACGTTTTTCACCCGAATCGCGCGTCCGAGTGAAAAAGAGTTACAGCACAATCTCACGTACCGGAGTGAAGTGGTCGAGATCACGAGGCTTGTAAACATATTGGTCAAACACCGCCTTGTTGAGTTCGACTCCAAGACCTGGTCCGGTGGGTAATTCAAAAGCGCCGTCCTTCATGACCAGAGGCTCAACAAGAACATCCTCACGTTCTGGCACGGGAATATATTCAAGGATCCGGAAATTCGGCATGCATGCCGCGGCGTGGATGGAGGCCGCCGTACAAACCGGGCCGTTGCAGTTGTGGGGAATGACCGGGCAATAGTAGGCCTCCGCCATAGCTGCAATCTTGCGTAGTTCATTCATCCCGCCGGTATAGATTGCATCGGGCTGGATATAGTCGCAGCAGTATTTTTCCAGCAGCTCCCGAAACTGAAAGCGGGCGACATAGCGCTCACCGGTAGCAATGGGAGTGCAGGTGCTGTGCTTGAGTTCCACGTAGGCATCGAGGTTTTCAGGAGGGAGGGGTTCCTCCATGAAATAAAGATCGAATTCCTCGAACCGTTGAGCGAGCCGGCGTGCCTGGGGCAGATCAAAGCGGCCATGCGCATCGACCATCAGGTGGATATCCGGCCCCACCGCCTCGCGGACCTGCCGGACACATTCCACGGTAATGTGCTCTTGCTCTGGTGTCATCGCATGGGCAGCGTAGCCGAAGGGGCTCCACTTCAGGGCCCGGAAACCATTTTCCACTGCGCGGGCGGCGCTCTCTGCATATTCTCCAACGCTGGTGCTGCCCATTCGGGTCTTCATAAACCAGTAGTTGCCGTAACAGGGTACCGTGTCCCGATAGGGTCCACCAAAAAGTTCGTAACAGGGCACCCCGAGAACCTTGCCTTTGATATCCCAACAGGCAATTTCAATGGCACTTAAGGCTACATTGACGAGAAGGTCTGAACGCAGAAACTGCCCGCGGTAGCGATC